>JBDTAR010000088.1:0-2944 GCA_039924545.1 Nakamurella sp. | reverse complement strand
GCAATGACGAGGTGCTCGTAGTGCTCGGTGCCGGCTGCGGTGGTCACGTTCCACCCGCCAGCCGGGTCTGGCGCGGCCTCGGTGACCTCGGTATTGAGCCGGAGCATCGGGGTCAGGTTGAACATCTCGGCGTAGTTGGCCAGGTATTGCTGAACCTGGCTGCCCTGCAACCACTGTGGATACTTTCGCGGCATCTTCAGGTCCGACAGACTATAGGTGCCTTTGTCGTTTTGGGTGCGCAGACCCGGGTAGCGACGAGTTGCGCTCCACACCCCGCCGACGTCTGCGGCCTTTTCGAGGACGGTCACTGTGTGGCTTAGCTCTGAGAGCACTTTCGCAGCGGATAGTCCGGCGAATCCAGCGCCGATGATCGCGATCTTCATTATGGTCGTGTCTCCTACTCGGCAAGCTTCGGGATAGCGGGTACTGCCTGTTCGGGACCCATCGCGGAGTAGCCGCCGTCAGCGGCCCAATCGGCGCCGGTCACCACCGATGCCGCATCCGACGCCAGGAAAGCGACGACGTTGCCCACCTCCACGCCGTCGCCGGCCCGGCCGGTTAGATGAAAAGCGGCAGCGACCGAGTCCGTTTTGGCACGGTTGCCGTCGGAGAGTTGGTCCATAATCTTCGACCATGTCCAGCCGGGGCTCACCGAGTTGACTCGGATGCGGTCCGCCGCGAAGTCCATGGCCATAGATCGGGTGAGCTGCACGATTGCAGCCTTGCTGGCGGGGTAGAGCCAACGGCCGGTTTGCGCCACCTTGCTGGAGATCGAGGTGAAGTTGACGATGGCGCCGTGTCCGCTGACCTTCAAAAGCGGATGGGCGGCACGCACTACTTCAACCATGCTCACGACATTCACGTTGAGCGCGGTCAGCCAATCTTCGCGGGAGCTGGCGAAGCCTTCATCGAGGTAGGTGGCAGCGAGGTTCACCACGATGTCGACGCCGCCGAATCGCGCCGCCGTGTCGCTGACCATCCGCTCAATGGCGGTGTTATCGGTGATATCGGTCTGCACAAAGACGATAGTGTCCCCGAGCGCAGTCGCTGCTGTACCACCCGCTTCGTCAATGTCGGCAATGACAACGTTTGCCCCCGCGTTCGCCAACGCTGCCACGACACCATGTGCCAGCAGCGTGGAGCCACCGGTGACAATAGCTGTACGTCCACCCAGAGTTTGCATTACTACGTCCCTTCCTGAAACTGGCCACATCGAGCATCCCCGCGCGCGTCCACATCCGGTTAGGTCCGGCGATTCGCGCTAGTGGGATTCCGCCTTGAACGCATCCGCGAGCCACCACGAGGGTTCCCGATCGGTTACCTTCATATCGATCATCAGTGCCGCGTCTCGCGGCCCGCTGATCCACTCACGCACACCGGCGAAGTCGTCGACGTTCCGCACCGTGACTCCGGTGAGCCCGTGCCCTCTAGCAATCGCGGCGAAATCTACATCGGGGAACGAGACGAACCCCAAATCCTCTGGCGTGCGCCCGAAGTGATGGACCTCGGCGCCGTAGGCGGAGTCGTTGTAGACGATGATCACCATGGGCAGTTTCAACCGCGCTATGGTTTCCAGTTCCGTACTGGCCATGAGCAATCCGCCATCACCGGTGCCACATATCGTGAGGCGGTCTGGTTGCGCAAAGGCATAGCCGATTGCCGCCGCAAGCCCTAGGCCGACACACTGAAACGCCTGGCTGAAGCACAACGAGCGCTCGTCTTTCACCGTCAGGAACATGCTCGGATACCCGAGGAAGTTGCCGGAATCGATGGCAATGTTCCTGTCGTCGTCAAGGATTTCGTCTAGGGCAATCGTGGCTGTGCGCGGATCGATGCGATCCGCCGTACTGGTGTCGCGATATTCGATGAGCTGCCACCGAAGCTGCTCCGAAATCCGCTTGCGGGTCGCCGGGGTCCTGCGCTTCGTTGCTAGCTCTTCCATCTCTGGAATGTGTTCCATGATGGCCTGCGCGGTGATAGCGGCGTCGCCGACGACTCCGATGTCAACGGGCCGTTGGAAACCCAGGGCCAGCGGGTTCGTATCGATCTGGACCAGCTTGGCATCTTGCGGAATAAGACTGCCGTTGCTGGTGGTCCATTGGCCGAGGCTGCAGCCGAACGCCACGATCAGGTCGGAGCGAAGCACAAGCTCCATCGTGATAGGTGCGGCCAGGTCGCCCATGACGTCCAGGCTGAACGGATCGTCATGGAACAGTCCGCGGGCCACGGCGGAGGTAGCGGTCAGCGCGCCGGTCCGTTCGGCAAGTACGCGCAGTTCCTGACCGTAACCGCGCGCTCCTCTTCCGCCGACGATAAGCGGAGCCTGTGCATCAAGCAGTAGTTCTGCAATCTGGCGGACACTTTCTGCATCGGGTTGAACCAATGGCGGCGGCTGCAATGTGGGGATGGCACCGGTGTCGGACGTCTCCATCACCTGAACATCGGTGGGGAAGTTGATGACCACCGGTATTTTCAGCCTGGTCGCGATGCGGATCGCTTCCCGGACATCGTTAGCCGGAGTGTTCTGGCTGATCCGTACGCTCACGGCACCGACAGCCTCGACCAAGCCCGGCTGATCGATACGAAAGTTCGATCGGCGGTCCGCTAGTGGCGCCTCACCGGCCATGACGAGAAGCGGCGTGTGGCTCTTCACCGCCTCCGTCAACCCGGTGACAAGATTCGTCAAGCCGCCACCTTGATGCACCGAAACCATTGGCAGCGAATCCCCCATCCGCGAGAATGCGTCCGCCATCGAAACGGCGCCGCCCTCGTGCCGGGCACCGACGTATTTAGCACCAAGTTCCATCAGTTCCCGAGTCACGCGGTAGTTCCCGCTACCGGCAACGCCAAAAATCTGTCGGACGCCGAAGTGCCACAAGACTTCGGCGACCCTCTCGTAGACGCGCATGTTTTTCCTCAGTTTGTTTCCGAAGCCGTCATTCGA
>JBDTAR010000087.1:0-18184 GCA_039924545.1 Nakamurella sp. | reverse complement strand
CAACGGCACCGACTCGTTTTCCGACTGTGCACACGGCCGACTCAGTCCCGCGGATCGGTGAGAATCCAGCGCAAAGCCGACACCATCGCCATGCCGGTTCCGTAACCGGCTAACGGGATTGCGATGTCGTCGACCACTGGTAGCCGCGGTGCGCCGAGCATCCGGCGCGCCCACAGCGGTAGCGAGGCAATGGCGACCGCACACAACGTCCCGTACGGCACCCGCGCGGTCCACGACAGCGGCGCAGTCAGTAGAAGCCGGACGGCTTCCCGTGCTTCGGGTGAGCCCGCTAACTCCGGGCGGAACCTGGCGATCGTCTCGCGGAGTTCGCTGACGGTGGCGGGCACACGTTCGGCCCCCAGCCGCAGCGCCACCGTCCCTGCCTGGGCCACGTACTCGTCTGCTTCGGCTCTGGACAACCGGCCGCGGCCGAACCGCTGATATGAGGTCAGGAAGCTATCAATCTCGGCGGCGTGCACCCACTGCAATAGGTGCGGGTCGTCGGCTCGATACGGAGTTCCGTCGGGCATCTGTCCGCGGATATGACTGTGCACTTTGCAGACCCGCGCCACCGCGCGCTCTGCGTCGTCGCAGGTTCCGAAGGTCGTGACAGAGATGAACCTGCTGGTGCTTGCTACCCGGCCCCACAACGCGGTGCGATAGCTGGAGTGCTCCGCGACTGCCGTCATGGCGACCGGATGAAGCGACTGCAGCAGCAATGCCCGGATTCCTCCGACGTACATCGCCACGTCGCCGTGAACCCGGCAGATCGGTGCGTCCTGGGCGAACCACCGAGGACCCGGCGTGTCGAAGATCTGCTGCCGCCGCTGCGCGGCATCCGGTCCGGCGATCAGCTCAATGACCTTGTGTCCAGCTCGAGAACGCACCCGTTCGATCACACTCATTTCTCCAGTGTGCCGCGCGGCGCGTTGAGTCTGATCGGAGTGCCGGGCCCGCCGGTGCTCGACGCACCCATCCGGAGAGTCTCCGGTCACGATCGACAACCGTAGCAATAGGCTTTCTGTAGCAGTCTTGGGTCCTTTGGCGGCACTCGTTCCCTGGAAGTAGGTTCACTATGGCGCAGGTATTGCTGTTACATCACGTGCAGGGTCTTACCGACGGGGTGCGCGCATTTGCAGAGGAGCTGCGCGCTGCCGGGAACACCGTGCGTGCGCCGGACTTATTCGATGGTGAGCGACCGGCTTCGGTGGAAGACGGAATTGCTCTAGTGCGAAGCATTGGCGACGACCTGCTCCGCGAGAGGGTCAAAAGTATCGTGGCCGAGGTGCCCAGCGACATGGTGTACGCGGGATTTTCCTGGGGAGCCGGCGCCGCTCAAGAGCTCGCGCAGACGCGACCGGGTGCGCAAGGCGCACTGCTCTACGAGGCGTGCCTACCGCTCACTGGCGACTGGGCTTTCGGGCCGTGGCCCGATGGCGTCCCGGTTCAAATTCACGGGATGGACAACGACCCGTTCTTCGCGCTAGAAGGGGATATCGACGCTGCTCGCGAGCTAGTTGCGATTGTCGGCTCTGACCTTGCGGAGCTGTTTGTCTACCCGGGCGACCAACATCTATTTACAGATAGCTCGCTGCCGTCTTACGACGCCGATGCTACCGCGCTGGTACTACAGCGCTCATGTGAGTTCCTCAGCCGAGTGGAGTGACATAGCGCGGGCTCACTCTCTGGCGACATGGACCACGCTCACTTCCCCTGGTGACGGGGGTGGTTCTTGGCAGTGCGCTCATTCCCGTGCCGGTAGTTGCCGGTCACACGCGCCATCAATTCTTGGGGGTCCCCGTCCCGGACGTCGGCCATGAACTTGTCAGCAGCAGTGCCCCGGAGGGTGGTCGCCCGGCGCCCATGGTGGTCGATGACCACGTCGTCGCCGACCAGTTGGTAGGCGAACCCGTTAGGTCGATGAGGCATCGGCCAAGCATGCCTGCTTTAGCTCCCCAGTGTCGACTGGTGCAGATGTGCAGTGGCGCCAACTAGCGCGACGTGTTCCGCAACCCCTCACTGGGCTGCTGCTGAGCTTGGCCGCGTTGGGGCACCCCACAGCCCGCGGATGAGCCGCCATTGTTGCTCGTAATCTTCCGCCGTTCCGGCCTTCATCTTCGCGGCCATCCATGCGTCACCGGCGCGCAGCAGCGCCGCAGTAGCCCAGACGAGCAGGTCGCGTTCGCAGGCCACTGTGATCAGCCCAATCTCGATGCCGTTGTCAATGACGTCGCCAATCCATCCAGTGAATCCGCCTTGCATTCGGACCAGAAACGCCGGATCGATGAGGGCGAGGTCGTCGGGATGGCTCGCGGCGTGACTCTCCAGGCGTGTCGTCGCGTTAGCGAGCGCATCCCAGAATGCCTCCGGAGTCGTCGCAGGTTCCCATTTGCCGAGAACGGCTCGCAGCCGGTCTGCGACCTCGTCGAGAACGATGCCAAGCACGTCGTCGCGTCCGTCGAAGTAGTTGTAGGCCGAGGATTTCGAGATTCCCGCGCTCCGGATGACCTCGGCGTAGGTCGCCTGGTCGACGCCGTCGGCAGCGAAAACCGCGCGCGCGGCGTCGACGATGCGTTGCTGTTCGTCGGCGGGCAAGCGGGTGAACCGGGGGAGAGGCATCTGCCAATCGTACCGACCGCGAGTGTGCATGTAGGGTGTGGACTAGACATACACACTGACCATCCACGAGGCTGAGATGCATGAGAAGGAAATTCTGATGACGACCAACCAACTGCCGACGGGCCCCATCATTCGGATCGAGGGCCTGCGTAAGCACTTTGGCGATTTCGTAGCTCTTGACGGGCTGGATCTCACGGTTGGCCCCGGTGAGGTGCATGGCTTCCTGGGTCCCAATGGCGCGGGGAAGTCGACGACTATTCGCATCCTGCTCGGGCTCGTCCGCGCGAGTGGAGGCCACACCGAGCTGTTCGGTGGTGACCCATGGCGCGACGCGGTCGAGTTGCATCGCCGCCTCGCGTACGTGCCCGGCGACGTGTCACTGTGGCCCGGGCTCACCGGGGGCGAATGCCTCGACATCCTCGCGGCCTCACGCGGTGGCCTCCGTCCGGAACGACGTGCCGAGTTGATTGAACGCTTCGATCTTGACCCGTCTCGAAAAGTACAGGGCTACTCCAAGGGCAACCGGCAGAAGGTCGCGCTCATCGCGGCGCTCGCAGCCGAAGTTGAACTGCTGATTTTGGACGAGCCGACCTCCGGGCTCGACCCGCTCATGGAGCAGACGTTCCAGGACATCATTCGCGAGCGCCGGGCTGAAGGATGCACAGTCCTGCTGTCGAGTCACATTCTCGCCGAGGTGGAGTCGCTCGCCGACCGGGTCAGCATCATCCGGCAAGGACGCACCGCCATGACCGGCACGCTTGCTGAACTCCGGCGACATACCCGCACTCGCGTGCACGCTGTCACCAGGTCGGAGCCCATGGCGATTCGCGACGCCACGGGTGTCGTCGGGTTTATGACAGAGCGCACCGGCCCGCTGTTCGATACGAGATTCGCTGTCGACGTCGAGCATCTCGACGGCGCTATCGGAGCACTGCACGCTGCTGGCCTGCACACCCTCACGGCGACTCCGCCCGGCCTGGAGGACCTCTTTCGCGGCGCCTACGACGACCAGTCGAACGAGTCCACTGCGCAGGCCGGAGTTCAAGTATGACGACATTCTCGCAAGTGACAGGCGGCGAGATGCTGGCCATCTCGTGGCGTAGCAGCCGACGCCAGCTCATTGCGTGGACGCTGGGCATAGTCGCGGTGTTCACTGCCACCGCGGCTTCAGTCAACAGTCTCTTCGGAACCCCGGCCGAGCTGAAGACCTACGCAGCTGCCACCACGGCGAGTTCATCGCTCTATGCGATCAACGGTCGGCCGTTCGGGCTGGACAACATCGGCGGCCCGATCGCCTACGAGTTCGGTTTCATCGGGGCAATCGCGATACCACTGATGGGGATCATCCTCATGACGCGAATGACGAGGCTTGAGGAGGAGTCCGGGCGGATGGAGCTACTGCGCGCAGGCGTCATCGGGCGCACATCCGCCCTCAAATCGGCACTTCTGCTGATCTCGGCCGCCTTCCTCGTGATGGCTTCCGGTATGGCGATGGCGCTCGCCGCGCTGGGTGTGAGTTGGCCAGGGATGGTGCTCTATCCGTTGGCATTCGGACTCCTCGGGATTGTGTTCGCCGCAATAGGAGCCCTCTGTGCCCAGCTCGTCGCGTCCTCGCGCGCAGTATCTGCGCTCGGGCTTGCAGCCCTTGTGGTTGTTTTCGCCATTCGCGGTATCGGTGATGTGCGGGACAATGCCCTGGTGTGGATCTCGCCCCTGGGCTGGGCCGAGCAGACGCGCGGCTTCGGCAGCGCCCGCTGGTGGCCGCTGCTACTGCTGGTCACTGCGGCGATCGCGGCCTCCTTCGTCGCTCTGCGCCTGGCCGAGCGACGCGATCTCGGGGAAGGCATGTTCGCGCGGCGCCGAGGTCGCTCGACTGCAAGCCGCGGCCTGCTCAATAGCTTCGGTTTCGCCGCTCGTCGACACCGAAACTCCATCACCGGCTGGAGCGTCATCGCTGCGCTTGTCGGCGCAGGGTTCGGGTCCGTTGGCGACGGCTTCAACACGCTTACCAAGGACAACAAGGCGCTACAGGGCATCCTCGGGGGTGGGGACGCCGCCGCCAACGCATTCGTTTCATTCGTGGTCATCCTTATCGCGTTGCTCTGCATGGGGTTCGTGGTCTCCGGGGTCGGCAAGGCATCTGACGAAGAACGAGGCAATCGCCTTGAGCCAGTGCTTGCCGGTGCGTTGAGCCGGCCACGGTGGCTCGCCGGGCATGCGGTGACACTCGTTGGTGGCGTGGTCCTCGTCGCACTGTCCGGTGGCCTTGGCCTGGGGATCAGTAACGCGATCACTACCGGAGACTCTTCGCAGGTCTGGCGCCTGACTATGGCGACGCTTGCGTACCTCCCTGCAGTCGCTCTGCTGCTGGGAATAGCCGCTGTGCTCTACGGTCTCAAACCAGGCCTGTTGTGGCTCGCCTGGATACCGTTCGTATTCGTAGTAGTGGTCGCCGTTCTGGGCGACACTCTTCAACTCCCAGACTGGGTGAAGGACATCTCGCCTATGAGCTGGGTCGGCCGGGTTCCGCTGGAACCGGTCAGTGGAACCGCCTTGGTCGGTGCATTAGTGACGGCGCTGGCCTTGGCCGCCCTCGCGTTGCGAAGCTTCCAGGCGCGGGACATCCCGTCACACTGAGGCTCAGCAGCCGTGCAGAATGCGCGCGGCGCTCGCACTCGCGAGGGGGAACCGGGCAACGGGGAACCGGCGGTCAGCGAGCTGGTCGCCACATGGTGGTGAATATGTGACCGGTGGCGGTGGTGATCTGATCGCGCGAAACGAAACCGGCGCTGTGATAGCGGGGATTGTTAGCCGGGTTGGATGATTCCAGGTACGCCGGAGCGCCGAGAGCGTCGATCCGAGCGAGACTCTCGGCGAGAAGGCACATCCCCCACCCGTGGCCCCGATGGTCGTCATGCACACCGAGCAGCGTGAGGTAAAAGCACGGCTCGGCAGGGACGGCCTCCTCGAGCTGGTGGTAAAGCGCCAGGATCGACGCAGCTGATTCCACACCCCCTATCTGGGTGAGCAGATTTTCTCGACCTTCCTCCTCCTCACGAGTGAGCTCGATGCCGCCCGGCGGAATCCACACGGCGGCAGCTTCGACATTGGGGGTGACCAGTGTCCAGTGGTAGCGCAATGCGGACGTGACATAGATACGCCACAGTGCTGCTTCTTGCGCGGCGCGCTGCTGTTCGTCGGGGAATACCGGACCCCATATCGGGTCATGGAAGAAGGCCGTTGCCAATGCCGAGACTATTGCGTCGGTATCCGCAACGGTGGCAACCCGAGCAACGCCTTGGCGCTCTGTGCTGGTCATACGCGCACTCTAGCCAAGCGGAAGGTGAGACGCCCGGCTGACGGATCCAGGGGACGTCATACTCGGATCACTTCAGCCTGCGAATCCGGACTTGACTGGACGGCTGGCTACCCGTTGGTGTCGTAGACCAGCTTTTGGATTCCGTTGTGGTAGGACTTGCTCTCAACAAGAGTGAGGCTCTGCTTGTCTTTGTCGGTGTCGCTGAACAGCCGCTTGCCCGCGCCGAGCAAGACCGGGAAGACCAGCAGGTGGTAGCGGTCGATCAGGTGCGCGTCGGACAAGTGGCGGGCGAGGGTGGCGCTGCCGTGGACGATGATCGGCCCGCCCTCGGTCTCCTTGAGCGCAGCCACGTCGCCCACGGAGCGCAGAATCCTGGTTTCACCCCAGTCGGACACGAGATCCTTGTCGTGCAGCGTGGTCGAGACCACGTACTTCGGCATCGCGTTGTAGCGGGCAAAATCGGCCGTCATGGTCGGCCACACCGGTGAAAAGGCCTGATAGCTGACGCGGCCCATCAGCATCGCAGTGGCCTGCTCTTGCTCGCTACCTTTGATCTCGTATGCTGCGTCGACGAACTCAATGTCTTTGACGGTCCATCCCGAATTTCGGTAGCCCGGCTCCCCGCCAGGTGCTTCAACGACACCGTCGAGTGAGATGAAGGCCGTCATGATCAGTGTGCGCATTGGTGGCTCCTCTATTTTCCAGATTTGTCTGGCTCGAACTGCGTGCCTTGGTGTGCTTGTCGTCGGGGCGTCCGGCGCGCGTGCGGCTGGTCGCACTTGGGCGCCTCAGGAGTGCGCGAGGACCTCGGTTTCGAGCCGTCGGTAGCTGGTTTCCATGCCGTCCGTCATTCCAGTGGCGAGGACGATGTCGCGCAACTCGACGGTCGGATAGGTAATCAGGATCGACAGCAGGGTGCCGCCTTCGACGGGGGTGAGGGTCAGTTCGTTGGTGGTGCCCTCGCCGGACATGCCGACCATGCCGATCATTCGCTCGGTAGTGACCGCGCGAAACGGGCGCAGCGATTCGAGCAGTTCGCCCTCGATGCCCAAGCGTTCGTCGCCGTTTTCCCATTCGTACTGGTAAGGCTCGCCCACCGCGGTCGCTACCGTGAAGGACGCGATAGACCAGCCATCCGGGCCGAGCAGCCACTTCTGCAGCAAGGCCTTTTCGTGGTAAGCACGCCAAATCGCGTCGGCCGGGCCTTGAATAACCCGGCTGATCCGCACCTGGATATCACTGAGAATCTGGGCCTGAGTGGGCAAGTCGGCGGCGAACGAGCGCAGGTCTGCCAGTACCTGATCCATCTGGCCCATGGCCTGACGCATGCCTTCCTCCATGCCCATGTCGAGCAAGCTGGCGAGCTCGTCGGCAGAGTTGAAGTACGTCGTGGTGGTGACACGTGAGCCGGTGTCCGTCGCCTCGAAGATGAAAATCATTCGCATAGAAGGCATCTCGCCGTTAGGGGATCCGTCTGGGAGGGCGAATCCGTCTCGCACCTCGAACGAGGCCAGCGGTTGCACCGAGAGCCACTCCCAATATCCGCGGGAGACATCACCGCCGGGCAGGCTCATGGCATACGCAGATAGCCCGCCGACGGCAGCGTCATGGCGGGTGAACTGCGCCGGGCACATCGGCGGACCCCAGAAACGTTCCAACTGGCGCGGATCGATGTAGGCATCCCATAGGCGCTGTACCGGCGCAGGGAAGTCGGCGATGACGGTCATGGTCAACGCCGCAGGGTCTTTGGTAACGGAGGTGACGGGCATGGGTAGTTCCCTTCAGTCTTCGGTGAGGAGGGCGTCGAGTTGCGTGACGCGGTCGCGCCAGATCTGTTCGTAACTTTCAAGGAGAGCGCCGGCCCGTGCCACAGCCTCGGGATTCCCGCTGACGACACGTTCGCGGCCCCGCTGCTTCTTCGTCACCAGCCCGGCGCCTTCCAGGATCGCCACGTGTTTTTGTACTGCGGCGAAGGACATGGCGTACGCCGCGGCCAGTTGCGATACCGACGCCTGGTTGTCCAGCGAACGGCGCAGTATGTCGCGTCGTGTCGTGTCGGCAAGGGCCCGGAATATCCGGTCCACTTCGCCGTCGCTGAGACTTAAATGTACAACCATAAGGTTGTACGTTAGTGGTAGATCGCACCGCCGTCAAGTCCATAAGCAACGCTCAGGGCGGATGTCATATCGAGGGGGTGACAGGCCGATCTGCCGATGATTTTGTCGAGGGCAACGTTGCGGGCTGGGGGAGTGACGTATCGGCGCGTTTTTCCCAGTTCCAGGCGCTGTTCATGATCGCGAGGAGCAGGAGGATCTCGACGATGCTGCCGAGGACGTAGTAGGTCCAGCTCTCGCCGAGAACCGTCACGACAATGGACACGAGATAGATCAGGCTGACGATGATGTTGATGACTCGATTCACCTTTGCGTGGAGAAGGAGCGAGGCGACGATCATGAGGCTGGGCGCGAGAATGTAGGCAGTAGCGAGGGTCAGAAAGGTCTGGTCGATCACGATGCTTGTGCCGGCGACGTCGCCGGTGAGCACACCGTTGATGACGTCGGCGCGGAAGAATCCGAAGATGTCGACGTAGGCGAATACGAAGAGCATGCTGACCCACAGTCCGCTGAGCACCACCTTCGCGGGCACCTTTGCGTCCTGCAGGTCAGCTTTTTGGGGGTTTCTCATCAGGATTCGCTTTCGCTGGGGATAGTTGATGTGTTGAGGTTCGCGCAATCAGCCCGAAGGCGCACCGGTCTGAAGGCCGGTATTGACCTGGCCGATCGGTCAGGTTTGCGGTCGACTTTTGGCTGTTCTATTGGATGCCGCGGGCCCATAGGCTGATGATCATGTGGAGCGCCGTCAGGTCAATGTGGGCCGAGCCTGCCGTGACGAGACCGTCGGCCGGTGTCAGTCGCTTCGACCGTGTCCTTGCCGTCGTCGTTTTAGTGGCGGTGGTTGCCGAGGCATTCGGGCGATCCGATCCGGGTTGGCGGGCAGTAGCTGTCATGGGCCTGGGTTTGGTATTGGCGGTGGCTGTTCTCGTGCGGCGAGCCCGCTGTCTGGCTGCCGTGGGCCTTGCCTTCGGTGCATTCCTAGCCGTGGATGTGGTGGCATTCTTCGTCGATGCCGAGCCAGTGGTGCTCTACAGCGGTGTGGTCGTTCTCGCACTGGTGTATTCGCTATTTCGGTGGGCGGCCGGGCGTGACGTTGTGCTCGGGAGCGGCATCATCGTCGTCGAATTCGGCGTCAGCGCCATCACGGACTTCAGTGGCAAGGACGACGTGATCGGCGGGGTAGGCGTATTACTGTTCGCGGCGGCGCTGGGGGTGGCGATCCGGTACCGAACGATGGCCCGCGACCAACTCGTTGCGCAGGTCCGGCTCCAAGAGCGCGAGTACCTGGCCAGGGATTTGCACGACGTGGTTGCGCACCATGTCTCGGCCATCGCGACCCAAGCCCAGGCCGGTCAAGTCCTCGCCCGAGTCACTTCGGGTCGCGGGGCTGTCGAATCCCTTGAGATCATTGAGCACGAAGCTGTCACGGCTCTGGCCGAGATGCGCGCGATGGTCGGTGCGCTACGCGGCCGTGATCACCGGGGCCTCTACTCGCCAGGGAAACGTCTAGCCGACATCGAGCGACTTGCCGTGGCGGGCAGCGACCCGTTGCGAGTCGACGTCGAAATGAAGGGTGACCTGATCGATCTCCCGTCAGGCGTGGAGATGGCTCTCTATCGGGTAGCTCAAGAAGCCGTCACCAACGCGCGACGCCATGCACGGCTCGCCACTCGGGTCACGATCACAATGATCGGAAACGCTCATGACGTACAGCTGACGGTGAGCGACGACGGGGTACGCACCGCCAGGCCCAGGTCGCCCGGCTATGGGCTTGTGGGCATGGCCGAACGGATTTCACTGCTCGATGGAACACTGACGGCGGGGCCCGGGCAAGATCGAGGCTGGCTGGTACGCGCCTCGCTCCCGCGCTCAGGACAGGGGACATGATGGTTCGCGTACTCATCGCAGATGACCAAAGCATCGTCCGTGCCGGGCTGGCCACGATCCTGGGTAGTCGACCCGATATCACCGTCGTCGGCCAGGCAGTCGACGGCCGCGAGGCCGTCGCACTAGCTCGGCAGACGCGCCCAGACGTCTGTCTGCTCGACATCCGCATGCCGAACCTCGACGGAATCGACGCCACACGACTCTTGGCAGGACCCGATGTCCAAGACCCCGTAGCCGTCGTGGTGATCACGACTTTCGACACCGATGAGAACGTCTATGGCGCACTCAAGGCCGGCGCTCGAGGATTCCTCCTCAAGGGCGCCTCACCCGACCAGCTGTTCCAAGCGATCTACTCCGCGGCCAGCGGAGACGCGCTCATTGACCCCAGGGTCACCGCCCGACTCCTCGCCAACTTCGCCACGCGTGATGTAGCACTGCCGGCCCAACCCCTCGACCCGCTCACCGCACGCGAGGAAGCAGTGCTCCTGACCGTCGCCCGGGGAAAGACCAACCTCGAAATCGGCCAAGAGCTGCACATCAGCACGAGCACCGTCAAGTTTCATCTCGGCAGCCTGATGACCAAACTTGCCGTCCGGAACCGAGTCGAGCTAGCAATCTGGGCCTACGAGACAGGCCGCCTGCAGTAGACGTGCAGTTTGATGTGACGTCACCCCGTCGCCTGGTGTGCCCCTAAAGCTGCAGGGCTACCCACAACAGGACGCTAGACCCGGCCAGGATCGGTGGCACCGTTACCAGGCTCAGCAGATGAAACTGCTTGGCGTGTGGGCGATGTCGCTCGGGTAGTAGCCGCCGCCACAACAGCGTGGCGAGCGATCCCGCGTACGACAGATTCGGGCCGATATTGACTCCGAGCAACATCGCCAGCATGAGCGCAGGTCGGTCGACGAGCAGCGGGACGAGAGCGAGTGTGGCCGGCAGGTTATTGACCACATTCGCCATCGCCGCCGCCAGGAATGCAATGCCGAGAATCGCGAGAATGCCGGAATCAGCAGGGATTACGTTCCGGAGCGCTCCGCCGAGCCCATGCCGGAGTACTCCGTCGACAATCACAGCGAGCGCCAGTACAAAGGCGCAGAAGCCCAAGCTCGCTGCGCGAAGCAGCTCGCGCGGCCGGACGGTGTGCAACCTCGCTTGACGTGCGACCATTGCTGCCGCGCCGCAGAACGCGGCCCATGCCGGGGAGACTCCGGCCATCGACGTCGCGACAAATCCGGCGACGGTGAGCCCGGAGACGATCAGCGCATAGCGGGGAAGCGCTTCGGCGAGGACAGCGTCATACCGAGGGATTTCGCGCTTTGGTGACAATGGTGCACCGACAGCTAGATTGCGTCGAAAGTACAGTCGCAGTGCAACCCATTCGGCGGCGCACACGAACAACCAGGGCAACGCCATCAACGCGGTGAACCGACCGAAGGTGAGCCCTGCGTAGCTGAATGCGATGAGGTTCGTTAGGTTCGAGATCGGCAGCAGTATCGAGGCGCTATTGGCCAGGCGCACCGTCGCATACAGGTGCGGGCGCGGCGCGACACCGAGACCCGTTGCCGCGGTGAGGATTACCGGTGTTAGTAGCACAATTGTTGCGTCCAAGGTGAGCACTGCCGTCACCGCCGCAGCCAATCCGACCACCACGGTCAGTAGCCGAATCGGGCGGCCCCGGCTGGCCTGAGCTGCCCGCGCTCCGAGGTAGCGGAACACTCCCGCGTCTGCCGCCAGGTACCCGAACAGCAGTATCCCGGCGAGGAACAAGACCGTCGGTCCGAAGCGCACCAGCACGGCCCACGCGGCCGAGGGCGGGACGATTCCCACTGCGACGACGAGGATCGCGGCAGGCACCGCAACGGCAGCCTCGTTCATGCCGCGAGGTCGAAGCACCGCGAACCCGAGCGCGGCCAGGAGTAACGCAAAAGCGACCGACTCAGCGATCGCGGGATTCATGGACTGAGCGTAATTGCCTCGGCGCTGCTAGGCCGCCGCTCGCTGTGGCCTTGCCACGCGTGGCTCGCTGATAGATCAACGCTCGTTTCCGCCGATGAGGGCGCTACCTGCGGAAATGCCTTCAGTTGCGATAACGAGCGTCGATCTATCAGCGCGGCGGCCTATAGAGCCGTGTCGGTTAGTGCAGCCGCGCCGCGCCCCGCTACTCCCGCCGCGCCCGACTACTCCCCGCCGCGCCGCGCCGCGCCCCGCCCGGCTACTCCCGCCGCGCCGCGCCGCGCCCCGCTACTCCCGTGCCTCGTGGTGGAGTTATCCACATTTGCGCCGACGTGCTGGCGTGAGCGACCCGCTGCCCGCGACAGTGGAACCATGCATCCGGCGATCAGTGAACTTCTGGGTTACTCCGGGGGCGTCATTGGACGCCGGGCTCACCCGGAATTGGCGACGCGGTTCGACAGCGCGCTCCGGGCGGGCGAACTCGTTGCTGTACTACCTGGCGGGTATGTGCACCGCGATCGTGTGAGCGACTGGCGGGCCCTTGCGGACGCCGTGTGGTGGTGGGATCCGCGCGCCGTCATAGTGGGTGAATCCGCTGCCGCGCTGATGTTCTGGCCGGAGCTCACACCTCGCAGCGTCGAAGTTGCAACCCGAAGGGGCGCAGCGGGCCGTGCGGGGTTTGCGTTTACTCGGCGGTCGATCCCCGCCGAGCTCGTCGTGCAGCGGGGCGGTGCACAGATCGCGTCGCCGGCGCTCACCGCGATCGACTTAGTGCCAAGATATGGCGGCGAGGTGATCGATCGGGTGCTTCGTAGCCGCACAACGACGCTTGCAGATATGCAGCGGGCCTTGGCACTATCCGGTGGCAGGCGCGGCAACAAGGATCGGCGCCTTCTGCTGCTCGACTCGCGTGGAGAGCCGTGGTCCGCCGCCGAGCGACTCGCGCACCGGCTGCTGCGCGCCGGCGGGATCAACGCGTGGCACGCGAATGTCCCCATTGTGTGCGACGGTCAGAAGTTCTTCATGGACATTGCGATGGATCATTGCCCAGTGGTTGTCGAGATCGATGGCAAGGATCACCTGCGCGAGGACATGTTCGAATACGATCGCACGCGCGGGAATCTTTTACTGCTCGCGGGCAAGCAGGTGCTGCACTTCACCTGGCGCATGCTCGTGGACGAGCCTGAGTGGGTCATTGCGACAGTGCGACGGGCCATCGATCGATATCCTGCGGACGTGTGCCTCGGGCTCGGCGCTGCTAAATCGACTCTCACTTCGGCCATGCAAGGAGTCGCTCGCTGATAGATGCACGCTCGTTTCGCCTGAGCGGGGCGCGACCTGCTGAAATGCGCTCCGCGGCGATAACGAGAGTCGGAATATCAGCGCGCCAGACTTGGCTCGGCCGCGACCCCGACTTGCCCGGTTGCCGCGCCCCGGTTGCCGCGCCCCGCGCCCCGCTCGCCGCTCGCCGCGCCCCGCTCGCCGCTCACCGCGCCCCGTGCTTCCCGCGCCCCTCGCTACCGCAACTGCGCCACGATCGGCGGCCGCCGCCATGCCACGCCGCCGCTCAACGCCTCTTCAACCTGCGCAGCCAGCACGTAGAGCAGGTGGTCTTCCGCAGGTCGCCCAGCAAGCATGACGCCGATCGGCCATACCGAACCGTCTGCCCGAGGAGCAGACCAGCCCATCGGCAGCGATACCGCCGGCATGCCCGTCACGTTCCATTGCGCGGTGAACGGCGTGTACCGCACTTGGGCGGCGAAGTCCGCTGCCGGATCGGCATCATTGCGCAACTCGCCGACCGCGGCCGGCAGGTGCGCAAGCGTCGGCGTGAGGACAGCGTCATACTCGGCGAGCGATCGGATCGCAGCGGCGGCAACCTGGTACAGCGCGACCATTGCCGCGCCGAACTCCGGTGCGGAATATCTCTTCCCGCGCTCCCGCAGCCAGCGCGTTAGCGGCCGCAACCGCGACTCCAGCTCGGCGGGAACCGGCGCCATTGCCGTCGAGACTGCCCACACAATCTCGAACGTCGGCAACACATCGGGCGCGATAGGTGCTGGCACATCGATGATCTCGTGGCCGAGCGACTCCAGCAGCGCCGACGCAGATTCGTACGCGGCAAGTACTTCTGGGTCGACCGGTTCGGGGGAGAGCGCGGCATCCGACCAGCGGGCGATGCGCAGCCGCGAAGGAGTACGGTCGCACCAACCCAGGTAGGTCTCGCCCGAAGGCAGGGTCGGCGCCCACGTTGGTTCTCCGACGGATGGTCCGGCCAGCGCGTCGAGGAACGCGGCCGAGTCGCGGACGGTCGACGCCATCGGTCCGGCGGTGGATAGCCCCGTGATGTCGCCGTAGGTCGGCGCTTTCGAGACGCGCCCCCGACCCGGCTTGAAACCCACCAGTCCGCACACGCTGGCCGGGATTCGGATCGATCCGCCGCCGTCGGACGCCTGGGCGATCGGCAGTAGTCCGCCGGAGACCGCCGCAGCCGCTCCACCGGACGAGCCGCCTGCTGAACGAGTGAGGTCGTACGCGCTGCGGGCTGGCGGGGCGACCGACTCATCGGGTTCGGTGTAGCAAGGCGAGCCGAACTCCGGGGTATTCGTCTTGCCCAGTGAGATCATTCCGGCCCGCTCGACCCGCAGAACGACCTCGTCGGAGACGTCTGGCACGTAGTCGGCCAGCGCCGCGGAACCGTAGGTGGTGCGCACACCGGCGGTCGGGTGTAAGTCCTTGATTGCGGTCGGGACACCAAACAGTGCGGGCAGCGGCTGGCCCAGATCCCTTGCTGCGCGCATCGTCTCGGTTGCCTTGCGCGCCTGGGCTCTTGCGGCGTCGGCTGTGACTGTGACGAATGCGCCGAGCGTGGCCGAGTGTGCGTCGATTCGCTCCAGGTAGTGCTCGGTCGCCTCGAGCGGGCTGATTTCCTCAGCTCGGTAAGCAGCAGCCAGCTCCAGTGCGGACAAATCGTGGATCTGCGTCATACCTGTCGAGACTACTGAAACAACTACTGAAAAAAACAGGTATGACGCTGTTCTCGTGCTAGCCGGTCGGTGCCGCACTGTTCGCCGTGTCTTGTTCGCTCAAAGCGATCACATAGTGGGAATTGAGTCGGGTCGACTCAAGTTATAGAAGGTGATGGCCCGGTAACCTCCGCGGCGATCCCGATCGACGTAACACGACATTAAATACAAGGAGTTACACCATGGCACTCACACTGCTCACCCGCCGCGATCCGTTCGTCGACTTCGACACGATGATCCGGCATGCATTCCCGGCAGCACCGAATCAGCGCGCAGCCAGCCGCAGCCGTGGCGAGGGTGACGGCTCTGCCTTCGCGCCTGCCGCCGACGTCGTGCGCGACGGTGACGACGCGGTGATTTCGCTCGATGCACCCGGAGTCAACTTCGATCGTGACATCACTGTCGAACTCGACCGGACCACCCTGGTGATCTCTGGAGAACGCCGCAATGAGCGCGCCGATAAGAGCACTGGCGACACCAGATCCGGCACTCTGCAGGAGGTCCGCTACGGGACGTTCCGTCGCGCTTTCACGCTGCCTGAGCACGTCACCGCTGAGTCGCTCACGGCAACCTATGACGCCGGGGTCCTCGCAGTCCGCGTCGCGGGCGCCTTTGTCAGCACCCAGCCGCAGAAGATCACCGTGACAGCCGGGACACCTTCTGTAGTAACGGATGCGGTAACGGATTCCGGCGCAGCTGGCATCGTGGATGAAGACGTTCAGATCTGATCGCGTTCGCTAGTGGTGCGGCCCGGGCCTGGCAGTCACGTGGCCCGGGCCGCCCCACTGCTGGATGGATGCAGGTGCGCCGCCGCCGTTCCCCGCGCCGCCGCCGTTCCCCGCGCCGCCGCCGTTCTCCGCGCCGCCGCCGTTTCGGAGTGAGCGCCGGAGCGCACATCGGAGCAGGCCCCTGTGCCTGGGGTGATAATCAGGCGGTGATAAACCGAGCGGCGACGACCTGCGGCACCCCGGCGTGACGATGCTGGCCAATCCGTTTACCCGCACCATCCGGCATAGCGTGAGCCGCACCCTGGCGGGCTTGCGTGCGGCGCCATACCTGCGGCGCTGGCTGGCCCTTGGCGCAATAATCGGTGTGGTTGCGGGACTCGGCGCCGCACTATTCCTGTGGATGCTGCAAACAGCGTCGCACCTGCTGATGGCATTGGTCGGCGGGTATACCGAGGCGACTCCTGCCGGTGAAGGTGGCATCCATGCCGCGTCGCCGTTCGCCACCCCGTGGGCTATCCCACTGATCGCAGCGGCGGGCATGCTCGCCGCCGCAATTATCGTCAGGTACTTCGCGCCGGAAGCCGAGGGTCACGGAACCGACGCCGCTCTCGAAGCGGTGCACTTCCACCCGATGCGACTACGTGGACGTGCCGCTATCGTGAAAATGATTGCCGCCGCCCTCACCATCGGCGCAGGCGGTTCCGGCGGCAGAGAGGGCCCGACCGCGCAGATTTCCGCGACGTTTGGCTCCGTCCTCGCCCGCGTACTAAACCTTTCGCCGGCCGACGCGCGCATCGCGGTGTCCGCAGGTATCGCCTCGGGTATTGGCTCAATCTTCCGTGCGCCGCTCGGCGGGGCGATCCTCGGCGCCGAACTGCCCTATCGCGACGACGTGGAAACCGAGGCACTAGTACCGTCCCTCATCGCCTCCATCGTCGCCTTCACGGTATTCGGCGTGTTCTACGGCTTCGCACCGATCTTCGGCGACCTAGGCGGCTATCACTTCGCGCACATCGCCGACCTCCTATTTTTCGCCGCTTTGGGTATTGTCTGCGGACTCGTCGGGCGCACGTACATCACCGTTTTTCGGCGGCTTTCGGCCGCGGTGAAGGGCCTGCGACTGCCCTGGTTCGCCAAACCGGTGTTGGCGGGCTTCGTTGTCGGTGGAATTGGTCTTGTTATCCCGGGCGTGCTCGGGACCGGCTACGGCGACCTGCAGCAGGTGATGTTGACCAAGACATTGCTGGGCCTGCCGCTGTGGGTGGTGTTGCTCCTCCCGTTCGCGAAAATCCTTGCTACCACGCTGACAATCTCATCCGGCGGGGTCGGCGGTATTTTTGGGCCGGGCATGGTGATCGGCGGGGTCACCGGGGCAGCGGTATGGCGCCTTTCCGAATTGGTGACAGATATGACGCCGTCCTCGCCGACGCCGTTCGTGATTGTGGGCATGATGGCCTGCTTCGGTGCCATTGCGCATTCCCCGCTCGCGGTGATGCTGATGGTCGCCGAGATGACGGGCAACCTCTCGCTGCTCGCTCCGGCTATGGTGGCCATTGCCTTGGCCACCCTCGTGGTGGGGGACTCGACGATCTATGTGGCGCAACTTAAAAACCGCGCCGCGCAACCGGCGCACCGCATGTCGCTCGGCCTGCCTATGGCTGCCGCGGTCGGGGTGCGCTCGGCGATGTCGACGCCTCGCGTAGTGCTGGCATCAACGATGCCCGCCACGGAGGCTGCAGCGCGGCTGATGGAGGCCAAGGTGCCGGGTGCTCCGGTCGTAGACGACGCGAATCGCTATCAAGGGGTGGTGAGTCTCGCTGCGTTACAAGCGCTGTCCGACCATGGCCCGAGTACGACGGTGGGGAAACTTGCCGACGCCGCAGCGATGACGCTGTCCGATATCGCGACGCTCGACCAGGCTATCGACGCCGTTGTGACGAGCAAAACCGGGTGGGTCCCAGTACTAGACCCAGCTATGACGGTGCTCGGGATTGTAGGTGTGAAGGACCTTGTGAGCGGCTACCAGCTGGGGCTCGCCGATGCGACTCGACGCCTGGCGCGCGCCGGGTCCGGCACCGCGTTCGTAGAGCGCCTGGTAATAGCCGGATCTCCCGCAGACGGTGCGGCAGTGCGGACGTTGGGGCTGCCGCGTCAGGTCATCATCCTGACGGTGCTGCACGGTGACGAGTTGATGTTCGTCGATGCGGATACAACACTGCATGCCGACGATCGACTCGCGATCGTCGCTGACCGTGAGCGCGGGCCGATCCTAGATACCGTGTTTGGTGAGCAGCCCGCCGGTGAGCAGCCAACCAACGGACAGCCGGAGATCTAGCTATCTGCCGGGATGCTGGCTGCGACGCGCAGGATCGCGGAGACCGACCTATCCACATCGGCCTCGGTAGTGGCGTAGTTCGACACGGACACCCGCAACAAGCGGCGTCCATGCCACGTAGTGGCGCCTAACCAGCAGGTGCCTTCGGCCTGTACCGCGGCGGCGATAGCGTCTACGTCTCGGCCCGGAAAGTCGATGAGCAC
>JBDTAR010000086.1:0-56064 GCA_039924545.1 Nakamurella sp. | reverse complement strand
TACGCCAGGAGTGCGGTCGTTCGGGCTCGCGCACATTAGCGTCGACGATGTGCTCGCGGCGTTTGACGATCTGCTACCGGCTAGAGAGGAATGCCCACCCGGCTGCACCCACCATGCTCCGGGAATCGGTTGCGCCCTAGACGATCTCGTCGCCGCTGGCGGTGCTACGCAGGGGCGACTTGAGTCGTTCCGGCGGCTTTTAACGTCGCGAAGCGGACTGGCCGACACCGCCGACTAGCAGTAGGCAATAGGGCCACTGGATCCCCGAGCTACCTTATCGGGGTCGACGCGATGGTCGACTCGTTCGCTACTTTCAATGATCAAGCCTCATCGGCACGCAACTGCGGCTCAGCCCTCTCCTGCGCCTGAACGCTCCATCGGCGGACGGGGCAGCAATCAGCCAGAGAATGCCGACAGACCCAGATTTTCGCAGGTCTTGGCGGAACCCGGAAGGATTGCCACTTCCTCAACACCTTCGTCGCTGTTGTCGGCGGGGAGGATACAGGCAACGAGTTTCGGAATGGGAAGGTTAGCCTTCTCGGCGGGGTTGTCGATCTTGTACGGCGGATCCGTCGAAAGTGTGCCGCCTCGCCAACTTTTGCTGCAGAGCTCGAGTGCCAACGGCCCAGCCGCAACAGGATTGGATCCGTCTCCCCCTATCGTGATGGAGAAGTAGTTGTCGGATCTGCCAACGTCGGCTGTGGCGTAACAGCGTGCAGACGACCCCACCAGCGCCGGATTCACAGTCGTCGTCAGAGCGCTTTCCGGCCCAACCGTAGAAGCGATCGGCCCGGGTGTTATCGGCGCAGCCGCGACCGGGACTTCGGACGGGCTGGCGCTGTGCCGGATGGCCGTCGCCCCTAAGACGATTGTCGTGACTGCAGCCGCTACCCCAACCACCATCGCGAGTTGCATACGTCGCTGGCGCCGAGTTGTCGCTTTCTGAATTGTTGCCAACATAGCGCAGGGGTCTGGGCTGTCAGCGGCCGTGCGCTTCATCAAGTCCTTGAGATCGCCGTCGAAAGTCATTGGAGGTAACTCCTCACATCTTGGGCAGTGGTCGCGGTTCTCAGTACCGCGAGTCCACGGGAGATAAACGAGCGCACAGTTCCGACCGCTACGTCCATCTCCCACGCGATGTCTTCGTCTGAAAGATCGAGGTAGAAGCGTAAAACTATTGCGGTCCGTTGACGGGCTGGTAGCGGACGCAATAAGTCATCCAAGAACAATCGTTGGCTGAGAGGCCTCGTGCCATCTGAAGCGCTGGGCAACTGCGCATCGTCAGGCATTGCTGTCCATTTCAATATTCGTCGTCTTCGCGCCACATCAATACGTCTATTGGCGATCATGCGACGGACGTACGCGGTGGGATGCTCGAGCCGCGAGATCGTGCTCCACCGTCTCGCCGCCACGATCAGCGTTTCAGCGGCAAGATCGTGTGCATCCTGCCGATCACCACAGAGAAGGCGTGCATACTTGCCGAGCCCATCCAACTCGACGCGGAGGAACTCTTCAAACGTCATAGGCGTCCCTCCTGAGGAGGCGACGCTGCGGGATCCCATACAAGTGTCAACGAGTGGAGCTACCGAAACATCGCGTCCTCAATCGGTCACCAACTGATCCCCACGACGCCGCAGGTCTACCTCCCGTGCCGACTGCGACTGGATCCGACCCCTGCCAGTTGTGCTGTGCACGATGGCACAGATGGAGAGAACCCACGCTCCAATCACAGCGATAGGCGGACCAGGCATCGGTTGCGGAGGCGGTTCTTGAGCTCCTCGGATGCCCAATCGCGACCCCGGTACGGCCGTTCTGCCTAGGTCGTACCGGGGTCGCTAGAGTGACCCGATGTAGCAGAACCGAGTCGCGGGTTCATTCTTCGAGCAAAGCAGGCTGCGCTGACTAGTCACAGGGCCTCAGGGACCGAACCTCCCGATTACTGCGATGCGGCGATTCATCCTCAATTTCGCGCAGCTAGTTGCTGTCATACCTGATTGAGCATGGCAGTGTCGGCGGCGAGGTCGGAATGCTGCACGGCCGTGTCAAGAGCGACGACCTGCTCCAGACCGGCAATAGCCTCGAGCAGGCGCCGCGCGTCCCGGTGGCACGTCGCGATGTTGTTCAGGGTGCCAGCTTCGCCGGCGCGATCGCCGGTCGCACGTTGCAGGTGTAGCGCCTGCTTGTAGTAGGTCACAGTGCGGTGTCGCCGTCCCCGCACTTGGCGGCCCTGTCAAGACGGAACACCTCTCCCAATTCAGCTTTACTCGCCACGATGTGCGTCCCGATTTCTCGAATGTTTGCGTGCGCTCTCGGATTTGCATCCAGGCAGAAACTAACCCCATTCATTGTCGCGACACCGCCCAGGCTCGCCGCCAAGTAATACCATCGCGTACGTGACCGCAGTGGCGGCCGCCGGAAGCTCCGTGACGTAAACCAAGGTTATTTGTCCGAGTCCGCACGAACCTGCTCACGAGCAGTTGCGGCGGAGTCACTACCGGCGGCACGACACCGATCGCCCATTTGCTGGAGTTCAAGGCCACGGCGCCTTGTCGGCATTGAAGGAAACCCAGACGCTGGCGCATCTCACGCAACACTCCGACGTGCATCCAAACCAGATCACCGCCTAGAAGTGGCTGCTGCTCGAATCCGCCGCAGTCACCTTCGAGGCCGGGCCCGAGTTGAGCGCGGCCGATAGCGAGGCGAAGATCAAGGACCCGCACGCGAAGACTGGGGCGCTGACCATGGAGTGCGATTTTTTAGATCGCGGGCTCGCACGTTTCGACCTGATGTGAGACGGGCCATAGTCGACCGTAGTCATGATCTGCCCGTCACCACCCGGTGCGAACTGTTGGATGTGGCCCGCTCGACCGTGTACTACGAGCCGCAGTCCGCTTTGGGCGGCGACATTGATTTGATGCGCCGGATCGACGACATCCAATTGGAACATCCGTTTTGCCGTGATTGAGAGCGTGCTTCCCGCGCTACGCAAAATACTCGTGAAGTCGTAAGTGGTTGATAAGGCTGTTGAATGCAACCGGCTATGCGAGGTGCGGCACCGCGAGTGCGAATGTTTACCGGACAAGGCCTTTGATTCTGCCGCTCAGGTGACTACGGCTGCGCTGCCGGCACGAGAGGCCCGGAAGCTGCAGGACAAGCGGTCAACTACGAATCGGGAAAGTCACCCACACATGAGCGTGGCGGCAATCCGCCCCCCGTCGCGTAGTCTGGACATCTGCCACGTGCCGACTGCCGCAGACTGTCCAGACAACAAGGTCCACTTCAGTTCGCGTGTACGGGGCATGTTCATCACCTCTTATAAGTGTTCGTAGAACTTTGGTCGGACCGCCGCTCGGTCACCGCATCCCGTTCCGGTCTGGGGTCGATCGATTCCTTTGTGTGCCGCGTCTCGTGATTAGCGCGGTGCAATGTCCCGCACGGTGCCGTGATAGATACGAACGATCCAGGTTGGATCACTTTTTTTACGTGTCGGGTAGCGTTGGCGAAGTGAATTCCGCTGCGGTTATCGCCGTTGATCTGGTGAAGTCCTTCGGCCGCGATGTGCGAGCGCTGGACGGTGTATCGCTGGAAATCCAGCCCGGTACTGTCCTGGGTCTGCTCGGGCCGAACGGCGCGGGCAAGACGAC
This sequence comes from Nakamurella sp., assembly GCA_039924545.1. Lineage (GTDB taxonomy): Bacteria > Actinomycetota > Actinomycetes > Mycobacteriales > Nakamurellaceae > Nakamurella. The sequence goes on along the minus strand of JBDTAR010000086.1, from coordinate 52,420 downwards.
AGTGGTGAACATCCTGACTACGCTACTGCGACCGGATTCCGGGCATGCCGAAGTAGCCGGGATTGATGTGATCCGTGACCCCGCGGGGGCGCGACGCCGTATCGGCCTGGCCGGCCAGTACCCCGCTGTGGACGAGAACCTCACCGGTATCGAGAACCTCATCCTGGTCGGGCGGCTGAACCATCTGCCCAAGGAACAGTGCAGATCGCGCGCGGCTGAGTTGCTCGAACACTTTGAGCTCACCGACGCTGGTCGGCGCGCCGCGAAGACTTATTCCGGCGGGATGCGCAGGCGTCTGGACCTTGCGGCGGCACTGGTTGCCGATCCTCCAGTCCTGTTCCTTGACGAGCCGACCACCGGACTCGACCCGCGCAGCCGCATCGGCCTGTGGAAGGTCATCGAAGACCTTGTCCGAGACGGCACCACTGTCCTGTTGACAACGCAGTACCTGGAAGAGGCTGACCGGTTGGCCGACCGAATTTCCGTCATGGACCATGGCCGCGTGATCGCCGACGGGACCGCGGCCGAGCTGAAGGCCCAGATGGGCGGCACGCTGGTCGAGGTGCGCCTCGACGATACCCAGCAGGCAAGACAGGTGGCCGAACTGTTGGGGGATGTCGGCGACGCGAAGGTCAGCGTCACCGACGATCTGGTGCACGTGCCGGCCAATAACGGCACCATGGTGCTCTCAGCGGTCGTACGTTTGTTGGACGCCCACAGCATCACGCCCCGAGGCCTACAACTGCGGGAGCCGAGCCTGGACGATGTCTTCCTGTCTCTGACCGGGCGTCCGGCCGAAGACAGCCACACCAATCCGGTCGGCCCCACCGACGCAACCGATGCCCGCCAGAAGCCCGGCATCGGGACCGGCAACGATCAGATCGGAAACAGCCAGTGACGAACACCGCCGACAGTACCTCCGCCCGGTCGAGTGCAGCTCAAGGTGGCGGTGTGGTCTGGGCCCTTCGGGACACCGCGGCCATGGCCGGGCGCAACCTTCGTCGGCTGCTTCGCCAGCCGGAGCAGGTCATGTTCAACCTGGTTTCGCCCATCATGTTCACGTTGTTGTTCCGCTATATTTTCGGGGGCGCGATCGGCGGACTGCAGGGTCTGAACTACGTCAATTACCTGATCCCGGGGATAGCCGTGCAAACCGTGCTGTTCAGCGCGGGGGTAACGGGGTTCGCGTTGGCAGACGATTTGCAGAAGGGCTTCATCAATCGGTTGCGCTCGCTACCAATGGCGCGCAGCGCGGTCTTCGGCGGCCGTGTCGCCGCTGACACTCTGAACAATGCGCTGGGCTTGGTCATCTTGTTGCTGACAGGTTACGCGGTCGGGTTTCGCCCTGCGAGCGCCGTCGGCCTGGTGCTGGCCGCGCTGCTGCTGTTGCTCTTCGCGTTGGCGGTCAGCCTCGGATACGCGCTGATCGGCCTTTCTGTGCGGAGCCCCGAGGCGGTCAACGCCGCCACGTTCCCCATCATTTTCCCGCTGACATTTGCGTCATCGGCATTCGTTCCTGTGCAGACGATGCCTAGTTGGTTACAAGGCTTCGCCACCCATCAGCCGGTCAGCGTAGTCATTAACGCGGCGCGCTCACTGATCCTGGGCAACTCAGCGACAGTGCAACAGAGCGAAGTGCTGCTCGGTGGATCGGGAACCGCCACGCTCGTATGGCAGGCAGTGGCCTGGACCATCGGAATCGGGATCGTATTCGGACTTTTATGCACCCGCAAATACCGCAACCTCACAGCCTGACAGGCCGCACGACCGGACCGCGTAGACCCAGACTGGGCCCCTCGGAATACCGGGTGTTGATGCACGCGGGATCGCTGACGTTTCTCTGTGCCCGAACGAATAGCCGTAGCAGCAAGTCACGCGAGCTATGAAACAGGCATGCCACCGACGGCAGTGACCCGACCCTATGACAAGCCCCGTCACAAACCCTCACATTCGCCGCCCAGTTATCCCCCTGTCCGTTTTTTATCCACAAACCAGGTATGACGCTGTCCTCGGCTAGGCCCGCCGCGCACGCTGAACCCGTGCCCGCATTCACCCTCCCGCTCACGGTGCGCCGCAGCGATGGTGCGGTGCGGATCGAGGTGCGCCTCGCTGGCCCGCTCCCGTGGTCGGCGGTCCGCGATGTGGTGTGTCGCGCCGCGGGGCTGGCCCAAGGTACCGTCCTGTATCGCGGAATCGGGCCGGTGGAAGACTCGTGGATCGCTGGCGCGCCACCGCTTCTGGCCGGCTGTCTCCTTTCGACGGCGCCCGACAACCAGCTGCGCGGCCACCCGCCGCTTGTATTGACGGTGGTGGCCGGGCCAGATGCAGGACGCAGCGCTCCGATTACTAACGCGGTGATCATGGTCGGCCGCGGCGAGTGGGCGGATTTGCCACTCAGTGATGCTTCCGCGTCGTCGCGACACGTCTCGATCACACCGGTATCGACGGGCCTATCGGTGGCGGATCTCGGCTCGACGAACGGCGTTTTCGTCGACGGTCGACCCGTCGATATTTCTACAATCGCCACCACCGGATCGGTGATCCGGGTGGGCAACAGCGTGTTGCAGATCCAACTCGCCGCAGAGCCCGCGGGCGCGTTCCGCCCGGATGGACGGGGGCACGTGGTGCGCGTTGGCCGGCCGGCTCCCTCTGCTGAGATCACGCCCGGACTGCCCGAGCGACCCACCCCGCCGGAAGCACCGCTGCATCGGTCCCTGCCGCTACTGTCAGCATTGATCGGCGGCGCTGTCGGCGGCATCCTGGCCGCCATATTGCACAACCCCATGTATCTCGCGTTCGCCGCGCTCGGACCAATCACCATGATCGGGTCGGCAGTGTCGGATCGGCTGCGCGGGCGGCGCTCGCACCGACGTGAGGGCCACGACTACGGCGACGCCGTCCATGAATGGGAGCGCGTCGCAGCAACAGTCGCCGCCGCGGATCGTCGCCGCGCGTGGCGCAGGTGGCCGGGCCCAGCCGAATTAGTGCGCCGAGCCGAGGCCAGCAGCGCCAGGCTGTGGACGATGTTCCCGGCGCGCGGCCTTCAACTCTCAGTGGGATGTGGGAGTCGGCCGCTTCGTAGCCAATCCGATGCCTCCGGGATTGGGCCGCCAATACCGTGCGATTCCGTCTGGGTTCCCGATGTTCCGGTGACAGTGATGCTAGGCGGCACCGTTGGATTTGTGGGCACCGTTGGACGCGGCGCCGCGCGGTATCTCATCGCACAGGTGGCCTGCCACTATTCGCCCAGTGACGTGGCGTTGATCGTTGTCTCAGACAGGGGCGATCTTGCCGGGTGCCGCGATCTACCGCACTCGGTGGCCCAGATTGATCCGGCCGCTCAGCTCGAGCAAGTATTGTCGCCGATCGCGGTTCGACAGATCGTCGTCATACTCGATGGAACTGCGGCAATGCGGTCCGCACTCGGGGTCTCAGCGCTGGGAACTGCCGCACGACAAGCTATGACTTTCGATGGTACCCGGATCAAAAGCTCGGCTTTCGGTACTACCGCAACTGAAACTATTGGAGTCCGTTCAGAGCAGTACGGCACAAATTCGGTCACTGTGTTGTGCCTGGCCGACTCGCGACAAGCAATAGTTCCCCAAGCCGTCGATATCGGAGCCGCCGTTGCCTCAGTATCCGGGCCGATCACGGTGACCGGTGCAAACGCCGAACTACTCCTCAGAATCTGTCGCGCATTAGCGCCGCTTCGCGACGAGGTCGACCCGAATACCGTGACACTCCCCGATGCGGTCGATCTCATGAGTTTGACTGGCCCGATCAGCGAAGAAGGCCTACGACAACAGTGGGATACGACTCCTGCGCGGGCCATCCTCGGCTACGGGCGCGGCGAGGAGGTCGGGATTGACCTCGACGCCGACGGCCCCCATCTGCTCATCGCCGGCACCACCGGCTCGGGCAAGTCAGAGCTGCTGCAGACCCTCATCACGTCGCTTGCCATCAACTCCTCACCGCAGACGGTCACCTTCCTGCTCGTCGATTACAAGGGTGGATCCGCTTTCGGCGCGATCGCGGAACTCCCCCATGTGGTGGGCGTGCTCACCGATCTTGACCCGGCGGGATCTGCCCGGGCACTGGCCAGCATGCGCGCCGAGTTGCGCCGCCGTGAGCACCTCGAGGCAGACGGCGCACCCCGACCCGCGAGGCTCATTGTCGTCATCGACGAATTCGCAACCCTCGCAGCCGAACTTCCGGAGTTCCTGTCCGGCGTCTTGGATATCGCGCAGCGCGGCCGGTCACTCGGCCTACATCTGGTGCTAGCGACGCAGCGCCCCGCCGGCGTCGTGTCGCCGGCGATGCGCGCGAACATCAGCGCACGGATCTGCCTGCGAGTGACCGACCCGGCTGAGTCTCTCGACGTCATTGGAATTCCCGATGCCGCGACGCTGCCGGCAAGCCGGCCCGGGCGCGCAATTTGCCGGGTACAGGGCCGAGCGACGGAATTTCAGACCGCTTTATCCTCCGTGCCGGTCCCCTCCCCGGTATCTGCGACCGTGGCGGGATCGCCGCAAGCAGGATCTGGGGGATCCGACACGATCATGCGCGTCGTGATTGATGCCGCGCGGTCGGCTTCGACCGGCATGCCCTCTCCTGTCCGGCCCTGGCTGCCGCCGCTGCCGAGCCGCATCGACCCCGCCGACGCGGCTGCCGATGTCCTGGCCGTGGCCGATGTGCCAGATCAGCAGTGCCGTCGCGCACTGACGGCGCCGGATGCATCCAGCCTGATTCTGGGTCCTCCTGGATGTGGACATAGCACCGCACTTCGGCGAATCGCCATCGTCGCCGCGCGCGCGAAGCACGAACTGATCGTGATCGATGGCGCTGGCGGACTCGCTGACCTCGCCGACAGGGTCGACGTGAGCACGTACTTGACGCTGCGTGAGCCCAGGCTCGTCGGTCGCGCACTCGCGCTACTCGCCGATCCGACTCGGCGGCCGCGCGACGGCCATCTGCGCCACATACTCATCGATCACCTGGACTTAGTCCTCGCCGAACTGGAGCGAACCGACTATGCAACTGGGAGCACCGTGCTCACGGAGCTCATTACCCGCGGCGCCGGAACGGTCCGGATCAGCGCCAGCGGACCGGAGCGGCTCCGACACCAGCGGGTAGCGGCCGCGTTCACGGAAATCATCGAGCTGGGCGACGTCGCCAATGCAGGCATTGCTGGACGGGGTACCTGGTCGGGTCTAAGCGTCCAACTCGTTGACGCCCCGGTCGGCTCGGTCCCGGCCGATGCAGCGCCAGCGAATACCGAGGCTGGTGGCATCGAGGCGGCGGGGCTTGAAACTTTCGGCATTCAATCAGCGAGCGCTAGGGCACCGAGCAGATTAGGAAAGGTCGTGGTGCGGCCGCTGCCCGGCGTCGTACATGTCACGTCCCTGCCCACTTCGGAACCCACCCGCGTCTCGTTCGCGGTGGGCGGTGACGCGGCGCTGCCTGTCACCGTCGATCTCACCGGCCCCGGAGGCGGAATCATCGTTGCCGGGCCCAGGCGGAGCGGGGTATCGAACACACTCCGTATTATTGCTGGACAGGCATCCGCAGCTGGCATCCCCGTCATTAATGTCTGCATCGAACCGACTCCTGCCACATCCGACGCGGCGGGTGTCGTCGCCGTTTCGTGCCGCAACGGGACCAAGGGCCTCGCCACCCTGCTCAGCGCCCATGACGGCCCTTTGCTACTCATGGCTGATCACCACGGGCTTGGCGACGAGCATCCTGCGGCGACACTCCTCGAACAGTTCCTAGCGGTGTGTGGCGCCGGCCAGTTTCTGTTGGTGGGTGCACGCAATGACGCGATGCAACGGTCTCGGCGCGGCCACCTGCGTGCCGCTGCATCTTACCGGCAAGGTCTACTGCTCGCGCCGGATCAAGCCGATGGAGCAATGTTGGACCTGGTACTACCTCGGAGATTGGCGGGCCTCGTCTCTGCGGGCTGCGGAGTGTGGGCCTGGAACGGCGTTTCAGTTCCGGTACAGGTCGCGCTCGCACCCAGCACCCAGCACCCAGCTGTGAACCAGCTCACCCCTGCGATTGTTGACTCGTCACCAATCACGCAGTAACCTGAACATGCATTAGTTGAGCGTTCACATACTTTCTCGAAAGGCTTACATCATGACCGCCACAAATACCACAGTCGCGCCAGAGTTGACAGGTTCCTGGAATGCCGATTCAGTACACTCTGAACTCTCATTCAAGGTGCGCCACATGGGCGTCGGCAAGGCCGGCGGCACCGTGCCGCTGAAGGAAGGCACGCTCACGTTCGGCGCGCAGGGAATCATCGACGGCTCCGTTGTCGTCGTCGCCGACGCCGCCAATCTGGAAACCAAAAACGACCAGCGCAATGGCCACGTCAAGTCCGACGATTTCCTCGATGTCGAAAACTATCCGACCATCAACTTCCGGTCAACCGGCGTGCGCGATTTCGACGGCGAAACTTTCGAGCTGGATGGGGAAATCACGATCCGCGGCATTACCAAGCCCCTCACGCTCAAAGCGGAGTTCCTCGGCGCAATTATCGATGCATCGGGCACGCCGCGTGCGGGATTCGCCGCGACCGGAACACTCAATCGCAAGGAATTCGGCGTGAAGTTCGCGCCGGTGTTCGGCGTCAGCAACGCTGTGGTGTCCGACAAGGTAGAGCTCACCATCGAGGCCGAGTTCATCCGCCCGTAATTACCAGCGGCGTCGAGCTACGGCGTGAACAGCGTCATACCCGGTATGGCACCCGCAAACCCGCCGCGCAATCTCAGTATCGCCGTGGCCGCTGCAGCGGTCACGGCGAACTCAGTTCGGTGACCAGGTAGCCGATCTCGCTCGGCGCGTACCAGCCCAGATCGATATCTTCCGCATCTCCCACGATGAGCGCCGCATCCATATCGCCGAGATCGGCGGCGGCAACAGCATCGGCGGCAGCGCGAATAATGGTGGCGACATCGCCGCCATCAAGGTGCACTGCGGCAATCGCATCCCAGGCAACAGGCCCCGTGATCGAAACGACGGCCCGGTCCAGGTCGCCGCGCTCAACCACGACTAGCTGAGCAGCATCTTCGGCGGCAGCACCTTCAGCCGCAGGGCCGACGACCGCATCAATCGCTAAGACGACACGAACTGGATCGGCGGCGTCCGTGGCAATCAACCGCAAGGATGCGAGCGCGGCATCGTGCATTGCCACGTACTCGAGGTCTTCGGAGTCGGCACTGACATATTCCGCTTGCAGATCCGCGGTGACGGCGAAACCGAATCCGTGGACGGGGCAAAACGTCCCAGAGCTCACGGTCTCGCGCAGCATCGGCAATGTTGCCGGAAGATATACGCGCATCCCTGCTCCGATCGTTTGACCCATTATGGTGCCCTCAACATAGCCGCCGAGAAGGGCTCTGAGCACACGTTACCGAGATGACGCGACGGACAGAGTCTGCGCAAGGTCGTCGAATGCGCTGATGAGCGGGGCTTTCGATGCCACCGTCGACAATGTCACGCCGCGCTGCCACGCTAAATCAACGAGTGCTCGGTCTTCGGGCAAGAACGCCACCGGGTCGCACCCGCAGAACCGACGGCTGGCATCACCTAGCTCGGATGTGGAGGCAGCAGTCGCGCGTACGCGATTGAACACTATTCTCGGTTCCACCCCAGCAATAGTTTGGGTGACATCGGCGTAACCGCGCGCCAGCCGCTCCATCCCAGGAGGGTCGGCAGAGCCAACAGCGATGACCACTTCCGCAGCATCGAGCACAGCAATCGTGGCTCCGTTGCGACGCGGCGCGAGCGTATCGAACGTGATTTCTTCATCCGTTTCCAGCACCGCAGCGCAGTCGACGATCACGACGTCGGCCAACACGCGTGCGCAATCCAGCACGTGCGGGATCGTCGACGGTCGCAGCTCTGGCCAACGATCCGCCCGCGCAATGCCGGTCATCAGGGTGAGCCGATCGGCCACCTGCCAGCTCAATGCGGCGAAATCGCTCGGACCGAGGCGTCCGTTGGACGCCAGTCGGCATGCCCCGGCAAGCCCGGCTGACTCGTCGAGCAGGCCGAAGGCGTTAGCTAACACGCCGCCGTACACATCGGCATCAATCAACACGACCGATGAGCCCCCGGCAACCATTCGATCCGCTATACCCATCGCGACGGTGCTGCGACCCGGCGCGCCTGCTGGCCCCCATACCGCAATCACCCGGCCGGATCGTGACGTATCGACATCACGCGAGGCAGCACTGGGCGCCGAGGGGCCGATCCGCTGACCTCGACCCAGCCGCACCGCATGTGCAGGGCGCTCTTCCCGTGCGTCGTGTGTACGACGGCGGCCGCCGCGTCGACGATGCGGACCGTCGGCAGGTGCGACATCTGGAGTTGCATCAGTGGTGACGTCCGAACGAGAACGGGGGGCGAATCGAGGGACCGTCTGCGACTCGCTGAGCGCGCGCATGGGATCGGAGCCGATGGCCGCTTTGCCTGATTCGTCCGCTACGTCCTCACGGCTCGATAGCACGTCTCGGAGGACCTGCACGATAGCGGCCGGCGTCGCATCGTCCGGTACCGCGTCCGCGACTCCTATCCGTTGCAACTGGCTCGGAACGCGCTCATCGCCGGCACGATAGATGCCGACCACGCGAACTCCACATGCGGCAAGCTCGTGTACCGATTCGCTATCTAGCCGGCGCAGGTCTGCGGCAACGATCGCCGCAGATATCTGCCCCGTCGAGGCGACGGCCAACACATCGGCGATATCGGCGCATCGGCGTACCACCGTCAGCGACGCATCCGAGCGTCCGACCTCGGCCACGACGCCGGTTTCCCAGGCATGCCCGCCACCGGCGGTGACGATTCCGGTCGCCATAGATTCACCCTCCTCCGCTGGCAGGCACCACGGCACCGGAATGCAATACCAGGACGGGCTCTCCCAAGGGCAACTGGCGCACCAACGCGTCCGCGTCAGTGGGTGTCAGCAGCAGCGACACTTGGTAGCGACTCGACACTGCCCCGGATAGGCCCCCGGACGCCGGGGCTAGTACGGATTGGATCGTCACCGCGGGGTGAATCAGCCGAGTCTCCAGCTGCCCGCCCACGAGGTTACCTCGGCCCGTAACCAAATACAGGTCGACAACCGATCCGTGGCCGATACCCGGAGCGAGGTGGTCGGCCGATACTGCTACGGACAGCACGCGGGAATCACCCACTTCACCCAGGGCTGCGGCAGGCACCAGCTCACCGGCGCCCAGCGGCCGATTGAGCACCCGACCGGACAGGTCTGTCGCAGTGCCTAGATACCGACGGCCACCGTCGCCGAGGTTGACCTCCTGCGCGACGAAGTCGGCTGGAACAAGAACCGTCCCCGCGGCAACGTCGTGCGCGATCGTCCACACCGGGCTAGTTCTCGACGCCCCGCCGATGACTTTGGTACCGATAGCGATCGACGCGACCAGCAGTAGAACACCGCCAATGACCCGCACATCCAGCCATTTTGGGCGCGTCATCCGGCGAGGGGTGGGCGGCACAGTTACCGTCATCGATTCTCCTTGGCGCAACCGGCGGCAGGTGCCGCATTCCTGTCGAAATGACAATACGTATGTTGCGTACGTTTGCGGGTGATTGTGCGTCATGTACTGCCCCACCGCGAACCAACACTCACGATTGTGGATAACCACCATGTATGACGTCAATCGTGTTTAATGAGTGCTGAATGCTATTAATTGGAGGCAACTATGCCAGATAGCCGCTTTCTTACCTTGGCGGACGTTGCCGAGATCCTCAACATCACGGCGCGCCACGCGTACACGATGGTGCGCACAGGCGAGTTGGCCGGGATTCAGATTGGCGGTAGCGGCCAGTGGCGCGTCGAGCGAACAAAACTCGAGGACTACATCACCGAGGCGTACCAACGCACTGCTGCGACCATCGCCAATCAGCCGTTGACACTAGACGCCGATGCCTTGAGCTAGAGATTCGCACTGCTGATGCCTGCGAGTACGCCGCCTATGGCTGCCGGCCCCTCATCGGAGCCGGCGGCGCGAACGTCGTCATACGCGCACCGTCATACTCGAGGCATCGCACGCACACTGTCCACGGCGCCGATCGGAACCAGCAGCATCGAGCGGACGGAACTCGCTCTGCGCGGCTCCCACGTGGCGTGCTGCGCCATTTCAATAAAGTCCGCGCCAACCCTGTCGATCGTGCCCGATAGTTCCGTTCCGGCCCCAGCCATGCCGTCGGGGGCGCCCATCACCCCGATCACAACCGGCGAGCGGTCACGTGCGATCCCACGCATAGCCAGCCGCAGGTCGATCCGGCTGCCCACCACCGACAGCGGGGCACCTGTTGTCGCCGTCAGCCCGTCAATTGTCACGACGGCGACCATTGATAGCAGCACCTCACCAGGGCTCGTCATACCCAGCAGGATCCAGTCAGGGCCAACGCCGCGAAGCTCACCGGAATGCAGTGCCCCGGACCGCACCCGCACGCGTACATCTGCGCCGATCGCGCCAATGCAGCGTTGCACCACCGTGAGTGATCCAGCCGCACTTCGCTGTCGGTCAGGCAACTCCGCCATCATCTCGGCGTCTGCAAGCTCGTCGAACCGCGAGTCCAGGTCCGCGAACAGTTGTTCCCATCGCATGCGACAACGGTGACAAATCTGGCGGAGGCAGTCAAGCCCGACGATCAACAAGCTTTCGCCGAGGGTTACAAGGAGATTGCAGTGTCAACGTGTGCGATCGGAGCAGCGACAAGCTCCTCCGTGCTGATTTCGAGTGCGCCGCAGATTTGAGCAACGGTGAAGAACTCAGGCGAGGGGCTGCGCCCGGTCTCGATCTTGCGCAGGGTCTCGACTGAGACGCCGGCTACTGCGGCAACCTCGACCATAGTGCGCGTGCCTCGCGCGTTTCGCAGGGTGTCACCGAGCATCCGTCCACGCTCGACCTGCTGAGCAGTCAACGGGACGCGCACCATGACGCCAATAATAGTACCGGTATAATTATACCGACACTGTCGGGCAAGGAACGGAACACACCACCATGATCGAGCTGCGCACAAAGGCAGAAATAGAAGCGATGAAACCCGCCGGGGAGTTCGTCGCTTCCACACTCACTGCGCTGAAAGAGAGGGCGCTCGTCGGCGTCAGCCTGCTCGAGTTGGATGCATTTACGCACGAGTTGATCAGGAAGCGTGGCGCTGAGTCCTGCTATCTGGACTATGCGCCGTCTTTCGGATCTGGGCCGTTCAGATATGTGTTGTGCACGTCTGTCAACGATGCTGTCCTGCACGGAAAGCCCACCTCGTACCGGCTTGAAGAAGGGGATTTGCTCAGTCTGGACTTCGCAGCCAGCGTCGACGGGTGGGTCGCTGACTCCGCTGTCAGCCTCGTCATCGGCGCGGGGCGGCACGAAGACGTCGAACTGATCCAGCTCACCGAACGGGCACTTGACGCCGCCATTGCCGTCGCACACGTCGGCAACAAGATCGGCGATATCTCACACGCGATCGGCACCGTGGCACGCGAAGCGGGCGTCCCGATCAACCTCGAATTCGGTGGCCACGGCGTTGGCCACACCATGCATGGAGATCCGCATGTGTCGAACGACGGCCTGCCCGGCTGTGGCTACCCTCTCCAGCCCGGATTGGTCATCGCGATAGAACCATGGTTCATGCACGGAACAGACAGGCTCCGCGTCGACCCCGACGGCTGGACTCTACGCAGCGCAAACGGAAAACGGACGGCGCACTCCGAGCACACGATCGCCATCACCGAGGGCGAACCGATCGTCTTAACCAAGCGCAGCCGGTAGGGCTGCCGTGGAGCCGCGGGGATGATCTCACGCGTGGGTGATCGCAAAACAAGGCATTCTGAACCGGATTAGCGAACTCGTACTGACGGGACTACGTCATCGTTTGCGGCTACTGGCGCAGATTCATGGGCCATTGGCGTCACCATGGTCGAGTTCAAGTTGCGCTGCCGTCGCACGAAGTCGCTTGTCGCGTGTCCATAAACGGGCACCCGATAGCATCGTCGACGCCAGCAAGTGCGCGTCGACGTACCCGATGCCGAGTCCAAACAACTGATGGTGGTCGATGAGAGTTATCACCTCGATCTCCGTCGCAACCGGGGCTTGTGGAAGGTTGTGAAGCAGACCCAGGATCTCGTCGCGGTGAGTGAGGTTGCCCAGGGCGAGTTCCCCCACCACCCACCGGTGGGCACAGCACGGTGCCGTCGCCAAGGAGCGCGGCGAGCTGCCTGTCGCCGCTGCGGAGATGGTCGGTCCAGATCGACGTGTCAATGAGGATCACGCGGGAGGCGACTGCCGCCGCGGGACGGGTGTCGCGTCGGGCTCACTACCCGCAAGAAGCGCGAGTCGTCGAGCACTCTCCCGCTCGATCAGGGCCTGCAGAGCCTGACGAACCAAACCGGTCTTTTCAGTCGTCCCAGTCAGGCGCTGAGCCTCCTTGACGAGCGCGTCGTCCAGGGCGAGAGTCGTCCTCATAGCAACCTGCATGCACGAAAAAACGCATCAGATGATGCCATGATACGTGTAACGCCGATCGTCACTGAGCGTCACAGCTTTAGTTTCATGGTGATCGACCCAGGTGCCTCAGTCACCACCTTGAATCCGAGGTCTTCATAGAGTCGGACGGCGTAGTTGTCGGACTCGACACTTAGACTCAGCGCGGATAGAGCCGACTCACATGCTGCCGATATCAACGCCTCGAGCAAGCGGCGCCCAATTCCTTGGCCACGCCACTGGCACATCACGCCTAGAGACACCTCCGGGGTCGCGGCGTCAATGAAACCGTAACCGGGATCCTCAACTATGAAGTGCCGAAGCCACGCGGCTCCGACGAGCTGATCAGCCTCGGCGACCATGCCAAGGCCACCCGTCTTTGGCCAGCCCGAGACATAGTGCGCCAACTCCGGGGCGCCCAGAACATCATCGCGCGTTCCAACGGAGCCATCGGGCCGCCAGAACGCGGCCGCCACCACCATGTCCGTCAAGAAAGGTGCATCTAACGCAGTTGCGAGACGCAAGCCTGATTTCGACCTGGGGAATGTATCCGAACCGATTTCAGCCACTGGCCAGTCGCCTCTCAATGTTCGCCTTCGAGACATCATGGCGCAGACGGGAAGGGTCACGTCCAGTTTTTGCTCTTGGCGAAGCATCTTGCGCCGGGACACGCGGCTGACGTCTGCAGTCGGAATGAAGCTTCTGGTCCTGGGTGGGACGGCGTGGCTCAGTGGGCACATCACCAGCGCGGCACTGGCGCTGGGACACCAGGTCACCTGTCTGGCCCGAGGCTCCTGCGGCAACGCCTACGCCGACCAGAGCGCACCCGGCCCCTGGACGAGACTCTGGCAGACACACTCGCCTGGGAAATGGCCCGAGGAGGCGACAGCACGCGGGGAGAAGGACTATTAGATGAGTACGAGCGCGATCTACTCGATGCCCTGACAACCGCCTAACGCCAACCCAACCATCAGACGCGCTCCCTTCAACGCAGATGAAGACGGGCCCACCACACCGCGAACTCACAGGCGTTACGTCCCACCCAGATGCTGGAGCCTTTCCTGGTATCCGGCGGTGTCGATCGCGCCTCGGGCTTATCGCTGGTCAAGCGTTTCCCGCGCCGTGCATGGGATCAGGATTTGCGCTGCTTCATTTGCGCTGCTTCGACCCAGTATATGCCGTCAATCCGCAAGAACGGCTATTGACAGTTACATCGAAGTACAGTTCACTCTGTTGCATGTCATTTGATGTCTTTCGACTACATTCAAAACGTAGCGAGCACTTTCCGGTTCGTCACGGGATGATCGCCGGCTGCGATTCTCGTCGCCCCCGACATTCCGGCGACTCAAGTGTTGCGGCGCGCTGGCAAACGGCGATCGGCGTAGTTGGGCCATTCGCAGCTGCGCTCCTGATGCCGGCGCCGGGCAGTCAGATCGCGCTACTGACTGACCCGAGGCCGGATGTAGTGATTGGCGCCATTGCCATGCTGATGGCGATCGCCGTCACCTGGCTGCTGGTAACGTGGGCGCTCCTCGTATTGGGTGCAGCTGCGGCCAGCCGGATTCCGGGCTTCATCGGCTCGAGCGCTCGCCGCTTGTTGATATCGATTACGCCGACTGCCGTGCGACGCGTCGCCCTCATGGCAGCGGGCGTTTCGGTCGCTGCGGGGTTGGCCGCGTGCGGCACCTCGAGTCCAACGGGCATTCTGCCAGAGGGGGCCGCGCCCACAGCGACGGTAGTTTCCGCGTATACGACCCCTACGTCTCTGGTCACTGCCCCAGCGACAGCCGCTGCCGCATCGTCCTCAGATGTCGCGCCGGACGACGCGGTATTCGAGTTCACTGTCGATCTCGACTGGCCAATCACGGTTGACGCGGCCGCTCCAGATACGGTGGCTCCCCCAGACGTAACGGCTCCCCCAGACGTAACGGCTCCCCCAGACGTAACGGCTCCAACGGATATAGCGGCTCCCCCAGATATAGCGGCTCCCCCAGGTATGACGAAGTCCCCAGTCGAAGCAACGTCGGACACCGCGGCAAAACCAGCCGATCAGGTAGATCCAGCCGAGACAGAGGTCCCAGCAGCCACCGGCGCCGTCGCGGTGCGTCCCGGAGATTCGCTCTGGTCGATCGCCGCCGCGCATCTGCCGGACAGCGCCACTGCAAATGAGATCGACGGGGAATGGCGAGCGTGGTACCGGGTCAATCGGGATGTGATCGGCGCAGACCCGAACCTCGTCATACCTGGCCAACAGCTGCACGCACCCAGCACCGGCACCGGCACCGGCATTACTGACACTGCGGTACTACCTACATCCGCACCCCAGGAGACAATCCAATGACCACAGCACTTCTCGGCCGTTCCGTCGATACAACGACATCACGCTTCAAGCCGCACCTACTGCCCGTGCCGGATAGCGAACCACCGCTGAGCGCGTTCCTCGATGAGAATGAGCAGGCACCGGCGCTATCCGCAGTCGTAGGTCCGGATCGCATCGCATCGCATGCGATACTGCGGTCGCGCGCCTGTATCAATCGTCAGCCGGTGGTCATAGGACCACCAATGACTCATCGTCGCTGGGCTTCGGGGATCGATGTTGACATACTCCGCTCGGACCCGAGAAACACCGAACCAGTCCACGCCGGCGCGCAGTCACCAGCGCCGCTACCATTCCGCGTGCACTCGGCCGTCGGAATCATTTCCTGCGATGATGCCGTGGCGCCCATCCCTGCCGCGGCTCCCCCGCGAGCGGCAATACCGGTAGGCGCCACCGCACCTCGGCCGTCGGCGACCGACGCGGGCACCGTACTAGCGCGAGCAACAATCGAGGCACTGTCCGGGCGTCGCCCGATCAATCAACTTCTCCCGCATTTCACCGCTGGCGTGTTCAGCGGGCTACAGGATTTCCCTATGCTCGACCGACGCCATCAGATCCAACTCGTATCCATTTGGGTCTGCGAACCGGCCGAAGACACCGCCGAGATTTCCTCGGCATTCCGATGCGGCCTCCGAACACGCGCAATGGCGATGCAATTGCGCAGCGTCGAAGACCGGTGGTACGTCACGGCCCTACAAATCGGATAACGGATCCGTAGTGAGCAGGCCGTTCAGGCTCACACCGAGCTGTCGGGCCTGCCGTGGCACTGCTTGTACTTTTTTCCGGAACCACATGAGCACGGATCGTTACGGCCCGGTTCCTTCGTCGCTGCTACCGTGCCGCTCTGTGCCGCCTTCTTCGCGGAAGATCCATCGGTGGACCCAACTTCGCCGGGGCCCGAGTAGGACAGTGCTGCTGACGCCTGGCTTGGAACATCCAAGCCCTTTGCGCGCAGCGCCGCTGGGGCGGCATCGGCTCCGGCCTTCGCGACCGCAGCCTTATCTGCTTCAGCCTGCTGTGTAGGAAGCGCCGCAACCGGCTTCATCCGGGCGCGAACCCTCTTCTTGCCACCCTTGCCAGCAGCGTCCTGGCCGTCGACGCTGACCGCAGCCGGTTCCGCCTGCCCATTGACAGCGGCCTGCGACTCGTTCGGAACCACCTGCACTTGCAGATTGAACAGATAGCCGACGGACTCTTCCTTGAGCGAGTCGAGCATCGCGGAGAACATGTCGAAGCCCTCGCGTTGGTACTCGACGAGCGGATCGCGCTGCGCCATGGCACGTAAGCCGATGCCCTCTTTGAGGTAATCCATCTCGTAGAGATGTTCACGCCATTTGCGGTCAAGAACTGACAGCACCACGCGCCGTTCCAGCTCGCGGAGAATCTCTGCGCCCAGGTTGTCCTCGCGTGCCTGCCATGCGAGTTTCACATCGGCTAGAACCGCGTTCTGCAGCGTCTCAGCCGTCAGTGACCCCTGCTTTTCGGCAATCATGTCCGGCGTCACCGAAATCGGGTACAGCGTCTTGAGCGCCGTCCAGAGTGTCTCAGTATCCCAATCCTCCGCGAACCCGGTTGCGGTGGCGTTAGTCAGGTAGGCGGTCACGACATCATCGATCATCCGGCCGGTCTGCTCGTGCAGATCCTCACCACTGAGAACTCGCCGCCGCTCCTCATAGATGACGGTGCGCTGCTTGTTCATCACCTCGTCATACTTGAGAACGTTCTTGCGAATCTCGAAGTTCTGTTGCTCGACCTGCGTCTGAGCACTCTTGATCGCTTTGGAGACGAACTTGTGGCCGATGGGCATGTCGTCCGGCATGTGAAGCCGGGTCATCATGGCCTCGACCGTACTTCCGCCGACGCGCCGCATCAGATCGTCGCCAAGAGATAGGTAGAAGCGGGACTCGCCCGGGTCACCCTGACGACCGGAACGGCCGCGCAACTGGTTATCAATACGCCGTGATTCATGGCGCTCCGTGCCGAGCACGTATAGGCCGCCAGCGTCGCAAACCTTCGCGGCCTCGTCGACGGAACGCTTCTTAGCCTTCTTCAAAGCCTCCGGCCACGCCGCCTCGTACTCCTCCGGCGTATCCGTCGGATTCAGGTCGCGTTCCCGCAGATCCGCGTCGGCAGTGAAGTCAGGGTTGCCACCCAGCACGATGTCGGTGCCGCGACCGGCCATGTTGGTAGCAACCGTTACCGCACCGAGCCGACCGGCTTGGGCGATGATCGCGGCTTCCCGGGCGTGGTTCTTGGCGTTGAGTACCTCGTGCGGAACGCCAGCGCGGAGCAGCAATTTACTCAACCGCTCGGAATGCGCGACGCTCGCAGTACCGACCAGCACCGGCTGACCGTTCTCGTGCCGCTCGGTGATGTCCTCGACGACCGCGCTGAACTTGGCTTCTTCGGTCTTGTAGATGATGTCGTCGGCGTCAACGCGGATCACTGGCTTGTTCGGAGGAACAGGAACAACGCCGAGCTTGTAGGTCTCGTCTAGCTCGGCGGCCTCGGTCTGTGCAGTACCCGTCATCCCGGAGAGCTTCTCGTACAGTCGGAAGTAGTTCTGCAGGGTGATCGTGGCAAGAGTCTGGTTCTCCGCTTTGATCTCCACGCCTTCCTTGGCCTCAATCGCCTGGTGCATGCCCTCGTTGTATCGGCGACCGTGCAACACGCGACCGGTGAATTCGTCGACGATCAGCACCTCACCGTTGACGACGATGTAGTCCTTGTCCTTCTTGTACAGCTCCTTCGCCTTGATGGCGTTATTCAGGAAGCCGACAAGAGGAGTGTTGACCTCTTCGTAGAGGTTCTCCAGACCGAATGCGCGCTCAACCCGCTGCACGCCTTCTTCGGAGACGCCGACGGTTCGCTTGGACAAGTCGACCTCATAGTCGACATCCTTCTTCATTCGCGGCACCAACCGGGCGAACTCGGTGTACCACTTGGACGACTGATCCGCCGGACCGGAAATGATGAGCGGGGTACGAGCTTCGTCGATCAAAATCGAGTCAACCTCGTCGACGATGCCGTAATGATGCCCGCGCTGCACCAGGTCAGCGGATGACCAAGCCATATTATCGCGCAGGTAATCGAAGCCAAACTCGTTGTTGGTGCCGTACGTAATGTCCGCGTTGTACGCAACGCGTCGTTGTTCCGGCAGCATCTGCGGCACAATCACGCCGACGCTGAGTCCTAGGAAGCGATGGACGCGACCCATCCATTCGGAGTCGCGTTGCGCAAGATAGTCGTTAGTCGTGATGATATGGACGCCCTTGCCGTCAAGAGCGTTCAAGTATGCGGGCAGAGTCGAGACCAGCGTCTTGCCCTCACCGGTCTTCATTTCGGCGATATTTCCCAGATGGAGAGCTGCGCCACCCATCAGCTGCACCTTGTAGTGCCGCTGTCCTAGAGTCCGCTTGGCGGCCTCGCGAACGACGGCAAATGCCTCGGGCAACAAATCATCCAGAGTTTCGCCATCGGCGAGCCGAGCACGGAACGTTTCTGTGTAGCCACGCAACTCGTCGTCGGAAAGGTTGAGGAAGTCCTCCTCCAGACCGTCGATATGGTCGGCGATAGCGGATAGCCGCTTGAGGATTTTCGCCTCGCCGGCACGGAGCACTCTGGACAGCACAGACACGTTGACACCTCAGTCGTTCATTTTGCAGTCATTGGCGGCGCACACCATCGTATGCGCAACTCGGGTGCGACCAGTGCCACCGGCCGCACCCGAGGAGCGAAAAACGCCCGTCAATCGACGTGATCAGCCAAGCCGAAGCAGCCCGTAGTCGAACCCTTTACGACGGTACACAACGCTGGCTAATCCCGATTCGACATCGTTGAACAAATAGAAATCGTGCCCGACGAGTTCCATTTGCAGCAGCGCCTGATCGACGGAAATCGGTTCAGCCGGATGGCTCTTAATCCGCACTACGCGTCCTGGACCGTCGACTTCCGCGGAATCGTCGGATTCGTCTGGAGCAACCGTCGTGTCGACTGCGTCTACCGCAGCAGCAACCTCGCCCATGGACGTGCGCGAAGTAATCTTGTCCAGACGTCGACCCCGCGCTTTGCGAAGTCGGCCCTCCAGCTTTTCAATCGCGAGATCCAGCGCCGCATAGAACGTCTCGGCAGAGGCTTCGGCGCGGACTGCCGGCCCACGGCCCGCGACCGTCAACTGAACACGTTGCTTGGTCTTGGTCTGCCTCGGGTTCTTTTCGTGTGCGAGTTCGACCTCCACGCGAGCAAGTTTTGCGTCATATCGCTCTGCACGAGCTAGTTTCTCGGACGCATGTAACTTGAAATGCTCGGGTACTTCGACATTCCGTCCCGTTACGACGATATCCATGTATCCTCCCGAGGTTCGGCGGGCGGGCTAGCCCCGACCCACTGCTTTCGCACTCTGTCCCGGGTTCCACCGCGAGCTCAAAATACTGTGGACCCCGGTACACCACCAAATCTACCGCGCAAATCCTGCCGCCCACCACCCGGACCCTGCCTGGCTAGCGTGCGCCGCGCGGATGTGCCATAAACCACCTTCGGACGGAGCGGAGGCACAGCCGCGAGTATCAACGCGCCGACCGGCGCGAGGCCATGTGCGGACAGCGTCATACTCGACCGGGTGACGGTGGCGCCCGAGGTGAGCACATCGTCCAGGAGCACGACGAATGCACCTCGGGGCGGCGTTGCCTCAGGTCGGAATCGCACCGCGCGGGCGAGATTCGCTGCGCGCCCGGCCGCGTCGAGTCCTACCGAGTCGCGGGTTCCACGGGCCAGGTACAAGCACGGCGCTACCCCGGTTGGTCGACCGACAGCAGCTAGTTCGGCGGCAGCTGACCGGGCCATCACCGTGACAGGGTCGCCGCCACGTGCCCGCGCCGATGCCGGCCTGGTGGGCGCCGGTACGAGCCACAGATCGGCAGGTATGACCCCGACATCCTGCAGTGCCGTTAAGCCGCGGCCCAACGCGACGCCCATCAGCGGCGGCAGGTCGCGCCGCCCGCGCTCCTTGCCTGCCACGATGGCCGCACGGATCGGCCCGGAATACCTGGTCAACGCATGAACCGTTGGTAGCGCGAGGCCGGCCGCAGCGAATTCATCGAGCATCGCCTCCGGAGCTGTGACGGCCCGAGGTCGCCCACTAATTGTTGCCGCGCAGTCGGCGCACCACGGCTCCGGTGCGAAACAGCCGGGGCAGACTCGCGGCAGCACCAGATCCAGACCCACCCGCAGTGTGCGCACCACTTCAGCCGCTATGCCAGTGGCAATTCCACTAACAGAGCGTGCCGACAGGCTCTGCGCCCACCGCTGCCCAGCCCACCACTGGTCAACAGACATGGGTCTGAGCATCGCGGTTCAGCTGATTTTTGTCGTCTACGCAGGCCCAGAATGTGGACAACTAGGGATGACGTCGCCAGCCATCAGGCAGGCATCCAGTCGGGCATCCGGCCGGGCCTCGTCCGACTCGATCAGTTCGGATAGAAGGGCATGATTCCGGGCATCCAGTTCCCGCCGTTCGGCGGCACCCACTGTCCGGAACTCTCACTGCCCTGCAATTGCCAGATTCGGCTGCCGAACGAGATCAGCATCGGCAGCCCCGAGTCCGCGGACGCGATCGAATCGACGTCGCCGAACACATCGCCGTAGACCTGGGATGTAGTGACCGCGTCGACGCTCTGCCCGTCAACGGATACTCGGAAGACGGTGCGGTGCGCACTACCGATAGTTTTCGCGCCGACCAGCAAGTTAACGGAGTCGTCCCAGGTGACCGGCCCGACATCCGACAGATCCCCGCGCAATTCGTGGATCCCAGTAATTGTGAGACCTTGCCGGTCGTCTGAGGCGGTCTTCGCGCTGTCGTCTGCGGGTTTATCGCCCGCGGCATCCGGCGCGGACACCACGACGCCGAGATACAGTTTGCCGTCGGCGACCACCGCCACCCGCACGCCGTCCGGCGATAGTTCCAGCGCCGTGACAGGGCCGAGCTTGGCCAGCCCGGGCGCTGTCACCCGCGACCACGTGGGAGTGCCAGAGGCAACCGCGACCTGATACACCTCTGGTTGCGACGCACCGTTTTGCACGGTCCACGCCGCATACCCCCATCGGGTGAAGCTCGGCTGCGTCAGCGTGTTCGCCTTCAGCGCGGTCACCACCGGTTGGTGATCGAACGGCTTGCCGACCAGGAGTTGGGAGCCGCCATCGCCGTCGGACGCGACGGCGGCAAGCGCTCCCGACGCCGCCGATAGCGCCGCGGACGTCACGCGAACCGAGCCGGTCCCCACGCTGCCCCACATGGGGGTGGAGTCAGACAGTCGAAGGATGACGCCCCCGTCGACGTAATAGGCATCCGACACAGCCTGCGCGGAACCGGGTACGACATCGGGGTCGAAATTCGCCACCGTCCCGCTACTGAGGCTGAACACGTCGGTGGCCGAGCTTGCCGGTGTGGCGCCGGCAACGGTCAGGGGCAGCCCATTGACCGAAATCTCGATTTGCTGCACATCCGGGTCGAGCGTCCACACGATTTGTGCTGCCAGAGCCTGCCGAGCTGCTGGGGTCGATACGTCCACGCCTTCCAGATCGACGTGCGCCACCCCGGCTGCGTCGATTCGCACATTGGATTGAAGGGCGGCACCCGGGCCAAGCTGGGTCCGCGCGGCGCCAGTGAGTTGCTCACTCGGGCCGTGCAAAAGCAGATCCATCAGCCTGTTGACGGACAGGCTCGGCGTCGGAGAGTTCGGAATGTAGCGGATGTCGGGCACGACGACCCGGCCTGTCGAGTCGAGGAAATACACGGTGCGCTGACGCAGAGCCGTGGAAAATTCGCTTCTCGTGATAAGCACATTGTCTGGCGGATTGGCAATGCGCCACTGATCGGCCGACTTGTCAAGATAAATTGTCGCTCGGTAGCTCACGGAGTCGATCGGTTGGAACGAGCGGTCCGGCTCAACAGTGCCGATTTGCCGTCCCGTGATGGTGACGGCCGCCGGATCTTCTGCGTCCGGTACGGCAGAAAAATCGTCGGCCAGCACCACGATCCGAGTCGATCCGGAATCTGCGTGCCACAGCTTTTCCGCTGACGGCGTGAGGAATTGGCGCGCTACGACAAACGACTCACCCGCCGTGTCGTATTCCGTCATCGCCGACGCGTGAATGAATTCGCGCACTATTTGTTCCGGTTGTTGCCCTGGATCTGGCCCTTGCGGCGCCGCTGCGACAGACTCGTCGACAACCCGCCGTACCACGTGTGCGGAACCCGATGTCGGCATCGATGCACAGCTGGCAGCGACAAGTACGATGGAGACCGCCGCAATACCGCGTCCGACCAACCGGGCTCGCACACTGGCAAATCCAGTCATACTGCTCCTCCCGTAGTTCCCGGAGTCGACAGTGGCGGGCCCAGTGCAAACCTGGCGCGCATGCCGTCATCCGTGTCAATCCGGTGAAACGAGTTGCCCGATTCGTTGTCAATACTGTCGTCGTCGATGCTGTCGTCGTCCTGTCCGATGGGGCGCAGCGGCAGCGGCGACCCGCATAGGACGAAACCCTGCAACCGAGGCACGGTGAGTCGAAACCGGGCGCCTGTGCCTGGGTTTCCCCACGCCTGCAGCCATCCACCATGCAGCCGTGCGTCTTCCAGCGCAATCGCCAGCCCCAATCCTGTGCCGCCAGTCCGGCGCTGCCGCGACGGATCGGCGCGCCAGAACCGATTGAACACCAAACCTGCTTCGCCCGGTTTCAGACCAACACCGTGATCGGCCACGATAATAGCCAGCGAGTCGGCATCGGCAGCAATTTCCACCTCGACCGGGCCGCCCTCGGCGTGGTCCACGGCATTATTGAGCAGGTTGCGCACAATCCGCTCAAGCCGCGTCGGATCTACGTCTGCAATGACTTCGTCGTCCGGCAGATTAGTGACGATCCGCACCCCCGTGGTGGCGGCCACCGGCCCCGCCGCGACCACGCATTCCATGACGCAGGTACGGACATCGACGGTTTCCACCTGCAGCTCGGCCATGCCCGCGTCGTAGCGGGACACTTCGAGCAGATCGAACAGCAAGGATTCGAAGCGGTCCAACTCATCGACCATGAGTTCGGTGGCACGACCCAGGTGCGGCGGGAATTCGTCGCGACTGGCATGCAGTACGTCCGCCGCCATGCGGACGGTCGTGAGCGGAGTACGCAGCTCGTGCGATACATCCGAGGTAAAGCGTCGCTGCAGTGTGCCGAATTCTTCGAGTTGTCGGATCTGTATCCGAATGGCCTCTGCCATGCCGTTAAACGAGTCCGCCATGGAGGTGAGCTCGGCGGCACCGCGCACCGGCAACCGCTCGGTGAGGTCCCCCGCGGCAAGCTTCGCAGCGACCGTCGACGCGCGACGGATCGGCCGAAGCACGGCGGTCGCCACCAGAAAAGCGATCAGGCCGAGCGCCAATGCCAGCGCCGCACCACCGACCAAGAGCGTTTGTTGCACCACGGCGAGTGTCTTTTGCTCAGTGCTGAGCAGAAACACGAGGTAGACACCGAACGCATCGCTGCTGCCCTGCACCACGACCGGTGCTCCCACCACAAGCGCCGGGATACTGGCGAGTGTGCCAGCTGCGTTTTTACGCAGCACAGTGGTGTATTGCCACGTCTCGTTTCCGGCTTCTACCTCGTCGCGGAGTCCCGAAGGAACGTCCTCAATCGGTCCCACTGCCGAAATCGCCGATGCGCCGGGCCGCAACGGCGTCACGACCGGGTCGAATACGCCAGCCGTAGCCCCCTGCCCGATCGCGTCGGTGGCCCGCGCCGGGTTGCCAATGTCCTGGACGAGTCGAGCGAGTTGAGCCCTGAGTTGAGTGGGATTGGTTTCAGCGCCGACGAGTTGGCCCCGTGCCGTGACGATGGCATTTTCAATCTCAGCAATAGCCGCAGACTGCTTGTTGGCGAGCAGACCATCGCGGATCTGCCCTTGCAGCACAACGCCGAGCAGAATCATGACAAGCGTAGAAAGGACGACCGTCATGGCTACCACGCGCAGTCGCAGTGTCCGCGACGTGTGCGTAAGACGTCGCCACCAGGTATGACGCTTTTCGCTCGGCAGGCTACCGCCTGCCTCGACTGGCTTCGTCGTCATCACACCTGCCGATTAGACCGTCCCGGCGCGGTAGCCGACACCGCGCACGGTGAGCACCACCTCGGGGTGCTCCGGATCTTTCTCAACCTTGCTCCGCAACCGCTGTACGTGCACGTTGACTAGCCGAGTGTCGGCGGCATGGCGGTATCCCCACACCTGTTCCAAGAGCACCTCCCGGGTGAAGACCTGCCGGGGTTTGCGAGCCAATGCCACCAACAGGTCGAACTCTAACGGGGTCAGCGTGATCGCTTCACCCTCGCGAGTGACCTGGTGACCTGGCACATCAATTTCGACGTCGGCCACCCGCAGCCGCTCCGCGCCGACGACGTCGCCACGACGAAGCCGAGCCCGCACTCGGGCGGTCAGCTCTTTCGGCTTGAAGGGCTTCATTACATAGTCGTCAGCGCCCGACTCCAGCCCTAAAACCACGTCGACCGTGTCGGTCTTCGCGGTGAGCATGATGATCGGCACTCCTGACTCCGCACGGATCTGCTTGCATACGTCAAGTCCCGATAGGCCAGGCAGCATCAGGTCGAGCAGCACCAGATCGGGCCGAACCTCCCGAAATGCATCAAGCGCACGAGAACCGTCGCGCACCACTGCCGAGTCGAACCCCTCGCTGCGAAGCACGATGGTGAGCATTTCCGCCAGTGCGGGATCATCGTCGACAACCAGGATGCGAGCTCTCATGTGTTCCATCGTCTCATTTCCAGACAACATTTGTAGACATCGCACACGCTCGGCACGTCATTGTCCCTGTGGGATGGGATCATGCAGGGGTGGGCTATCCGAATTTCCCGAACATTCCGCCATCGGCAGGCGCCTGGCGCATGACCGACCCCGGATCCATTCCGCTGCGTCCGCTGACTGTCGGCGATCTGTTTGGCGTCGGCCTTCGAGTAGTGCGTCGTCATATTGCGCTTCTCGGTCCGATAGCGATCATCATCGCGGTGGTCTCGGCGGCAGTGGAGCTGGTCATTCTGTCGAACACCGGCACAATCCAGGCGGTCGCAACTGGCACCTGGCTAGACGATCTCAGCAAGGCACTGACCTCTGGCTCGACCGCCGGAATTCCTACCGGCATCTATTTGTCCACGTTGGCAAGTACGTTCGTGACGCTGGCAGGAGCATTATTCCTATCGGCCGTCGTCGCGGCCTGCGTCAGTGTGGACGCCGTCGGCCCGGCTCCCGTCGGCGGCGGGCGCGTTGCTACCGTTTCGGACCGGCTGCGCGGACGCATAGGTCCAGCCGCCATCGTTTCGGTGATCACTGCCATCGCGATCCTGGCCGGTTCATTCCTACTGATCGTGCCGGGCGTGTTGGCATACACGGTGTGGGCTGCTGCCGCACCTGTCGCGGTGATGGAGGGTGCCAGTCCAGCGGTGGCCTTCGCTCGTTCTGCGCGGCTGACCCGCGGACATCGCATGCGCATCCTGGGCGTGACCCTGCTGATTGTCATCATCGTGGTGGTGATCGAGGCGGTGATCTCAGCAGTGGTCGTCGCGCTTATACCGTCGTTATCCCCGGTCGCAGTGTTGGTGGTGGGCGACATCGTGACGGCGCTGGTATCGGCAGTAACGATGTCCTGGGTGGGCGCCGTGATTGCGCTTCTCTATGTCGATATCCGCCTGCGCACCGAAAACTTGGGAGCAACCCTGCGCGCCTACGCCCAGCAGCCGCCGCAGCAGTATTAACGCCCGGGATTAGCACCCCTGGCCTAGATCGCCTCGGGTAACACCACAACGCCGTTGGCGCCGGGCTCGAGCACAGTCCATTCGGATAGGTAGCGTTGTGCTGCGAGCTGCGCGTACATCTGCGCGGTGCGGCGCTGCAGCGCGTGATCCTTTTCGAAGCGGTCTAACGCACGATCGGCATCATCGGCGGCGCGCTCGCGGGCTCGACCCGCAGAAACCTCAGTAGGGGTCGCCAGCAGCAACTGGTGATCGGGCGCTGGAATGCGGAACCGATCGACTTCCAGCTCGCGTACCCAGGCCGGGAAGTCGGTCGGCTGATCGGGGGCGCCCAGCCGCGCGGAGCCGTAGGCAGCATTTGAAGCAATGTAGCGGTCGAGCAGCACAATATCGTTGGCGCGCAGCAGGTCGCGGAGTTGGTCCGCGGCTCCGCGCCGGTCCAACGCGAACAGCAGCGCCGCGCCGTACACGGACTGGGTCAGGTCACCGAGCCGCCCGTAGAGCACATCGCGGACCAGATCGGCGTAGACCGATTCGCCATACCGCGGGAATGCGAGCGTGGCCACGGACTGACCGCTGGCGCGCCAGCGCTCCGTCAACCGGCGCGTCAACGTCGCCTTCCCGGAGCCATCGAGCCCTTCGACTACGACCAGTCTTCCCACGCACTCACCTTTCCCGGAATGCTTTCGCCGAGGACAGCGTCATACCTGTATGACGCCATCCTCGGCATAGCCCCGCTCTTAAACCTCAAGCCGCTAGTGCCTCAGGCTCTCAGTAGCGGTAGTGCTCCGCCTTGTACGGGCCCTCGACGTCCACGCCGAGGTACTCGGCCTGTTCCTTGGTGAGCTTAGTGAGAATCCCACCCAGCGCCTGAACGTGGATGCGTGCGACCTTCTCGTCGAGCGCCTTGGGCAACCGGTAGACCTCTTTGTCCCATTCGTTCGGCTTGGTGAAGAGCTCAATCTGCGCGATGACCTGGTTCGAGAACGAGGTAGACATCACGAACGACGGGTGGCCGGTCGCGTTACCCAGGTTCAGTAGACGACCCTCCGACAGGATGATCACTCGGTGCCCGGCTGTGCCATTCTTTCCGGGGAAGCCCCATTCGTGCACCTGCGGCTTAATCTCCGTCTTGTGGATTCCCGGAATCCGCGCAAGTCCGGCCATATCGATCTCGTTGTCAAAGTGGCCGATATTGCCGAGGATCGCCAGATTCTTCATCCGCTGCAGGTGCTCGGTGGTGATGATGTTGAGGTTGCCGGTCGCGGTGACGATGATGTCCGCGCGGTCGATGGACTCGTCAATGGTGGTGACCTCGTAGCCGTCCATCAGCGCCTGCAGCGCGCAGATTGGGTCAACTTCAGCGATGAGCACCCGGGCGCCCTGGCCGCGCAGTGATTCGGCGCAGCCCTTGCCGACGTCGCCGTAGCCCGCGACCATGGCGACCTTGCCGCCGATCAGGACGTCGGTAGCGCGGTTGAGGCCATCAATCAGCGAGTGCCGGCATCCGTAGCGGTTGTCGAACTTCGACTTGGTGACGGAGTCGTTGACGTTGATCGCCGGGAACAGCAGCTCGCCTGCCGCCGCCAGCTGGTAGAGCCGGTGGACTCCGGTGGTGGTTTCTTCGGAGACGCCGCGGATTTCGGCAGCCGCGCGGGTGAAGAACGTGTTGTCGGTCGCCAGCGACGCCCGCAATGTTTCAAGTATGACGCGGTACTCGTCGGAGACGCTCAAGTCATCGTCGTCAACGGTGGGGACCACGCCTGCCTTCTCGTACCCAACGCCCTTGTGTACGAGGAGGGTGGCGTCTCCGCCGTCGTCCAAGATCATGTTCGGCACCTGGGTGTGCACGGAAGTACCATTTGCCTCCGCCTCATTCGCGGGCCAATGCATCATCTGCTCGGTGCACCACCAGTATTCTTCGAGCGATTCGCCCTTCCAGGCAAATACCGGCACACCGTTCGGCTTTTCCGGCGTTCCGTACGGGCCGACGGCGATGGCAGCGGCGGCATGATCCTGGGTGGAGAAGATATTGCAGGAGGCCCAGCGAACGTCGGCACCCAGGTCAACCAACGTTTCAATCAAGACGGCGGTCTGGGTCGTCATATGTAGCGAGCCAGAGATCCGGGCGCCCTTGAGCGGGTTGACGTCGGCATATTCGCGGCGCAGCGACATCAGACCAGGCATTTCGCTTTCAGCGAGCTCGATCTCTTTACGGCCATACTCGGCCAGCGACAAGTCTGCCACTTTGAAGTCGAGGTTTCCGACTCGATCAACAGTCAGATCTGCGGCTGTACGGGTGGATGGCATGGAAGTACTCCTTCGTACGGGCGGTGCCGATTTCGGCAAGTTTCAGCCTACCGACTGCCGAACCGACAACTATCACTCAGTCCGACCCCGGAACCCCGATTTCCCAAAACTGCACTGTCTGTACCGCCCAAAATGCGATGAAGGTGCCGATCATCACCGACTCCATCACAAATAGCCACGCATGCGGGAGCATCGATCCGGCCAGGGAGAGGATCGTCATCACCAGGGCAACAGCCGCAGCCACCGCCATGACTGCGCCGATAGCTCGGTAAATCCAGCAGTAGGTGCGCGCCCGAAATACCGGGGGCTCGCGAAACTGCTGTGCGTGGCGGGCATTGATGACGACGACCACGGCGATCAACACAAACAAGCCGGCGGCCGCCAGATTGTGCGCCGACGACAAGAACGCATCGCGCCATCCGATGAACGCTACCGACACCAGCAGCCAGAGTGCAGCGGCGAAGCCACACCGCAGTCGCGCCAGCCTTCCCGCCCGCCACGTCACGAGTCCGGCCACGATCAGCGCCCCGACGCCGGTGATGATCAGGGCCCACATGTTGTTGTCCACGCCAGCCACGAACGCTTCAGGTACACACCGGGATGCGCCTGCGCACCCGCCGGCGCGCGCCGACGACAGGGGCGTCGGAACCATTGCCACGATCGGTGCCAGCATCCCGGCAATATTGAGCAGGGTCTCCTCAGGGCCCGCGCGGCCCTTGATGGCGATCAGCGCGGCGCCCACGCCGACCAACGCGCCGACGAAGATGCTGCGCGGCGCAGCGTAGTAGTAGGCGCTGATCGAGCTGCGCAGAAAGCCATCCTGCCCGATTTGCCAGATCACCGAGACGATCAGCGCCGTAAATAGTCCGACGATGGTCAGGCGGAGATAGCGGTAGGTCGTGCCCACGTATTCGCGTGACGCCATTGCCCCAGTTTGCGCTAGCGCGGGCACCATGTGCACCCGCTCTAGCGACTCATGAACAAATATGACGCCTTTCGTACCGCGAAGAAAACCGACTTATCGACGTAAAGCTCGTCAGCAAAGTGCGGCGCGGACCTCGTAGAGGGTCCGGGCGGCCGCGTCGCGCAGTCCGTCGAGTGACGGCCCGGCTGTGAGCACGCTGCGGCTGGCCGTGGGCAGCACAGTGCGCAGCGCCCCGCCAAACACACGTTTCAGGTCCGCGGCCGTCGCCCCCTGCGCCCCGATACCGGGCGCCAGCAGCGGGCCGTTGACGGCCTCAAGATCTGCCGACACGTCCGTGACAGTGGCGCCCACCACCAGGCCGATCGACCCCATGGGATCAGCCCCGGCATTGAGTTTCGCTGCTGCGGAAGCGATCTCGGCGGACACCGTCATACCAGGTATGACGCTTTCCTGGACCGGGACCTGCGCTGGATTCTGGGCAAGTTGAACAGAGCGCCCCTCGGGATTGGAGGTGCGGCACAGCACGAATAGGCCCCGCCCGGAGGCGAGCGCGGCATCGATCGCGGGCTGCAGCGACCCGAAGCCGAGGAACGGTGAGACAGTGAGAGCATCGGCGGCCATCTTTGAGCCGTCGGTCAGGTACGCAGCCGCATAGGCGGCCATGGTGGAGCCGATATCGCCGCGTTTGGCATCCAGCAGCATCAGCGCGCCGGCCGCTTGCCCAGCGGCCAGCACCTTCTCCAATACGGCCACACCGGCAGATCCGAATGCCTCAAAAAAGGCGGACTGCGGTTTGAGGACAGCGACCCGATCAGCCAGTGCTTCGACGGTTGTCATGGCGAATCGCTCCAGCCCGGATGGCGTCGCATCTAAACCCCAGGCGGATAACAGCGACGGATGGGGATCGATGCCGACGCACAGCGGGCCGCGAGTGGCCATTGCCTCGGTCAGCCGGGCGCCGAAAGGTGCGGTCGTCATTGCGGTAGCTCCTTAGTACTCGGGGCGGTTTTAGGTGGTGGTTAAGCTGCCGGTTTCGCTGCTGGCCGTGCTGTCGTGCTCGCTGCCAATCGAACGAAGGGCTGCGGCGCGGGTGATGGCGCCGTTGAGTCCGGGACCCTGGTAAAGCAGGCCAGTGTAAATCTGCACCAGCACAGCGCCGGCGTCGAGCAGGGCCATCGCGTCGTCGGGTGTCGAGATTCCGCCCACGCCCACCACAGGCAGATCGGTGTGCTTGCACACGAAGCGCACCACTTCGAGCGCCCGAGCGCGAAGCGGAGCACCGGATAGGCCGCCTCTTTCCAATCCCATGCCGCGTTCGGTCGGCGCGATACCGGACCGTTCAACCGTCGTGTTGGTGGCGATCACGCCCGCCACGCCACGGTCGTGGCACACCTGGAGTACGTCAGCGATGGCGTGGTCGTCCAGATCCGGCGCGATCTTCACCAGGATCGGTACCGCGTGGCCGGAATCGGCGCCAGGCTGCCCGATGCGTGCCTTGACTCGCGCAGCAGCTTTCCGCAACGACACAGTGATGCTCCGCGGTGTAGTTCTGGATAACGCCTCAGCTTCGCCCAACACGGCCGCACTGGCTAACACGGCGGCCTCCGCCATGAGCGCAGTAATCAACTCGTCCAACGCTCCCTTATCTTGCAAGCCGCGCAGCCCTGGCGTATTCGGCGAGGAGACGTTGACGGCGATGTAGTCGGCGTGGTCATGCACAGCGCGTAGCGAGATGAGGTAATCGCCGGTAGCTTCTGCTAACGGGGTCACCTTCGATTTGCCGATCGAAATGCCGAGCGGCACGCCGATCGGCCCGGACGCTGCGGTCAAAGCCGCACATCGGGCGGCGAGCGCTGCGGCGCCATCGTTGGGGAACCCCATCCGATTGATCACTGCCTGCGAATCGCGCAGTCTAAACACCCGCGGCCGCGGGTTACCGGGCTGCGCGATAGCCGTCACGGTGCCGGCCTCGACGAAGCCGAAACCGAGCGCTGGCCAGGCGGCGAGAGCCACGCCGTCTTTGTCCGCTCCGGCAGCAAGCCCGACCGGGTTGGGGAACGTGAGGCCGAACGCAGTGCGCGGCGCAGAATCTGCCGCGAATAGGCGCGCAAGACCCCGCAGCGCCGCTGGGCGCCGCTGCGCTCGGGCCAGCGCGGACAGCGTGCGGTGGTGGGCGGTCTCGGCGTCGCAGCGGCCCAGCCGGAACAGCACAGGGCGCGCCAGCCGCCGATACCCGATATCCGTCACGTTCACCCAATGGCTCCTATCTCTAGTAAATTCGTCACGCCCCGCCGCCTCGCCCCCGCCGCACTTCACACATCCTTTATCGACTTCACACATGCTGCAGGGTAGGTGAAGTGGGCACACCATGTGTGAAGTGCGGGGGCGGGAGGTGGCGCGAGGGCAAGAGGAGGCGCGAGGGCAAGAGGTGGTACGGGGGCAAGAGGAGGTGCGAGGGCAAGAGGAGGTGCGAGGGTAAGAGGAGGTGCGAGGGCAAGAGGAGGTGCGAGGGCAAGAGGTGGCGCGAGGGCAAGAGGAGGCGCGAGGGCGGGAGGAGGCGCGAGGGCAAGAGGTGCGAGGGCGGGAGGTGGCGCGAGGGCGAGATGTGCGTCAAGAGGCAGCAGCTTCAGCCCGAGCTGCGCTAGCCAGCTGCGCGTCAGCGGCCCGCGCAGCATGCAGCGCCGCGTGTCGCACCTGCAGCGGCGAGACACCGATCTCCGAGCGGATCAGGGCCTCTATTCCCTGGATAGCGGCCGCCGCACCAGCCACCGTCGTAATGCACGGAATATCCGCAGCGACCGCCGCGGTGCGAATCTCGTAGCCATCGGTCCGGGTACCTGAATGCCCGTACGGGGTGTTGATCACCAGATCAATGCGCCCGTCACGAATCTGCTCGACGATATTGGCGACGCCGCCGGACGCCTTCGAGGACTGGTAGTGCTTAGCCACCACCTCAACCTGCATCCCGTTGCGTCGCAGCATCGCCGCCGTGCCCTCGGTTGCCACCACCGTGAACCCGAGATCGGCAAGGCGTTTGGCGGGGAACACCATGGCGCGCTTATCCGCGTTGGCTACCGATACGAAGACTCTCCCGTTCGTGGGCAGCGAACCGTAGGAGCCGGTTTGCGATTTGGCGAACGCCGGCCCGAACGCCGAGTCAATGCCCATCACCTCACCGGTGGAGCGCATTTCCGGTCCGAGAATGGTGTCCACGCCGGTTCCGTCGGGGCGGCGGAAACGGTGGAACGGCAGCACGGCTTCTTTCACTGCGACGGGCGCATCGTCGGGCAAGGTTCCGCCGTCACCGATAGCCGGCAGTAGACCCTCCTCGCGTAGCGACGCGATCGTGGCCCCGGCCATGACCCGAGCGGCGGCCTTCGCCAGCGGCACCGCGGTCGCCTTGGAGGTGAACGGCACGGTGCGCGAGGCCCGCGGATTCGCCTCCAGCACGTACAGGGTTTGGCCCTTCAGCGCGTACTGCACGTTCATCAGGCCGCGGACCCCGCAGCCGAAAGCGATCTTCTCGGTGTATTCGCGCACCTTCTCGATCTCGGCCGAGCCCAAAGTGATCGGCGGCAGCACACAGGCCGAGTCGCCGGAGTGCACCCCCGCCTCTTCGATGTGTTCCATCACGCCGCCGAGATACACCTCGACACCGTCGCAGATGGCGTCCACATCGATTTCGATGGCATCGTCCAGGAACCGATCGATGAGCACCGGATGCTCGGGGGCTACGAACGCGGACCGCAAAATGTAATCCTCGAGCGCGGCGTCGTCATACACGATTTCCATTCCGCGACCACCCAGTACGTATGACGGCCGAGCCAGTACGGGGTAACCGATATCGGTGGCTACAGCGCGCGCCTCAGCGAGGGAGCCAGCGGTGCCGAACTTCGGTGCCGGCAGGCCGGCCTCGGTGAGCAGCGTCCCGAATCGGCCGCGGTCCTCGGCGAGGTCGATCGCATCGGGTTGGGTGCCGAGGATCGTGACGCCCGCATCGGCGAGCACTGCGGCGAGCTTCAGAGGCGTTTGTCCACCGAGAGTCACGATCACGCCAGCAACCTCGCCGGACGCCTTTTCCGCCTCAATCACTTCGAGGACATCCTCGGCGGTGAGCGGCTCAAAATACAGCCGGTCGGCGGTGTCGTAGTCGGTCGAGACAGTCTCGGGGTTGCAGTTGACCATCACAGTTTCGAAGCCAGCCGCGGACAGCGCCATCGCGGCGTGCACGCAGGAGTAATCGAACTCGATGCCTTGGCCGATCCGGTTCGGCCCAGAGCCCAGGATGATGATCTTCTTTTTGTCCGGCTGCGGCTCAATTTCGGATTCCGCGTTCGGGTCGGATTCGTACGTCGAGTAGTGGTACGGGGTGTGCGCCTCGAACTCGGCAGCGCAAGTGTCGACGGCCTTGAAGACGGGCCGCACGCCGAGCCGCCAGCGCAGCGCCCGAACCTTGGCGTCTGTATCCAGCGCGGTATCCCCCGCTGCAGCACGGAGGGCGGCGATCTGCTGGTCCGAAAGCCCGGTCCGCTTGGCACGGCGCAGCAGATCCGCATCGAGAGTGGCTGCGGCGCGGACGCTGTCGCCAGTGCGCACGATGAGGGCCACCTGGTCGATGAACCACGGGTCGATACCGCCGGTTGCCTCGTATATCTGCTCCGTCGTCGCGCCGAGAGCAATGGCCCGGGCGACGCTATAGATGCGGCCGTCGGTGGGGATCCGCATCGAGTCCAGGACGGATTCGACAGTTTCGTCAGCTGGGCGCTTCTCGGTCCAGAATCCGGCTTCTGCGGTCTCGGTGGAACGCATGGCTTTGCCGAGTGCTTCGGCGAATGAGCGGCCGATCGACATCACCTCGCCGACCGACTTCATGGTGGTGGTGAGCTCCGGGTCGGCGCCGGGAAACTTCTCGAACGTGAAGCGCGGAATTTTTACGACGACATAGTCGAGCGTCGGTTCGAACGCGGCCGGGGTGGCCTTGGTGATGTCGTTGGAGATCTCGTCCAGCGTGTAGCCGATAGCGAGTTTCGCCGCGATTTTGGCGATCGGGAAGCCAGTCGCCTTGGAAGCCAGCGCGGACGACCGTGACACGCGCGGGTTCATCTCAATGACGATCATCCGGCCGGTTTCCGGGTGAAATGCGAACTGGATGTTGCAGCCGCCGGTCGCTACGCCCACTGCCCTCAAAACCTTCAGACCCATATCGCGCATCTGCTGGTATTCGCGGTCGGTGAGCGTGAGACACGGTGCCACAGTGATGGAGTCGCCGGTATGCACGCCCATGGGGTCGAGGTTTTCGATACCGCAGACCACGACGGCATTGTCCGCAGTGTCGCGCATGAGCTCGAGTTCGAATTCTTTCCAGCCGAGCACAGATTCTTCGATCAGCACCTCGTGCACTGGGGAGGCGTCGAGGCCCAATCCTGCGAGCAGCTCGAGTTTTCCCGGAGTGTGCGCCATGCCGGAGCCGAGGCCGCCCATGGTGAACGATGGCCGGATCACTACCGGCAAACCAAGCTCGGCCACCGTCGCCCGAACATCCTCCATCGTCCGGCACACGGCCGAGCGCGGCACGTCGCCGCCGACAGATCGCACGATGTCCTTGAAAATCTGGCGGTCTTCGCCCCGTTCGATTGCAGGAATGTCCGCGCCGATGAGCTCAACATGATGCTTGTCGAGGATGCCTGCCTTGGCGACGGCAACCGCCGCGTTGAGCGCGGTCTGCCCGCCCAGCGTGGCGAGCAGTGCGTCGACCGGGAAGCCTTGCTCCTCCTGATCGATCAGCACCTTATCGATGAATTCCGCAGTGATCGGCTCGATATAGGTAGCGTCGGCGAACTCCGGGTCCGTCATAATCGTCGCCGGGTTCGAGTTAATCAAGGTGACCCGAAGCCCCTCGGCGCGTAGTACGCGGCAGGCTTGGGTGCCCGAGTAGTCGAATTCGCAGGCTTGGCCGATCACGATCGGGCCGGAACCGATCACCATGACGTGCTTTAAATCTGTGCGGCGTGGCATCTCAGGCGGCCGTCCCTTCAGAATCGGTGTCGGTGTCGTCTGATGCCGCTGTATTAGGTATGACGCCGCTTGGTATGACGCCGTCCGCGGCTGACGCCGAATCCCCCCGCTGCGCGCCCGCCGCATTTCCCCGCTGCGCGCCTGCCAAATCCCCCCGCTGCGCGCCCGCCAAATCCCCCCGCTGCGCGCCCGGGCGCACCGACCGGCTCGGGTCGGCCATCAGTGCCACGAAGCGGTCGAAGAGGTAGGCAGCGTCATGCGGGCCAGCGGCGGCCTCCGGGTGGAATTGTACCGAGAATGCAGGTGCATCCAGGCATTCGAGGCCTTCGACGACACCGTCATTCAGGCAGGTAAAGGCGACCCGGGCGGCACCGTACGGGGTGTCGAACGGCTCCCCCACCGGCGCCGCTGCACGGCTCCCCCCGCCTGACGGCGCCCTGACGGCAAAACCGTGATTGTGGGCCGTAACCAGCACGGCCCCAGTGGCCTCATCGCGCACCGGTTGGTTAATGCCGCGATGCCCAAACGCCAACTTGTACGTGTCCAAGCCCAGAGCGCGGCCAAGGATTTGGTTGCCAAAGCAGATTCCGAAGAATGGAATCTTGCGGCGCAGCACCTCGGCGGTCAGCGCGACTTGCTCGTCGGCGGTGGCGGGGTCGCCGGGGCCGTTGGACAGGAACACACCGTCCACGCCGAGCGCCACGATCTCGTCGATCGTCACTGACGCGGGCACCACGTAGCAGTCAATGCCGCGGGCTGCGAGCATGTGCGGTGTGTTCGCCTTCACGCCGAGGTCCACAGCGGCCACGGAGAAGCGCTTCGTGCCGATCGCCGGAACCAGGTAGGTTTCGGCGGTGGTGACTTCGCCGGTGAGGTCGGCGCCGAGCATGGCGGGTGACGCCGTGACTACCGCGAGCATGTCGCTCCCGCTGGGCAGCTCAGCGGCGGTATCGGCAGAAAAGATACCGCAGCGCATCGCGCCGGCGCTGCGCAAATGTCTGGTGAGCCCGCGGGTATCGACCTCGCTGATGCCGACGACGCTTTGGTGCACGAATTCGTCTTCAAGCGAGCCAGTGGCGCGCCAGTTCGACGGCCGCGGCGATAGGTCTCGCACCACATATCCGGCCACCTGAATGCGGCCGGATTCGTTGTCGTCACCAGCCCGGTCGGCGCCGGCCACCCAGCCGGTGTTGCCGATTTGGGGCGCAGTGGCCACGACGATTTGGCGCCGATAGGACGGGTCGGTGAGGGTTTCCTGATAGCCCGTCATACCGGTGGTAAACACTGCCTCGCCAACGGTGCGCCCACGCGCGCCAAACGCACGTCCGCAGAAAATGCGGCCGTCCTCCAGCACCAGTACCGCGCTGCCGAACGATCCTTGCTGGTCTGCTGCCCGCTCTGCTACTTGTGCTACCGCATGTTCCGTCACACCGTCACCTCTAAAATCGCATCCTTCGCTGTTGTTGCTCACGTCGTTACTGTCACCGTTCAAAGTGCGCCGCCCGCGATAACTCCGTCGCGGACGGTGGCCCGGCCGCGCAGAAATGTGTGCACGACCTGGGCCGGCAGTTCCATGCCGTCGAATGGTGTGTTTTGGGACAGGCTTGCCATTTCGGCCGCGTGGACCGTCCAGCGGGCCACCGGATCGATGAGTACCAGGTTGGCCGGCTCGCCGACCGCGATGGGTCGACCGTGGTCGGTCAAAGACCCGATGCGGGCAGGGTTTTCGCTCATCACGCGGGCCACGCCGCGCCAGTCGAGAAGCTCGGTTTCCACCATGGCCGCCACCACCACGGATAGCGCAGTTTCCAGGCCCAGCATGCCCGGCTTTGCGGCAGCCCACTCGGTTTCCTTGTCCTGTCGCGCATGCGGGGCGTGGTCGGTGGCCACCACGTCGATGACGCCGTCGGCCAGTGCTCGTCGCAGTGCATCGACGTCAACCTGAGGACGCAGCGGCGGCGTCACCTTGTTGACCGGGTCGTACCCTTCGGCCGCCGAATCGGTCAGCAGCAGGTGATGCGGTGTGACTTCGGCCGTGACGTGCGTGCCGCGTGCCTTTGCAGCAGCAATGAGCTCCGCCGACCCGGCCGTAGACACGTGACACATATGCAGGTGCGATCCGACATGCTCGGCGAGCAGGCAATCGCGGGCGACGATCGCTTCTTCGGCGACGGCCGGCCAGCCGCCAAGACCTAGCCTGGCCGAGACCACGCCTTCATGCATTTGTGCGCCCACCGTGAGTCTCGGCTCCTCGGCGTGCTGGGCTATTACCCCGTTAAAGGCCTTGACGTATTCGAGCGCACGCCGCATCAGGAGCGGGTCGGCGACGCAGTGGCCGTCGTCGGAAAAGATCGTCACCCGCGCAGCCGACGACGCCATCGCGGCGAGCTCTGCGAGTTGGGTGCCTCGTCGGCCGACGGTGACCGCGCCAATGGGCTGCACGTCCACGAGGCCAACCTCGTGGCCGAGGCGCAGCACCTGCTCCACCACGCCCGCGGTGTCGGCAGTCGGCTCCGTATTGGGCATGGCGAAGATGGCGGTATACCCGCCGAGCGCTGCAGACGCGGAACCAGAGGCCACCGTTTCGGCGTCTTCGCCGCCGGGCTCGCGCAGGTGCGCATGCAAATCGACCAGGCCGGGCAGCAGGATCAGCCCAGCACCAGCGATCACTTCGGCGCCGTCGGCGGCCGGATGATTGACGACATCTGTTCCTATGGCTACGATCTCGCCATCGGCGAGCAGCACATCGACCGCGTCCTCACCGTAGGGCGCCGCGCCGCGAATCAGCAGTGGAGCAACGGCTGGCAACTCATGCTCAATATCGGAATGCGCTTGCCGAAATGCGGACTGTGCCTGCCCAGATGCGGACTGCGCCTGCCCAGACACAAACTCCGTCATACTCGATCAGCTCCTTCGCCGGATACCAGCAGATATAGGACGGCCATGCGCACGGTCACTCCGTTGGCGACCTGCTCGGTCACCACTGATCCCTCTCCATCGGCGACGGCTGGGGCGATTTCCATGCCGCGGTTCATCGGGCCGGGATGCATCACGATCGCCCCTGGCGCGAGAAGAGCGCGTCTACGCAGGTCAAGGCCGTAGCCGCGGGTGTATTCGCGGGGAGTCGGGAAGAAAGCGCCGTCCATGCGCTCGTTTTGCACGCGCAGCATCATGGCCGCGTCGACGCCTTCGAGCGCCGTATCAAAGTGGTAGGACACGTCGCATGGCCACGCCTCGATCCCGACCGGAAGCAACGTAGGCGGGGCCACCACAGTGACGTGCGCGCCGAGCGAGTGCAGCAGCGTCACGTTGGAGCGGGCCACACGCGAGTGCAGGATGTCGCCGACGATCACCACTCGCTTGCCGTCTAGCCCGCGGCCGATGCGATCCTCGACAGAATTCCCAGCGGAGGTACTTCCCCCGGCCCCGCCGCCCGCGGTGGCATTTCCCCCGGCTGCGCCGCCCACCAGGTGCCTGCGCAGCGTGAACGCGTCGAGCAGGGCCTGCGTGGGGTGTTCGTGGGTGCCATCGCCGGCGTTGACGATGGTGCCCTTGATCCAGTTCGTCAGGCGCTGCGGCGCGCCAGATGCGGAGTGCCGAATCACGACGGCGTCCGCGCCCATCGACTGCAGCGTGAGCGCGGTGTCTTTGAGCGACTCGCCCTTGGACACACTCGAACCCTTCGCGGAGAAGTTGATGACATCCGCCGATAGGCGTTTCGCAGCCAGTTCAAACGAGATCCGGGTGCGGGTGGAGTCCTCGTAGAACAAGTTGACGACTGTGCGTCCGCGAAGCGTGGGCAGCTTGCGAACTTCCCGGCCAGCGATGGCCTGGTCGATCCGCTCGGCGGTGTCCAGGATCGCGATGGCCGCACCGCGAGTCAGGTCGGAGGCGCAGATGAGGTGGCGGGGCAGCTCCGCGTACCCGCGATCTAAATCTGCCTGGCAATCAGCCGCCTGATCGCCACGTATGACGGTGTCCTGGCGCTGCGGTGACGTCTCTTCTGGTGTCGTCTGTGCTGATGTCATAGCGCGCGCTCCACGGTGACGGCGTCGAAACCGTCGGTCTCGGTCAGGTGCACGGCGACGTCGTCGTCGAACGCGGTCGGGATGTTTTTGCCGACGTAATCGGCACGGATCGGCAGTTGCCGATGTCCACGGTCAACGAGCACAGCAAGCCGAATGGCAGCCGGACGGCCATGATCGCGAAGCGCGTCCATCGCAGCGCGGATGGTCCGGCCGGAGTAGAGCACATCGTCGACGAGAACGACGGTCAGTCCGTCGACACCGGTTGTCGGAAGCTGTGTTTCGGCCAGAGCCCGGGGCGGGCGGCCGCGCAAATCGTCGCGATACAACGTGATATCCAAAGCCCCCGCCGGAAAGGCGTGGCCCGTGAACGTCGTCATACGTGCCGCGAGACGCTGCGCAAGCGGCACCCCGCGACGCGGAATACCGACCAACAGAACCGGGGCAGCATCGTCTGAACCCACGCTCTCCAGGATTTGGTGAGCAATCCGGTCCAGAGTGCGCCGAATATCGGCTTCGGAAAGGATGACCGCTCGCTGCGGTGCGGATTGCTCGGTGCTTGGAGACTCAGCGTGTGCAGACCTAGCGTGTGCAGAATCAGCTGCGTGAGACTCAGTGCTTGGAGCAGGGGCGCCGCTGACATCGGAAGCGGCATTATCGGTGCGCGCCGTGCTATCTGGGGTACCCATCACTGGGCCATCCCCACGGTCGTACCGAACTGGCTGTGGTTTGCGCTGTTTGTCGCAGTACTCATCACAGACCTCCTTTCCCGCCTCGCTGGACGGCTTTAAAGGGTGTCAGAAGAAACTATAGCAAGGGCGAAACTCGCTAGAAACTGGGGGCAACGTATGCAACGATTGGCAAATTCTGCCGATAGCGGCCGTGCAACGCGCGCCGATACTTCCGAGCAGTGGCTGATTCACAGCAGATTTTCAGTCGATCACGTGACACTCGTACAGATGCCTATAGATACAGACCGTGCTGTGCGAGTACGGTATCGTTACTCTGTGTTGCTAGCTCGGTGAGCTTACGGATCTTTTGCAGTTTCATGATTGCGTAAGGTTTCCGCACCGTCGGCCCGCAGCCAAGACCGTGTTGGTCGTGATGGGAGACGTGGATGTCGGAAAGTTACGCGCACGCGCTGGGTATTCGGCTGCGAGCCATTCGAGTGCAGCAGGGTCTGTCACTGCATGCTGTGGAGCAAAAGTCGGAAGGTCGCTGGAAAGCGGTCGTGGTCGGCTCCTACGAACGCGGCGATAGGGCCGTCACAGTGGCGAAACTTGCCGAACTCGCCGATTTCTACGGCGTTCCCATCTCCGAGCTCCTGCCGGAACATCGCGCGGGCCGTCGCGGCGCACCCTCGCAGAAACTCATCATTGATCTTCAAAAACTTTCTGCGCTGCCGCCGGAAAAAGCGGGGCCACTCGCTCGTTATGCCGCAGCGATTCAGTCCCAGCGCGGCGACTACAACGGCAAGATCTTGACGATCCGGGCAGAGGATCTGCGCTCACTGGCCGTGATCTACGACCTCTCTCCACACGACCTGGCCGATCAGCTGATCTTGTGGGGCGTCTTGCCGGAGGGCTCCGAAATCGATTAAGCGGTTTCGCCGCTAGTGGCGCAGTTGCGGCACTATCGCCAGTATTTGCGCCAAGACACCATTAATGAACCGGGGCGAAGCGTCGGTGGACAACGATTTGGCGAGTTCCACTGCCTCATCGATGATCACCGGCGCATCCACGCCCTCCCCATATACCAACTCGTACACCGCAACGCGCAGGATCGCGCGGTCGACGGCTGGCATACGTTCCAGCGTCCAATCGATCGAGTGTTGCGAGATGACGTCATCGATGCGGTTCAGATGCTCGTAGACGCCGCGCACTAAACCGTCGGCGAACTCCCCCATCGGTGTCGCGTCGAGATCGGCGGCCCGCTCCGTTAGAAGGACCAATGCCGAAATATCACGAGCTTCGGCTGCAAATAGGACGTCGAGCGCGCGCTTACGCGCCTTGGACCTGGCGGCCATGGGTACATCCGATCACTGGAAAGTCGCCGAGGCGAACTGCAAAGAGAATTTAGTGTGAGACGCGACTCAGGTAGGAACCCGTACGGGTGTCCACCTTGATCTTGTCGCCCGTGTTCAGGAACAGCGGCACCTGGATCTCCGCTCCGGTTTCCAGCGTTGCTGGCTTATTTCCACCGGTAGAGCGGTCGCCCTGCAGGCCTGGGTCGGTGTGCGAGATTGTCAGCTCGACGGAGGCAGGCAACTCCACGAAGAGCACCTCGCCGTCGTGGGTGGCGACCACAGCCTCCTGGTTGTCCAGCAGGTAATTAGCAGCATCCCCCACTGTGGACGCAGGGATGTTGATCTGCTCAAACGTGTCGCCGTCCATGAAGACGTACATGTCACCGTCGGCATAGAGGTACGTCATATCGCGCTTGTCGACGTTCGCGGTCTCCACCTTGACTCCGGCGTTGAAAGTGCGGTCGACAGTCTTGCCGGTCATGACGTGCTTCAGCGTGGTGCGCACAAACGCCGGGCCTTTGCCAGGCTTAACGTGCTGGAACTCGTTGATCGTCCACAGTTGGCCGTCGATGTTCAGCACCAGTCCAT
Source organism: Nakamurella sp. (assembly GCA_039924545.1). Classification (GTDB taxonomy): domain Bacteria; phylum Actinomycetota; class Actinomycetes; order Mycobacteriales; family Nakamurellaceae; genus Nakamurella. The sequence continues at coordinate 10,830 of JBDTAR010000086.1, read as the reverse complement.
TTTTAAAATCGCTCGTGGAAGCCATAACAGAACCCTTACGGTCCTTTCAATAGTCACTGTGAAACGGTCACCCGACAGCAGCGTCGCAGCGCAGCGGCGGCCCGTTCTAGATCTGAACCAAATCCCGCGGCGACAGCGTCAGCGGCTCGTACCCATCAGGGCCGACCACACCGCTGTCCTCAATGCGAACGCCGCCCTGGCCCGAGAGATATACCCCGGGTTCGACGGTGACGGTCATGTCAGCCTTAATAATACCGTGAGATTTGGGCGCAAACCACGGCGCCTCATGGATCTCTAATCCGACACCATGCCCGAGGCCGTGGCCGAAATGCTGGCCGTGACCAGCAGCGGCAATGATGTCGCGAGCTGCGGAGTCGACATCGCTGATCGTCACACCCGGGAGCAGAGCGTCACGACCGGTCTGTTGTGCGGTCGCCACGAGCGTGTGCAGGTCGCGCTGCCAGTCGGCGGGAGCGCCCAGCACGAACACCCTCGTCATATCTGCGTGGTAGCCGTGCCACATCGCGCCGAAGTCGATTTTCACCAGATCCCCGGCTTTCAGCGGCCGATCGGTGGGCTGGTGATGTGGGATCGCCGAGTTCTCGCCCGCCGCCAGGATTGTCGGGAAGGCAATCTCGTCGGCGCCGAGACGCCGCATTCGCTCATCGAGGTCGAGGGCCGCTTCCCGCTCGGTGCGCCCGGCGCGCAACCCACCGGCGGCGATGAACTCGGCTAGCGCGGCGTCAGTAATCTCCGATGCCCGGCGCAGTGCCGCGATTTCGCTCGCGTCCTTGACCTCCCGCAGCGTCTCGACAAGTCCCCCGGCAGCGGTCAGTTTCGCGCCTGGGACTGCCGCTGTGCCCACGTCGGCGAGCGCCGTCGCCACCGATTGGTGCCGCGCGACCGTCATGAGGTGTTCCTCGAATCCGAGCCGCAGCGCCGCCACCTGCCCCGTCGCCGCATATTCCGTTCCCGCATGGACGGCCGCCGCGATGTCACAAGCCCGCTCGATTTTCAGTGGCAGATCCGGCGCCTCTTCTCCCGCCTGGATCTCGTACCGCGAGTCAGTGACGAGCAGGTCAGCATCATCTCTGGTAGCTGCGATAAGGAGTGCAGCATTCGAGCCGGTGAACCCGGTCAGGTAGCGAATGTTGATGAGATCAGTGACGAGCAGCGCGTCCAGATGGTCAGCGATGATTTTGTTACGCAGCGCCGCCCGCCGCCGCGCCTGATCAGTGGCAGAAACGCCGAAGTATGACGCTGTCCCTGCCGACGGTGTCCCTGACGAAGAAGTGTCTGGAATGCTCATCTCCCGATGCTATTGGCCTCGCGTACCTAGTGGCGAGGACGGATCGAGCCACTGCGGCGATGAGTCATGGCCCGACGCCTGCGAGTGGCGCCAGCGCGCGCGCGATCTCTAGCAGGCGCGGACCATCTTCGACATTGACAGCAGGCGCAGTGGGGAATCGATGCAGGGTTCAACCGACTACGTATGTGGCGCCTCGGCCGCATGACAGTCATCTCTCGATGGGGCAATTATGACGTCACCAGGACAGAAACAGAACCGACCTGCACCGCAGAGCAGACCATCGAGGCGCAAGTCGAACATATATCCGATCACCAATGGGCCTACTGCGAATCACGCTACTGAGATGGCGCTGGCGACCTAACCACCGGCTTGCCGCGACGACCTGAACGTGCACTGGTGCATGAAATTATTGATCGGATTGCGGTGAGACTGCGGCCCAGCAGGGCGCTGGCTGCCGCTTGGTCTTACTGCCGTTTTCCAGCTGGCTGTTGCTGGCCGCATCGGACGGCCGGGTCGGCACTAATCTGGATGATGGTCCCGTGAGTACCTCTGCGGGAATCCTGCGGCCTGCCACCGCCACGCAGCGGAGCGGCTTTGTGCCGCTGCTTGCGGTCCGCCCAGCCGCGGGCATCATTCTCGGATTGGTCATAGGAATCTCATCCGGCCGTGTCGCCGCGGGTCTTTGCGTTGCCCTCGGTGCCGTGCCTGCTGCGGTGGCCACCCAGACTGCCGTGGCATACATCGTGTTCGGCCGGTTTCCGCTGCCGCTCTCATCTGCCGCGCACAATGCGCTGTTGCTCGCGGCCGGGGGCCTAATCCAGCTCGTCCTTTCCACCGCAAAAGGCCGTGGCCGATTTCGCGCAGAACGCACGTCGACAGGCGCGGCCTTCGGCGCGCTCGCGGATCTTGCCATCGCCGTGGACGTTCCGGGCGTGTCACTACCCGCCGGGAAGGCTCATGACGAAGCGGTATCCACGCTGGACCGCTCGTGGGCAGCTCGGGACAGCACGGCTCACGAGGCGTTTCGTGGGTTGCGCCTCGAAGCGGTGCGGCTACGTGTCGGGCTAATGGCGCTCTCCGGAGCCCGAACACGACTCGCGGACTTCGGCGCGACCGACTTGGTCGCCGTGGTCGACACATTCCGCCGTTGGGCTTCGGATGTGCTGCCCGAAGTCGCCGCTGCCATATCCGCAGGCACCACCGTCCAGTCAGCCGCAGTCGACGTGCCCACCGACCTTACATCGATGGCCGCGATGTCTACGCGGCTTGGTGGTTCGCACACAGACGGATGGCTGCAGTTGCAGGTCAGGTCCGAGCCGCGGCACGCATGGCGGCGCCGCACGATCGTCGCCACAGCAGGGGTTGGCCGTCACCGCCGCGAGAATTACGGGCGGCGCTCGGGGTGCTGCGCGCAAACCTCGACCTGACGTCGTCTACCTCCCGGCATGCGACCAGACTCGCCGTGGCGGTACCGGTGGCCGCACTTTTTGCCCACTTTATCGATGCGGACCGCGGCTACTGGGTGCCGTTGACGACGCTGCTCGTACTCAAGCCGGATTTTGCCACTACGAGCAGTCGAGGCGTCGCCCGCGTCCTCGGCACAGCGGTCGGTGTCGGCCTCGCCTCGGTAATCGCCGCACAAAGGCATCCGCATGGATGGGACTTTGTTCTACTCGTCGGAGTACTTGCGTATGCAGCACTTTCGGTCTTGCTGGTGAACTATGCGGTCTTCTCAACGTTTATGGCAGCGACGGTGGTGTTCCTGATCAGGGTGCCCGATCCGCAGGGCACGCACGTTGCGCTGGAACGTCTCGTGGACACCGGGGTCGGCGGAGCGATCGCATTCGTTGCCTTTTTTGCCTGGCCCGCGTGGCAGGGCGCCCGGCTCGCTCCGCTGGTGTCGAATGTGCTCGCAGTACAGGCAGCGTACGTCGGGCGCGTACTCGACTCGGTCGCGATTCCGGCCGAAGCGGACTCCGCATTGTTGCGGCGCGCCGCAAGCCGAGCACTCCTTGCGCGGAGCAATCTCGAGACAGCTTTGCAACGGGCCGACCCTGCCGAAGAAATTCCTGACTTGCGGGCTGCCCACGGTCAACTGACCAACGCGCTTACGCCTCTAGTGGGCGACCGGGCCGAGGACGCCCGTCGCTCCCTCATCTGGTCCTCACAGATCAGCTGGTCGACAGCATTGATCTAGTAAGCGATGTGCTGCGACGAGGGCAGAGACCTGGCTGGCGAAGGCGGTCCTGGCGATCGTGCGCGAACTGATCATCGCCAGCACGGAGCCACATCTGTTCGACGATGACGCCGAGCTAATTCGGGACCACATTCCCGCAATGGCGAGCCAAAGTTCGATGCCTAGGCTTCCGCGACACACGCTGGTCACAGACCATTGATCATCTGACCCACCTCGGAGTTAGGGCACGCACGCCGGCCATCAAATCAATCCCAGTTCCTGTTATTCATCATGCTGACTGGTGTCCGGGGCCGTGGCTGAACTTTCCCGCCGCCGGGTTGGTCCTGGTCAACAGCAGTCGTCGTGCTCGATGGTTCGTTCCCCGGTGAGGGCTCCCACCGGGACTTTGCACGCGTCGCCTCGCCATGCCTCGAGGCCCTCGCGGATCGCGAAGACGACGACTACCAGCGCGGCGACCGAGTCTGCCCACGCCCAGCCCAGTAACGCGTTCAGCAACAAGCCAGCCAGGAGAGCGGCGGAAAGATAGGAGCAGATCAAGGTTTGCTTCGAGTCCGCGACCGCCGTTGCGGAACCCAATTCCCGCCCGGCGCGACGTTCCGCAAAGCTCAGGACGGGCATCACCACAAGACTCACCGCCGCCAACACGATACCCACGGTGCTGTGTTCGGCCTCGTGGACACCGACCAGGGAAAGCCCGGCGTCGATGGTGACATAGGTGGCGAGCGCGAAAAACTACCAGGCAATCACCCGCAGGGCGGTCTTCTCGCGTTTCTCCGGGTCTGCGGCGGCGAATTGCCATGCCACTGCGGCCGCGGATAGCACCTCGACGATGGAGTCCAGGCCGAACCCGATCAGTGCGGCCGACGACGCAGTCGTCCCGGCCGTGATCGCGATGACCGCCTCGACCACGTTGTAGGCGATCGTTCCCGCCACGATCCACTTGATCTGTCGACGAAGAACAGATGCCCGTGCCGTCCCGACACCGGCAGTCGGCGCGGTCATGCCTCAGTGCCGCAACATAGCGGCACCTCGCACGTGTCGTCGGCACAGTCCCGCCCATCTTCGACAGCGAGCACAACCTCCACGAGACTCGTCAGCGCCTTCGTGAGGTGCGGGTCCGCGATCTCATATCGGGTCGACCGGCCTTCCGGAACGCCGACGACGATCCCACAGCCGCGCAGGCACGATAGATGATTCGACACATTCGACCTTGTCAGCCCTAAGACCCGGGCCAGCATTCCCGGATAACCAGGTCCATCCAGCAGTGCAAGGAGAATCCGTGACCGCGTGGGGTCGGCCATCGCCCTTCCTAGCCGGTTCATCGCGTCCACCCGCGAGGCAATCGTCAGCATCCACTGACCTTACAGCGATTGCTGACGTGTTAGAAAGGGGCGGACCGTCGGGGAACCGCACGCGCTCGGTGCGCCCGGCGCGAAACTCACCCGCGGTAATGAACTCGGCTAGCGCGGTGTCAGTGATCTCCGATGCCCGGCGCAGTAATTCGGCGCGGTAACGTGTTCGTTCGGGTGCTCGGCAACGAAGTCGTAGGGCAGGTAGAAGTCGTTGGTCTGCAGCTACGTTAGGGCGGAGATCGGTCCTTCACCTGCGCGGACACCGACAATGGGCTCGACGTCGGGGAGCGGCTGCCCGTGCTGTTTCGCAAGCGTAATGAATTCAGAAACCCATTCAATGACCGATAGTAACGGCACTACCACTATCAATAGCCTTAGGGATTGTTGTCGGACGGTGACGTGGTGGAACCGGGGGGTGACCATGCAGGAATTGGGAAGCACTGGACTCAACCGGTGGAGCCTCCGACTCACAGATGTCGCCCAGGAACGGCGGTTTAACGAGTTTACGCTGCGCACCGAACGGCTGACGATTCTTGCGACTGCGATCGTGATCGCCGGCCTGGATGTGGCCGCTGTGGTGACCGGTCTGGCGTCGCCCGGTACGTTCACGACAACTGACGCTGCTATCCACGTCATCATCCTGCTGCTGCTGGCAACTGCGGGCTCCTTGATGTGGTGGTCGCGGTCGGGCCACGCGATGGGATACCTCATCGGCACGACCGTCGCGCTTTTCGCGGTGGTCACGATAATGATCTCGACGAGTGAGGGCATGGCATTCGGCGGAGCCTTACTGCTCCTCGCCGGGGTGATGTTGCTCTACCTTGCCGGGCGCTTCAACCTGATCATCATCACCTTCCTAGCCCTGCTCTACACGGCATGCGTGATGCCGGCATGGTTGTCAGCAACGCCCCCACCACCGCACAGCGAGGTGCTTTTCACCGTCATCGTGATCGTGGCCGCGCACATATTCGGCTTCGCCGAAGCACGCCGCACCCAACGCGAACGGCGCATTCTGTTTGCCCAGCAAGAACTGCTCAGCGAGCAGTCTCGCACCGACGAGCTCACCGGCTTGATCAACCGCCGGGAGTTCCGCACCCAACTCGACCACGCCTGGACCCGGTGGAAGAAAACCGGTGCGCCGATGGCCGTGGTGATGCTCGACCTCGATCACTTCAAACTGTTCAACGACACCTTCGGACATCCCGCTGGCGATGTCGCCTTGCGACTCGTCGGTGACGCCATCGACACCTGCCTGATCCCCGCCGACGGTCAGCTCGGTGCCCGGTATGGCGGCGAGGAATTCATGTGCCTACTCCCCGCCGAGACACTCCCCGAAGCAACAGCCGTCGCCGAACGAATCCGCCTCGCCATCTACCAGCTTCAACTTCGAATGGCCAGACCCGACGGAGCCATGACCGCAACACTGACCGTCAGTGCCGGCGTCGCCCTCCCCGACACATCGATGCGCCACGTCGGGGACCTCCTCCAGGCCGTCGACGACCAGCTCTACCGCGCCAAGGACGCGGGACGAGACTGCATCCGGCCAGAAACCCACACCCATCAACGTCGGTGAACAACCCGACAGCATCAAACCCTGCAGAAAGCAATAACCCCGCCCCACCCCCACACACGCAATACCGCACGCCGACGCCCGGGTTCTCGGTTCAGCGGCTAAGGAACTCAACGACCGATCCCGCAACTTGAAGCGCGCGAAGTTCTGTATTGCATTCTTTCCACGTTGAAGCGATGCCCGCTAATGCATTCTGAGAATGGCGTCATACATCGTGACGCGATATATTCGGCGCATGACGACAAGCCCGGTATCCGAGCAGGCGTTCTTCGTACTGTCCGCGCTCGCGGTTACACCGCTGCATGGTTACGCGATCCTCAGTGAGGTCGCGGATCTGTCGGAAGGGCGCCTGCGCCTGGCGGTCGGCACGCTGTATGGGATTCTCGATCGGCTCGCGTCAGACGGATCCATCGAGCTCGACCGAGAGGAGATTGTCGATTCGCGGCTGCGGCGCTACTACCGGCTCACCAATGCCGGGCAAAACACGCTGACCCGGGAAACCGCGCGACAAGCCGCGAATGCACGGATGGCGACCGCCCGGCTGGCGGCGGTGCCGATCACTCCCTATATGAGCTCGCTCTGCCATGCCTTGAGCCACACTCGCAGCCCATCACTCGCAACGGCCAGAAACAGCTCATGACCACCGCTGCAGATAAGAACTCGGGCACCGCCAAGGCGCCGAGCACTACACCGTCCGACGCCGCCGGAACAGCAAATACCGACGAGCCGCCGAGCATCGAGCCGAGCCCTTTGGAGCTGAAATACCGACGACGGCTTCGCATCCTGCCCAAGGCTTACCGCGCGGTGCGGGAAGACGAAATGGTGGCAACCTTCTTGGATAGCGCCCGCGACGCGGATCCCGACGATTTTGATCTCAAGCTCAAGTTCGGCAGTCCCGGCTGGGTGGAGGCGAGATCAGTCGTGGCGCTGGCGCTTCAGCTACGGTGGGCCGACCCACACGCACCGGAGCGGTATCAGGTACGCGTCGGAGCGCTGCGTCTCGCAACGATCGCGTGCCTGGCCGCTTTCGCCCTCTTCGCATTGATTAACCTCCCCGCGCAGGTGGCGTTCGAATTGGGCTGGCCGCCCGTGCGTTACGACGGCCCCGTGGGTACCCCTATTTCTACCGGACCCGCGCCCTGGTACGTGTACGTGCTGCCGTGGGCCTTCGTGCTGTGGATCCCGACGCCGCTGCTAGCGCTGGCCAAGAGCCGACGCTTGCGCCTGGGCGCGGTGGTTCTGGTCGCGCTCGCTCTTCTCACAACGATCCTCAATGCATACCCCAACTTCACGTCTCCGCTGCGATTAGGAACAATTGCGGAGGTGCTGCTTGAGGCGGCGATCCTGCTCGGAACAGTAACCATTGCGCTCAGCCGCGCTGCGCCAGTCGTGCGGTGGCGCGGACGCTGGGTGATCGGAATCTCCCTCGGGGCCGTCGTGCTCAATGCCGCGTTGGTCTTCGCAATCTCTGCCAACCCCGAGCCGCCGGGCGCCGATCAACCGCCAGAGTGGTGGACGTATCCGTTTTCCATATTTACGTCCGACGAAATCGCTATGTGGTGCTGGGCAGTGGCGGTCGCAGGCGCGATCCTGTGGCTGCGCCGTTGGGCCGTACACACCACGACTCTGCTCGCTCTCACCTGGCTCGCCATCGCGGCCGCGGCGATGCGCGCGTCGTATCTGGTGGACTACTTCCCCATTTTTTCAACGATTTCTCCTCAATCAGCCGACGCACTGATGGTCAGCTACCAGGTGGGCATGCTGATCCAACTCGGGTTGGTCGTCGCGGTTGCCGCCATAGCTGCTGCTTTCACCGCGCGACGAATCCACCAGCTTCCTGCAGTCGCCTACGGCGCAGCGAGCGCCGCCGATCGTGCAAATAGTCAGTGAACATGGGCTGACCGGCGGCATTTAATGCGGTTGCCGCGCCGAGCGCACAGTTCGCACGGCCGAGCGCTAGGCCTGCCAGGCTGCAATGAGTTCGTTCGGGCCGAGCACCGCGGCCACCGCATCGCCTACGGTCGACCCGCCCAGACTCACTGCTACGAGTGGTGTCGACTCTGTGACGCCCGGCACCTGCTTGCGCACTGAAATCAGCGAGGCCAAATCAAAGGGGTCGAAAGAGGAGGTAGCGTCCCACTTCAGTCCGCCGACAAACGTGACGGCGCCGGGGTTGTCGGCCTTGTCAGTGCCCACAAGATCAATGCGCACGTCTTCGAAACGATTCCAATAGGAGCCGACGGCGCGCGTCCCTGGCAATTGGCCGGCTGTAGCGAGCCGGTTCATGGCTTCCTGCGCCAGCACGCTCATGGCCTGGCGACGCCAGGTGTCCCAATGCGCTCGCATATCGGTGATCACGAGCCCCATGCGACCACGGGCGATGTCTTCGCGGCGCGGGGCGATGGTCTGCAGCCAAAATCGAAGATACGAGTCGGCAAGCCGGTAACGAGCCTCCCGCGAGACGTGTAGCGAAAGCGGCCGGTCCACCACCATCAGCCCATCCGCGACGAGAGATTTGAGGCTCCGATCTAGCGACGCGGGAGGCAGCGCCGCGATTCGTCCGATCGATGCCCGGCTGCGCTGCGCCGATCCGGTCGCCGCAAGCACGCTTTCCGGCTGGGTGCTTAGCCCGAGCTGCCGAGCGAGGTACAGCTCTCCGCGGATTTCGAATACGGACGGAGAGCGCCCCAGCATCGCGCTCAGCGCGTCGAGAGTCCCGGCGCCGGTCGGCCATTGTGCCGCTATGTCGGCGTGGCCACCGGTGACAATGTGCGCGTCCAATGCGCCTAGTGGATCTAGGGCCAGCACGGTCCCCAGCTCTGCTGGGTTGAACGGTTGCACCGGTACTAGGACGGCATCGCCGCCGTCCGCGTCCGTGAGCGGGGTGAGGTCGCGTCCGACAACGATGAGGAGTACGGGCTTTTCGCGCAGCGATCGCTGCCAGGCACGCCGGAAGGCCGGGGCAAAGCTCCGATCAGACTCGATCAGTGTCGACGCGTTATCGAACACCACAATGCTGGGTTCACCGTCACCGAGAGCATCGGCTAGCAGGCGCAACGCGGTATCCCAGTCCGGCACGAGGATGTCTCGGAAGCGGCTGGCCTGCGGCAGCTCGGACACACTTGCGTGGTCAACAAACGAAGCGACCGCAGCGCCCTCGGGAGTTCTCGACGATACGGTCGCGCCGTGCATCCCGTCGACAGCACGATCATCGGCGGCGTACCAGAGCGATACTGCTCGAGCCCGCTGGGTGAACTCACCGATGAGGCGAGTCTTGCCGACGGCGCGCGAGCCGGAAACAAACGCACATCGCCCCGTGCTGCCATGGCCGCCACGCACTTCTTCTAGCGCTTGCGAGAGTTTCCGCAGCTCAGAGAATCGTCCAACAAATGTTGTCATACTGTGATCATATCTAGAAATAGAGCATGTGTCACGAGGGTTAAGACGCGCGATTTATCCATAATTAAGTGCGTTAGTCGCCGTTCATTTACTGATTGGAAGTATCACAGATGACAGCAATTGATAAATTAAATCTCGACAGAGAGACAACGAATGCCGGATGATCCATAGACCATCCGGCATTCGTTGAGAGTTACGACATCTGTGCAGGTCGAGCCGTAAGCGCATCCACAATCAAATCATCCGCAAATAGCTCCCACGGATGCAGACTGGACAAGCTTGGCGTACTTGGCGAGCACGCCCCGGGTGTACTTCGGGGCAAGCGGCTCCCAGCCGTCCTTGCGGCGTTCCATCTCTTCCGGCTCCACCAGCAGGTCTAGTGCGTGCGCTTTGATGTCGATCCGAATCTGGTCACCGTCCTGCACGAATGCGATCGGCCCGCCGTGCGCAGCCTCTGGCGCGATGTGTCCGACGCAGAGCCCTGTGGTACCTCCGGAGAACCTTCCGTCAGTAAGCAGCAGCACATCTTTGCCGAGCCCGGCCCCCTTAATGGCGCTGGTGATCGCCAACATCTCCCGCATCCCCGGGCCACCCTTGGGGCCCTCGTAGCGGATGACCACCACGTCACCCTTGGTGATAGTCCCGTCTTCCAAAGCATCCAGCGCAGCGCGCTCACGGTCGAATACTCGCGCCGTGCCTGCAAACGTTTCCGCGTCGAAGCCGGCGGTCTTGACCACCGCGCCCTCCGGCGCCAGCGACCCCTTCAAAATCGTAATTCCACCGGTCTTGTGGATCGGGCTGGAAATCGCGTGCAGCACCTTGCCATCCACATCCGGTGGATCGAGAGCCTCGAGGTTCTCGGCCATCGTCTTGCCCGTCACGGTCGGTACATCGCCGTGCAGCAGGCCTGCATCGAGCAACGCCTTCATCACCACCGGCACGCCGCCGATCCGGTCGACATCGACCATTACGTGCTGGCCGAACGGCTTCACGTCCGCCAAAT
>JBDTAR010000085.1:0-15916 GCA_039924545.1 Nakamurella sp. | reverse complement strand
CTGTTAGCACCGCCCGATGGTGGCGCGCCATCATCTGAGCCGGTCACCGACCTGTGGGTCGACGGTCCCGGCGGCACCATCCACGCATTGTTGGCGCGCCCGTCTAGCTCAGTCGCGAATGGCAACTATTCACTCGCAATCCCCACGGTTTTCATGATCCACGGCGGCCCCGCCGCGGCAGATGACGACAGCTTCGATGCTCTTCGAGCCACCTATCTAGATGCGGGCATCGCGGTGTGCCAGGTGAACTACCGTGGCTCAACTGGCTACGGCTCCGAGTGGCGCGACGCGCTGACGGCTCGTGTTGGCCACACCGAACTCAGCGACATCTCCGCAGTCCAGGACTACCTCACGGTCCGCGGGCTGATCGACCCCGCGCGCTGCGCAATTGCCGGGCATTCCTGGGGTGGATTCCTCACCTTGCTGGCGCTAGGTGCGCAACCGAGTCGTTGGGCCTGCGGCGTCGCGGGTGTTCCAGTCGCCGACTACGTCGCTGCCTACGCCGATGAGATGGAGCCGATGCGCGCCTACGATCGCGCACTGTTCGGCGGATCCCCGTCTGAAAGGCCGCTGGCCTACGAGGATTCTTCACCACTGTCCTTGGCCGCGTACGTCGAGGCGCCGGTGTTGATCCTTGCTGGTGAGAACGACCCGCGTTGCCCGATTCGGCAGATCGACAACTACCTGGAGAAGGTGACGAAGCTCGGCAAGGATTTCACTGTGTATCGGTTCAGCTCCGGGCACGGCTCCATGGTGGTCGCGGAGCGCATCCGGCAGGTCGCGGCCGAAGTCGCCTTCGTCCGCAGCCATCTAGTCGTGTGACCTCGACGAACCTGGGGCCTATCCGGCTACGCGACCGTCCGGAAGCCGAAAAGTCCAGCCGCGCAGCCCGCTAGCCCCACAAGTGTGAGCGACTCACCGCAGTTCTGGGAAGTCTTCCAACCGGAATTCCTGCGCCGATTCACCTACCGCACCGCCCGGGTGTAGCTCGCTCTCCCGGTGGCGCAGTTCCACGCGGCGGATCTTGCCCGAGATCGTCTTCGGCAAGTCCGCAGTGAATTCGAGGCGACGAATCCGCTTGTACGACGACAGGTGCGCCAGGCAGTAGGCGAAAATGGCCGACGCCGACTCACGGTTGGGCTCATAACCAGCCGCCAGCGTCACATACGCCTTAGCAACGTTGAGCCGCAAGGCGTCCGGTGAGGGCACCACGGCCGCTTCCACCACAGATGGGTGCTCCAGCAACGCCGACTCCAACTCGAAGGGCGAAATGCGGTAGTCGGACGCCTTGAACACGTCGTCCGCACGCCCGATGTACGTGATGTATCCATCCGCGTCTCGCGATCCGACATCACCCGTGTGGTAGTAACCGTCACGCATCGCCTCGGCGGTGCGATCGGCATCGTCTTGGTATCCGGTCATGAGGCCAACGGGGCGGTCGGCGAGGGAAATACAGATCTCACCTTCGTCGCCAATGCCATCTGTCGCTGGATCGATTAGTGCAATTTCGTAGCCGGGCAGTGGCCGCCCCATCGATCCAGCCTTCACCGGTTCGCCGGGCGAGTTCGCGACCTGTGCACAGGTCTCAGTCTGCCCATATCCGTCGCGAATGGTGACGCCCCAGGCTTTCTTTACCTGGTCAATGACCTCCGGGTTGAGCGGCTCACCCGCGCCGAGCGCTTCCCGCGGCGGATTTATGAGCTGTGTCATATCGGCCTGGATCAGCATGCGCCACACGGTCGGCGGCGCACAGAATGTCGTCACACCGTGGGCCCCCATCGCCGCCATCAGCGCCGAGGCGTCGAAGCGGTCGTAGTTGTAAAGGAAGACAGTGGCGCCGGCATTCCACGGTGCGAAAATGTTGGACCACGCATGTTTCGCCCAGCCTGGCGAGGAGATATTCATGTGCACATCGCCGGGCCGAGCGCCGATCCAATACATTGTTGACAAGTGCCCAATGGGATACGAAATATGGCTGTGTTGAACAAGTTTCGGCAGCGCCGTCGTTCCTGAGGTGAAATACAGCAGCAGCGTGTCACCGGACGGGGTCGGGCCAGCTACCTCAAACCTTGCGCTGGCACTGTACGAGTCCCGATAGTGGATCCAGCCTTGCGCACCCGCACCCCCACCGACGACCACCCGGACGAACGTTCCCGGCACATCCTCGAACTTCGCGGTATCGACAGTGCGGACGATGACGAATTTAGCGTTGCCGCGCTCGACACGATCCACCAGATCCACGGACGACAGCAGCGTCGAGGCCGGGATAATCACCGCGCCCAGCTTGATAGCGGCAAGGATCGATTCCCATAACTCGACTTGATTTCCGAGCATGACGATGATTCGGTCGCCGCGAACAACACCGAGCCCACGTAGCCAGGTAGCTACCTGGTCAGACCTCCGCGACAAGTCGCCGTACGTCCACGAGGCGGAAGATCCGTCAGCTTCAGCGAGCGTCAGCGCCGCCCGGTCGGGATGCTCATCGGCAAGTACATCGAACCACTCGAGCGCCCAGTTGAACTCGGCCGGCTTCGGCCAGTGGAAGCCTGCACGCGCCTCGTCCAGATTGTCTCGATGCGACTGCAGGAAATCTCGCGCCGCTCGGAACTCTGCCCCGGCCGCTGTGTGCTGTGCTGGCATGTCATGCCTCCATGTGACTAGCGCTCAGTCACCTCAGCATTGCACCGCTTACTGCACGGCGCCATATCCACGCCTCACCAATCAGCGAAACTAGATTCCGGCGAGAACCTCGGCTATCTGGATCGTGTTGAGCGCGGCGCCCTTGCGCAGGTTGTCACTGGACACGAAGAGAGCCAGGCCTTTGCCGTCGGCCACCGACTGGTCCTGCCTGATCCGGCCCACATACGACGGGTCAGTACCGGCAGCCTGCAGCGGATTTGGTACGTCGGTCAGGACCACCCCAGGCGCGCCCGCGAGAATCGCGCGTGCTTCGTCCGGTGTAATCGGCCGATCGAACTCTGCATTGATCGACAGCGAATGTCCGGTGAAGACCGGAACTCGCACGCAGGTGCCGGACACCAACAGATCGGGGATGTTCAGGATCTTGCGGGACTCGTTGCGCAGTTTCTGTTCCTCGTCGGTCTCCTCCGAGCCGTCGTCCACGATGGAACCAGCCATCGCAACCACGTTGAACGCGATCGGGGCAACGTACTTGACCGGCGCGGGGAAATCGACGGCATGCCCGTTCAGGGCCAGATCGGCCGCGTGTGGCGCGACTGCCACGGCCTGTCCGGCGAGTTCCTGTACGCCAGCGAGCCCGCTGCCTGACACGGCCTGGTACGACGACACAATCAGCCGCTTGAGGCCAGCCGCATTGTGCAGCGGGCCCAGGATCGGCATGGCGGCCATCGTCGTGCAGTTGGGATTGGCGATAATGCCGCGACCGCCGCGCTCCTGGTCCGCGGACAGCGCCGCGGCGGGGTTCACTTCTGACACCACTAAGGGAATCCCAGGATCCTTGCGCCACGCCGAGGAGTTGTCGACCACGACGGCTCCGGCCGCAGCAAACCTCGGGGCCAGCGTCGTGGAGGTCGACCCGCCAGCAGAAAACAGCGCGATGTCGATGCCGGCTAGATCCTGGGCAGTGGCGTCCGCCGCGTCCTCCACCACCACGTCGGCACCATTAAAGGACAGCACCGAACCAGCGGACCGCGCCGACGCGAAGAAACGCACCCGTGAAATGGGGAACTTCCGCTCCACCAAAATCTCACGGATGACGCGGCCGACCTGGCCCGTCGCACCGACAACCGCGACTACCAGCCCGCCGTTGGCTGCCTTCGTCACCAGCCGCTCAATGCCGGCGACTGCGGTCGACTGAGCTGTGGCCAATTGACTTGTCGTTCGAATCGTCATAGTCCGCTCCCTGCGTGCACCACTGCTTCTTCGTCGCCGCCCAGATCGAACGCCGCGTGCAGCGCACGAACGGCGTCATCCAATTCCACGTCACGCACCAGAACCGAGATGCGGATCTCCGAGGTGGTGATGATGTCGATGTTGACGCCAGCCTCAGCGAGCGCCTCGCAGAACGTTGCGGTCACTCCCGGGTGCGACCGCATCCCGGCACCGATCAACGACACCTTGCCGACATGCTCGTTGTAAATGATCTTGTCGAAGCCGATCTCACTACGCCGAGCCTCTAGCGCCGCGACAGCCCGCGGGCCGTCGGCCATTGGCGCCGTGAACGTGATGTCCGTGCGACCGTCGGCCGTCGCGGAGATGTTCTGAACAACCATGTCGATATCGATTTCCGCATCCGCAATCGTGCGGAAGATTCTCGCGGCTTCGCCCGGCTTGTCCGGGACGCCGGTGACAGTCACCTTCGCCTCGCCGCGGTCGTGCGCGACGCCCGTCAACATTGCCTGTTCCACAGTAAGGTCCTCCATCGATCCAGTGACGATCGTCCCCGGCTCATCCGAGTATGACGATCGAACATGCACGGGCACGTTGTAACGGCGGGCATATTCCACACAGCGCAGCATGAGCACTTTCGCACCGGACGCCGCCATTTCTAGCATTTCTTCATAGGTGATGCGGTCGCGCT
This sequence comes from Nakamurella sp., assembly GCA_039924545.1. GTDB lineage: Bacteria > Actinomycetota > Actinomycetes > Mycobacteriales > Nakamurellaceae > Nakamurella. Next base: position 11,355 of record JBDTAR010000085.1, on the reverse strand, counting down.
TGGCTGCATCGTGCACGATGCGCGGATCCGCACTGTAGACACCGTCGACGTCGGTGTAGATCTCGCACACGTCGGCGCCCAGAGCGGCAGCAACTGCTACGGCGGTGGTGTCGGAGCCACCGCGGCCCAGCGTGGTGACGTCCTTCGTGTCCTGCGACACGCCCTGGAAGCCCGCGACAAGAGCAATATTGCCGTTGTCCAGCGCCTTGCGGATACGACCCGGCGTCACGTCGATAATGCGCGCCCGGCCGTGCGCCGAGGTGGTGATGACGCCTGCCTGGGAACCAGTAAAGGAGCGGGCTTTCGCACCCAGCGCGTCGATCGCCATGGCGACTAGGGCATTGGAGATGCGCTCCCCCGAGGCCAGCAGCATATCCAGTTCGCGCGGCGGCGGCACCGGTGAGACCTGCTTCGCTAGATCGAGCAGATTATCGGTGGTATCGCCCATCGCCGAGACGACGACTACTACATCGTTTCCGGCCTTGCGGGTGGCCACAATCCGTTCGGCGACGCGCTTAATCCGCTCGGCGTCTTGAACCGAAGAACCGCCATATTTCTGGACGATCAAAGCCATCGTTGCGCCTACCCTTCACCCGTATCCGCGCCACCGTGAATCGATCCAGGTGAATCGGCCGTCCCGAATTCTACCGGGACTTCATGTGCACACCTGCATCACGGTCACGGATCAGGATTGACACCGCACCTGATCGCATGGAAGTCACACTTCTAGTAGCGGCGCAGACGTGGATGGCGGCGGCGGCGCGAGCTCACCGAATAGCGCTCCCTCGGCGAAATCGCATCCAAGTTTCATCGCCCTACTGCGCTGCGCTGGCGTAAATATGCCATCAATAGCCACTGTCATACCCATGTCGTGACTCATCGTGACCAGGGACGACACCATATGATCCGTGCGCGATTTAACACCGATCGCCGAGCCGAAATGTGGCGCGATCTTGAACGTATCGAATGGTATATCCGCTAGCCAAGACAACACTGAGCTCTCTGCTCCGCATCCGTTAACCCCGACGGCGATACCCAGCGACCGGAGAGCGTCGAGCGCCCTAAGCAGCACCTCATCGTCCGTCGGGGCGATCCTGCCGGGCGGCAGCACACAGATGTTCAGCATAAAACCGGCAAGTTCCCTCGAGCGCATGGCAGCGGACAGCTCCGACACGAATGATGGGTAGGAAATCTGCCGTGCGGAGAGGTCGAAGCCGATGAAGAAGTCTGAATTTCCGGCACCTCGCCACGTCCGAGCTTGATCGCAGATCTCGTGCACGGCCCAATCCAGGATCGCAGGCATCACGCCCACTTCTTCCGCAACCAGCGTGAAGTCGGACGGTCCTAGCAGACCCAGGCGAGGGTGCTGCCAGACAACCTTCGGGTGCATTCCGGAGACGATGCCACGTCGCAGGTCGAATATCGGCCGCTACCACACGCGGAGCTCGCCGCGGTCCAGGCATTCAGCGATTTCTCGCTCCATATGCAGTTCGTTGCGGAGCCGTTGCCGCATGCTGTCGTCGAAGGCCGCGACCTGGGCGCGGCCGGATTCCTTTGCCCGGTACATTGCGGCAGCTGCGTCGCGCAGCAGATCTTCGGCAGTATCCGTGTCGCCATGCGCGAATGCGATGCCGATACTGCCGCGCACACGTACCCGTTCGCCGGCCAAATCGACGGGTTCCTGTAAGGAACTCAGGATCCTATGGGCGATAACCTGCGCTTCGTCCGGGCGATCGAGTTCATCGCATATGACGACGAATTCGTCACCAGCCACTCGCGCGACGGAATCGGTTGCGCGCACCGAGGTGGTTAGCCGATCGGCAACCACACACAGCAGTTCGTCGCCAGCATCGTGACCGAGGTTGTCGTTAACGAGATTGAACCGGTCAAGGTCCACAAACAGCACGGCCAGGTCGCCGCCATAACGTTCCCGGCGTACCAGCGCATGGCCGATCCTTTCGAGCGCCAGTGTCCGGTTCCCGAGTCCGGTCAGGTCAGGTCAGGTCAGGTCATCGTGCCACGTCCGATAGACCAGCCCCAGCTCGCGCTGTCATCGCAGCGCTAACTCCTGTTCTCGTGTTTTCCGCTCGGAGATGTCGCGGATGAACGCGTGGAACGTGATTTCCCCTTCCGATTCGATCCACCAATGCGTGATTTCGACAGGGAATTCGCGCCCCGACCGATGTAGAGCCTCAAATTCGCCGAATTCACTAGGCATGTCATCAGGCTCCAACGTGCGTCGAGTGTCGACGAATTCGTGTACCGCAACATCGTGCTCTGCGCGAAATCTTTCGGGGATTATCAGCGTAGATACCGGCTACCCCAGTGCCTCGGCCTCGGCCTCAAAATAGCCGAACATCGCTTCTGCCGCGCCGTTCCAGTCGGTGATCAAACCGTCGGATCCCATGGCGACAAAGACATCTCATGTCGTGTGCAGGATGCGCTGAGCGCTTTGCACGCTCAGCAGCGCGGGTCCCCGGCCCGACTGCCTATTCGCGAAAACGGCGATCTTCTTTGCTGCTTCGCGGGACGCGCCCTCGGCTGCACTTGCTGGCACACCGTCTCCTAGCTGACACGCTCTTGGACGGTAAATATCAGAGTGACACAGTCATAAGACAAGTGCCATGATCTCCGCCGCCGGCATCGGGCGGCCAAAATGGTACCCCTGTGCGAGATCGCAGCCGAGATCGATTAAACACGTCCGCTGAGCGTCAGTTTCAATTCCCTCGGCCAATACCGTGAGGCCCAGCGCGTGGCCGAGCCGAGTAACGGCGGCAACAATGGCCCGGTCGCGCGGATCGGTAGCAATATCCATGACGAACGATCGGTCGATTTTTATGGTGTCAACGGCGAACGATTTCAAATACGCGAGTGACGAGTAGCCTGTGCCGAAATCGTCGAGTGAAATACCAAAGCCCCCTTCGCGCAGAGCGGCCAGAGTCGTCGCCGCCTCGACCGGATCGTTCATCAGTAGGGACTCTGTCACCTCGAAAACCATTTCGGACCGTGCCAGGTCAAGGGCTGCATCATGCACGCTCCGAACGATGTCGGACACCAATGTCGACTGGGTGAACTGCCGCGCCGACAGGTTGACCGCGACCGAGAGCCGTTCCACGCCATGCCTTTGCCACTCAGCTGCCTGTCGGCACGCCTCGGCTATCACCCAGTTTCCGATTGGGACGATGAGCCCGGATTCTTCGGCCACGTCGATGAAGGCTCCCGGTGCGAGCAACCCGCGTCGCGGGTGCTGCCAGCGAATCAGTGCCTCCACACCGACCATGCGTCCATCGGCGAAATCCACCACGGGTTGGTAGTGCAACCTCAGTTGTTCACCGTCGATGGCGTCGGCGAGATCGCGTTCGGTGGAAAGCCGCCGATGGATCCTCGATCTACCTCCGCGGTCGAATACCTTGACCGCACCGCGCATCGATTCACGGTCCACAGATAGGCCAGCGCCCGCATCCCGCAGTATTGTGTCGGCCGTATCGCTGTCCGTCGACGCCAGCACAATTCCGATACTCGCTCCAATCGACACTTGGTCGTCCTTGATCTGAAACGGCTCACCGAACGCCGTCTGTGCCCGGTGCGCCAAGTCGACGGCAGTACTGGCACCGGAGTCTTGGGGGCAGACGATCACGAATTGATCGTCAGCGACGCGGGCGAGCCAGCCAGCATCGCCCACAGAGGCACGCAACCGCTCCGCGACGACGACTAGCAGCGCATCGACAGTGCCGTGCCCGAGGCGCTCCTGAGTAATCCGGAACCGATCGAGATCCACTACTAGGACGGCAATCTCGCCACCATTTTTATTCCGAAAATCGAGAGCATTGGTAATGTGCTCCATTGCTGCGGAGCGATTCGGCAACCCAGTGAGCTCGTCGTGCACCGAGCGATACACCAGATCGGCCTCGCGCGCCTTTCGTTCGGTAATGTCGCGGGCGAACGAGTAGAACTGCCACCGGCCCTGCTGCTTCAATCCCCAAAACGCCATCTCGACGGGAAACTTCTCGCCGTCTTTGCGCACCGCCTCTAGCTCGACGTAATGGTCCCGAACCCGGCCGTGCCCTGCGGCCTTGTATCGCTCGATTCCCGCATTGTGACCAGCGCGATACTCGGGCGGCATTATCAGATCCGGCATAAAACGACCGACCGCCTCGACGGCCTCATAGCCAAACATGCGTTCAGCAGCGCGGTTCCAACTGATCACAGTCCCGTCGCCGTCGATAGCGACGAACGCATCCCCGGCATTATCCAGAATTAACTGAGCGTGGGTTTGCACCGCCCGCTGGCCTTGGTGCGCTTCGATACGTTCGAAAACCTGGCCAATCGCCTGGCCGATCGTGGTGCAGGCCTCGATGAGCCTCGGGTCTGCGCGTCGCGGAGTGTCAGCGAAGAATTCCAGTACCGCATCTACCCGACGCCCCGCTAGCGTGGGAAACGCGAACGCGGATTTAAGTCCACAGGAAAGTGCCACTTCTCGCCGGGCCAGCACGCCAGCTACCGAAGAATCCGTCAAATCGGTGTACCACGTCGGCTCCGCCCGCCCCAACGCCCGGCCCGGAAGCCCTACTCCAGCAAGGAATGTGGCGCTCTCCGACATCTCACGCAATGACGTGATGTCGCGCGGCGTATCGGCGGATTCGCGCACCCACCAGCTTTCGCCGGTCGCCACCATGGCGCCACCATCTAACCGATACGCATGGCCCACGGCAAACCCCGCGGCCCGTGCCACCTCCGCCACCACGAATTCCAGCACCTCAGCCGTACTCGTCGCCGTGCCTGCATATGCGCTGACCCGACCGACCAATTCCAACAAGTCCCGGGCCTTGGGCTCGTGATATCCCATCGGACCTCCCGGAAGTACAGCAGTTCGCTCGCGTCACGGCTCACTGCCGTAGTCAGTACATCGGCAGCCCCGCGCTACTTTCTGAGGCCACATCCACAACCCGTCGTCATTGCAGGTCAGTGTCCGCTACGGAGAGGAGGACGTTATAAATAGTGGCGCTACCACTGGAGTCGCCGCGACTGACGCTTTTCGGTGACGGGTCTGCGTGCGACCGCTCCAGTCACTTCTCTGGTTCGCCCAGGTCATCCTGGATAACGATCCGGGTGTCACGCTGTGTGGATTTCTTAACATATGCGAATCAACACCCCATCTGGTGAAAACCATATGGCATCGTCGGCATCAACATGACGGCCCCGCGCAGTAGACCGACCGACAGACGGAATACCACTGCGGTGGCGAGTCTCACCGTTCGGATGGAGGACGAATGAAACGCACATCTACGGCACGTGTCACCGCGGTCGCGGCCGCGGCGCTGCTCGGCATTGCCGGACTCGCTGGCTGCTCATCAGGATCGAGCACCACTGGCTCAAGCGACCAAGGACAGTCTGCGGGCTCAGTATCGGCCAGCAACTCCAGTTCAGAAAACAGCTCCGGCGGCACGATCAAGATCGGGTTCTTCTCGCCGCAGTCCGGCAGCGAAGCCTCCGATGGCAAGTCCGCACTGGACGCAGCCCAACTCGCCGTGAAGGACATCAATGCCGCTGGTGGCCTTGACGGCAAAAAGATCCAGCTCGTGCAGTACGACGACGGCTCCGATCCCAAGCAGGCCGTGTCCATCGCGACCAAACTGACCACCCAAGACAACGTGGCAGCCGTGGTATCCGGCTCCTACAGTGATCAGACCCTGGCGGCTGCGTCCATCTTCCAGCGTGCTGGCGTTCCGATGCTCGCCGCCTACGCCGTGAACCCGGGCATTCCCGGCACCGGCGACGAGATCTTCCAGATCGCCACGTCCGGGCCGGTCGAAGGCAAGGCGGGCGCACAAGCGCTCATTAAAGACCTCGGCGCAAAGAAGATTGCGATCATCTCCATCGACAACGACTTCGGCACGGCTCTCGTCCAGGGATTCACGGAGCAGGCGGCGAAACTCGGCGCGACCATCGTCTCCACAAACAAGAACCAGTTCGGCGAGAAAGACTTCGGCCCGGTAATCGACAAGGCCGTCGCAGCCGGCGCCGACGGCTTCTACATGGTTGAGTACGCCGCCGAGGGCCAACAGTTCCTCACGGCGTTCCGGCAGCGCAACCTCACCCAAAAGATCGTCGGCACCGAAGGCATCGACTCGACGCAGCAGTTCATCGAACCGAACGGAAAGCTCGCGGACGGCATGGTGTTCACCACGGTGCTTAACCGCGATAGCACCGATCCGACCACGCAGGCGTTCATCAAGGATTTCACCTCCGCCTACGGTCACGCGCCCGACATGGTCGGGGCCACTACGTACGACTCGTTCAAGGTGCTTCAAGCCGCCTCGAAGAACGGCACGACCGCGGACAACCTCAAGGCCGGCATCACGGACCTGGCCAACTTCCAAGGCGTCACCGGCACTGTCGAGAAGTTCGTCAACCGCATCTCCGTGCACCCCGTGGAGCTGCAGGTGTTCAAGGATGGAGCGGTGCATCACTACGGCACCGTCGACGACCCGGACATCATCAATCCCTGACCTGACTATGACGCAGTTCGTTGCGGCCGACCCAGCTCGACAGGCAGGGTCGGCCGTCGAACCGTCATAAGACGGCCGCCTGGACCCGGAAGGAGTGATATGTTTCCGGCTTTGGTCGACGGCGTCACCGTCGGCGCTCTCTACGCACTGCTCGCGCTGGGCCCCTCCCTGGTTTACGGGCTGCTGCGAGTATTGGATGTCGCAAACGCGGCAGCGCTGGTGCTCGGCGCCTACCTGGGAGTCACTCTCTTCCGGCACGGCTTGCCCTGGTGGTTGGGCGCCCTAGGGGGCATGGCTGGCGCGGCAATCCTCGGGCTTCTGTTGCAGCGCTTCCTGTATCGACCACTGCTGGACCGTGGACCGCTAGTAGTGCTAGTCGCCTCGATCGGCATTTTCATCGCATTGGAAGAGGCTTTCCGGTTGATCTGGGGGCCGTACCCTTACCAGTTCCCGGTCAACGTACCTCTGCCGCACGGCACCATCGCTGGCACACCCGTCACCGGCGTGCAGGTGCTCATGTTGGTCATCGGTGTAGTGATTTTACTGGGCAGCTGGTGGGTGCTCGGGCACACCCGGCTCGGCTTCACCTGGCGGGCCACAGCGCAGGACCGGGAAACCGCGCGAGCCATGGGCATCAATGTGAACCGAGTCATCGCGGGGATCTTCGCTACCGGATACGCGCTCGCCGCTTTAGCCGGGGTGCTGTTCGCAATCCGGTACAACACCGTCACACCTGATATGGGCGACGTGCCCGCCTACAAGATGCTCGCGATCATCGTGCTCGGCGGTCTCGGAAACCCGATGGGTACGATCCTCGCCGCCTTTGTCATTGGACTTGCCGAGTCGGTCGTCAACACCTATTGGGGGTTTATTCTGCCGCGCGACACGATCGCATTCCTGGTGTTGATCGCGATCCTGCTCATCCGCCCCGCGGGGCTGCTGCCGAAGGGGGTGACGCGAGCATGAGCTATTTCCTCGTCATTGCAACGACGGTAGTGATCTACGCAGTGCTCTCGGTCGGCTTGAATATCGCCGTGGGCTATGCCGGGCAGCCGCATCTTGCACAGGGCGCGTTCTTGGGGATAGGCGCATACATGGTCGCCGTCTTCTCTACCCGCTACGGGTTGTCGTTTTGGTTGTGCGTGTTGATCGCGATTGTCGTCACGGCCCTATCAGGGTTCGTCCTCGGCGTCATCAGCCTGCGGTTGCGCGACGATTTCTTGGCAATCGTCACTATCGGGCTCAACTTCGTGGTGGTCGCGATCTTCCAGTACGTGCCATGGTTTGGCGGGGCTACCGGTGTCTACGCGATACCGCTCCCGTCGATCGGCGGACACGAGTTCGGCAACCCAGAGTTCCTCCTCTTGGGCCTTGTGATGCTCGCGATTTCCGTTGCGGTCAGCGGATATATCTCCCGCACCTGGCTCGGCCTGGGGCTCGCGAGCATACGCGACGACGAGCTCGCCTCGGCGAGCTCCGGCACCCCCGTCGCCTCGTTCAAGATTGCTGCTTTCGTGGTGGCGTCAGCTATCGCCGGCATGGCAGGCGCGCTGTACGCACCGTTCTTGTCGGCCGTCACTCCCACGAGTTTCGGTTTCACCGAGTCAATCGTCATGCTCGCAATGGTGATGTTCGGCGGGGTGGGCACAATCCGCGGCGCCATTCTCGGCGCGATCGTGTTAGGCGCACTGCCCGAGGCATTCCGTTTTGTGTCCGACTACCGGCTGCTCATCTTCGGCGCGATCCTGGTACTGGTACTGCGTTTCCAGCCGCACGGCATCATCGGCACTGACAGCGCCGCGGCCAATGCGTGGAAGCGATTATTTTCCCGACCGCCGAAAACCGAATATGACGCTTCCTGCAACGATGCCGCTTCGGCAATGTCCGTCGCAGTCCATGGCGAGCCGGAACAACCCGGCGACGGGAAGGACTGACCGATGCCCCTCCTGGAGGTCACAGACGTCACCGTCCAGTTCGGCGGAGTAAAAGCCCTATCGAAGATCAACCTGTCACTGGAGCCCGGCGAGTTCTGTGCCGTGATCGGGCCAAACGGTGCCGGCAAGACGACGCTGTTTAATGTGCTGGCCGGGGTTATTCGGCCGACCAGCGGGAGCATTCGCTTGGACGGTGAACCTGTGCATCACGCTAAACCAGCGACGATGCGCCACCGTGGCGTTGCCCGCACGTTCCAGGTTTCCCGCGTTTTCGAGTCGCTTACCGTCGTCGAAAATGTGGCAATCGCAGCTGCTGGGCAGCGTCTCCTCAGCCCGTCCCGAGCACTACGCCGCTACCGTGCCGACAAAGACGTGCTCGCACGGGTCGATCAGTTGTTACTGGACACCGGCCTGTCACACGTCGCTGGCACCCGCGCCGACGCTCTCAATATCGGCGATGTGCGGCGGCTGGATATTGCGCGGGCGCTCGCTGGCGATCCGAAACTCCTGCTGCTCGACGAGCCAGCGGCTGGAATCGGGGCCGACGGAATGCGGTCTCTCGGCGCGCTGATTACCAGTTTGCGAGGTCGCGGCGTGTCCGTTCTGTTGGTGGAACACTATGTGGGCTGGGCACTGTCGCTTGTCGACCGCGCGGTGGTGCTGGACATGGGCGAGATTATCGCCGAAGGGCTACCGGACTCGGTGCGGGCCGATCCACAAGTGATCAAGGCCTATCTCGGCAGCTCCGGGGAGGAGCATTCGGCTGACGAGAATGGGCCTGCGCAGTCGGAAGCCAACGGCGAGCGCGTGCACGTTAGTGAGAACGTCACCACCCCGCGACACTTCGGATCGGGCGGAAACGAACCCGGCGGAGCGTTGCTGGAGATCCGCGATCTCGCGGTCAACTATGGGCACGTGTCTGCTGTGCACAAGGTTGACTTGACAGTCGCCGCAGGAGAATTCGTCACGGTAGTCGGCGCAAACGGTGCCGGAAAATCAAGCCTGATCAAGGCTGTGATGGGGCTGGTTCCGGCGGCCGGCCGGATGACGCTCGACGGGCGAGATCTGTTGGCTGCGCCCGCGCATCGGCGAACCGCACTAGGTGTCGGTTATGTTCCAGAAGGCCGCCGGGTGTTTTCCGGGCTCACTGTGGAGGAAAACCTGAAGGTCGCCGCGACCGCGCAGCCTGCTGTGGTTAGTCAATTGATTGATCAGGTCTTTGAGATGTTCCCATCACTCGCGCGCCGACGAAACCAATTTGCGGGCAACCTTTCTGGCGGCGAGCAGTCCATGCTGGCAATGGGTCGGGCCATGATGGTGCAGCCGAGCCTTCTCGTCGCTGACGAGATCACCCTGGGGCTTGCGCCTGTCGTGGTGGATGAGCTTTTCGAGCATCTTGTCCGCATGGCGCATTCCGGTGTGGCGGTGCTACTCGCGGAGCAGAACGCGGCCGTTGCGTTGGCGTCCGCGGATCGCGCCTACGTAATGGAGGTGGGCACTATGACTCTTTCCGGCGCCGCTACCGAGCTTCGTCGCAACCAGCGGGTGATCGACGCCTATCTGCAAATGGCGTAGCGCGGTATCGAGACAAGTTGACTCGTAAGAAATCCCAAGATCGTTGACGCGGGATTTCGCGTACCGGTAAAGCCATCGCTGCGTCAAGGTTCCCGATATTTGATTCTTAACCCTTGAGAACAGTCATTTGCGATCGCCGATATTCAACCTAACCTCGCGACAAGCATGTAGCCCGAATTGCCACTGCGTAACGCTTCGAGATTTACCCTCTCCACGCATTTCCTCAGAACCATGACCTGAAGGGAAATCCCCATGAAACTGCGCACTTTCGGATCGCACCGGCCGATTCGGACCGTCTTGGTCGCCGTCGTAGGCACAGCAGCGTTGGTGTTGACTGCCTGCGGTTCCACCACTGGGGCTAGTGACGCCCCGACATCCGGTGGGCAGTCCGTCGCATCGTCGGATACTTCCTCGAGCACTTCCTCCGCCGCCGCAACCGAGTCGCCCAGCGCCTCGTCCTCGCAAACTCCTGACACAGCCGCAGGTAGTTCCGACGCATCGAGTTCGGGAGCCAGCTCTGCCGCAGTCGACCCCAAGTCGTTGCTGCCCGCGAACCTTGCCGCGAAAGGCACCATCACTGTCGGCAGCGACATCGAATACCCACCGTTCGAGGCGTACGCCGCCGACAACACGACCGTGGTCGGCCTCGACCGAGACGTTGCGGACGGCATCGAGAAACAACTCGGCGTCAAGCTCGAGTTCCAGAATGCCGCATTCGACTCACTGATCCCGGGTCTCGCTGCCGGCCGCTACGACATGGTGATGTCGGCCATGACGGACACCACGGACCGGGAAAAGCAGGTCGACTTCGTCGACTACGTGAAGGCCGGTGGTGGCATCCTGCTGCCAGCAGACAACCCGCACGGTATCAAAACTCCGGACGACCTCTGCGGCTTGAACATCGCTATCGACAAGGGCACCACCGAGGTTGACGACGCCACGTTCCAGAGCGATAAGTGCGTCAAGGACGGTAAAAAGGCGATCAATCCATCGATCTACCCAGGCAACAACCAGATGATCCTTGCCCTGCAGACCGGCCGCGCCGACGCCGCACTGGTCGACTCCGTGTCCGGCGAGCAGGTCGCACACGAGTCGAACGGGAAGCTGATCATGCTGCCGCCGTACAACGAGTCTTACTTCGGAATCGTCTTCCCGAAGGGCAGCGACCAGTTGCAGAAGGCTGTGCAGGCCGCGCTGCAGGCGATGGCGGCCGACGGCAGTTACCACGCGATATTCGAGAAGTACGGCCTCGGTGACGCCACCGTAGATGCGTTCACTATCAACGGGGCGATCACGACCAGCGGAGGGCTCGGAAGTTGAGCCCGCAGGGCACCACG
>JBDTAR010000084.1:0-28581 GCA_039924545.1 Nakamurella sp. | reverse complement strand
CCTCAGCACGGCCGCGTGTGGACCCGATCCGGTTGATGTAACGGAACTCGCCAGCGAAGTCCCGCAGCCGACAACTGGCGCGCCAGCGGCCGTCCGCGGCGCGGCGCACAGTCACTAAACCGAACGTGCCCGGATCGAGCCGGTTGCGTGACATGACGCCAATAGTAGACCCGAGGACTTGTCATGGCGAGAGGGTGCGAATTTGTTCCACCAGGCCCCCGGTGATCACCACGGCGCTTGAAGATCACGTTGAATTCGTGTCATATCTCTGTCACGGGCTCCATCAAGCCCATATTCTCGGCAAAGAAAAAACCCCCGATCGGGCTGTTACGCCTGATCAGGGGCTTTTCTTTAGTAGCGGGGACAGGATTTGAACCTGTGACCTCTGGGTTATGAGCCCAGCGAGCTACCGAGCTGCTCCACCCCGCGCCGCACTTGTTACTGTACCAGGCTTCACGGGCGACCGTGACAGAGCAGCGCTAGGCGGCGGGGACCGCCGAGGACAGCGTCATACCCGGTTATTCCCGAGCCAAGAGCGGAGCAAGCCTCTGCCGGTCACGCGCGTCACAAGTACCTGCGACTAGAAACGCAACGAGATCGCCAGTCGGCCCCCACCATATTTCGGTATGTCAAGCGACAGGTCGATACGATTACCCAGCGCATACAGCAAATTGATCGCATCGTTGTCGGCACCGTTAATCGGACGGTGCATCATCGACAGGCGCAGGTGCGGGTTGCCCGGAATCTGGAATACCGACGCGAGTACATTGCTGACCTCGCCCAGGTTCTCCAGCAGATTATCCGGCAGATATTTGTCCTCGACCGCATCTTCGGCAGCACCGACCGGTACTAGCGCGACGGCGGCACCGATGTTCGCCGCGCCCCGCAGATCCCAGCCAGCCACCGCGCCGAGGCGATTTGAGTCATCGACGTAGACGGCGAGCGCGCCGCCAATCGTATCCGCAGACGTCATTGCGTTCGCGGATGAGACGGAAATTTCCTTGCCGAGCATGCCGTCGATCACGTCTTTGATCAGCTTGACGGGTGGAAGGTTTGTCATCGATCACTTTCTCCAGCGTGTAATGCGGCCGACTTGTAGCAAGGTAGGCGAACTAGACGAACGCGTCCAGTACGTCACGGAAAGTATCCGCTGTGAACGGCTTCGTAATCAAGAATGCCGCGCCAGCTGCAGTTGCTTCGGCGCGCATTTCGTCCGATCCTTCGGACGTCACAAAGCCAAATAGCACGTTAGACCCGGCCGCCCTGATGGCACGCAACGATTCGATACCCGTCATTTCGGGCATATTCCAATCAGACAGCACCAGGTCAGGCTCGTCAGACATGACCGTCTCGTACGCTTGACGTCCGTCGGACGCTTCGACGATGTCGGACACATCGTATCCGGCCTGACGCATGGTCCGGATAACAATCCGACGCATGACCATCGAGTCGTCGGCTACTAAAATTCGCATTGCCTAGGCGCCTTTCCGTGCGGTTTCCGAGCGACCGACAGTACTCCGCTCCCAGAGCGAAATCTCGACGGGGTGCCCATTCCATTGTGCAGATACGCTGACAACTTTGCGTGCATCCAGATTGACTAGCGCAGAGGCGTCAAGTACGACCTGCGGGAGAGACAGGGCAGCCGCGACGCCCACCATGCCTTTTACGCTTCCGCCAACCATGTTGGCGATCTCGCCGATAGCATCGGCGACCTCCGCAGTGGATATCTCGTCAGGTTCCATCTGGAACATGTTGCTGGCAATAAGCTCCGCGCAGTCTTTGCCCGTGACGATCATCAGGTGCCCAGTCCAATCACCGCTAATGGACACGGACGCGACCATCTGCTGATTGTGTGCGGGCGGCGCATCTTCACCGGGCATCGAGATGATCTCGCCGTCCAGGAATGATGACCACACCTGTTCGACAATTTCCCCCAATTCCACGGAGCTGGGCAGCGCCGGGCTGATAGTTTCTGTCATGGGTCACACTCCTGCCGTCAAGTACGCGGGCCTGATAAGCCCCAGCAACTCCAGTTTTTCCGCTACCGCATCCGGGGTAAACGGTTTGATCAAATACTCATGGGCGCCCGCGGCAAGCGCCCGAACCATCTGGCCCTGCTCGCTTTCCGTGGTGACCATCATTAACGTCACCGCGCTATAGCGCGGATCGTCACGAACTGCCTGAATGTACTGTAAGCCGTTCATTTCCGGCATATTCCAGTCGATTAGCGCGACGTCGAACGCGTGATCCGCTGATTCCATCTTTTCCAGCGCATCTCTGCCGTGCTCCGCCAGCGTGACGTCGAATCCTAAATTCGTGACGATGCGCTTCAGAATCATGCGCATGGCCGACGAATCGTCAATTACGATCGCGTACACGTTTCTCACACCCTTCCGCTCAGCATTAGTGAGGGGCTTGCGACGGACTGATATGCGGATAGTCCGCCCATTCGGACGAGTTCAAACCCGTCATCAATTCCTCGAGTGGTCTCTGCGGTGCCCAAAATGAGCCAGCCGCCTGGTGCCATCACCTGTCGCACACGACGGAGAATGGCCTGCTTCGTTGATGTATCGAAATAGATGAGCACGTTTCGCAGGAACACCACATCGAAGGTCGGTAACCCCGGCGGGAACGGCGTTGCAAGGTTCAGTTCACGGAACTGTATGTTGCGCTGCAGTTCCGCGCTGATTTGCCAACCGGTTCCGGAGCGCGAGAAGTACTGCACCATGAACCTCGCTGGCAACCCGCGGTTTACTTCCATTTGCGTATATCGACCCTGCCTGGCCTGTTCGAGCACCCCGCGGGAAAGATCTGTACCTATAATCTCGAATCGCCGCGCCGGCCCAAGTTCCTCGGTAATCATCATTGCGAGGCTGTACGCCTCCTGCCCCGTCGAAGACGCGGCAGACCAGATTCGAATAGGCTGATGCGCCATCCGACCTGCGACGAGCTTGGGTAGCATTTCCTTGCGAAATGACTCGAAGACCCCCGCGTCGCGGAACCACGACGTTTCGTTCGTGGTCAATGCCTCCACAATTGCGCGCCGCTGCGCAAGGTTCCCCGGACGCTGCGCCTCTCGAACAAACGAGTCCGTATCTGGCAAACCGGCAGCGCGAGCTAATGGCAGCAAACGTGCCTCAACGAGGTATTCCTTACCCGGTTGCAAGACAATGGCCGCCTCCCGACGTACCAATTCGCTCACCCAGGTGAACTGTCCTGCTCCTACTGGCATCACGCCACCCCCGTTACAGATCGTCGTCCGGCTGTGACAGCACGTAGCTGATCGGAGAGGTACGGCCCAACTTTGTCCAAACTCAAAATCACATCTGCTAACCCGGCCTCAGCGACCGACCCCGGCATACCCCACACGACTGAACTCTCCTGGTCTTGCGCGACGATCAGCGAACCGTCTGCCCCCATCCGCTCACACCCGCCACGGCCGTCGTGCCCCATTCCGGTCAGAATGACGCCGATCGCGCTGCCTGGATAAACCTCGGCAACGGACCGGAACAGCACGTCAACCGATGGTCGGGAATAGTTTTCCGGGTCCTTATCATGCAGCTTCGTGAAGACACCGGCACCCCGCCGCTGCACCTCTAGATGCCGACCACCCGGCGCGAGGTACATGACCCCCGGCGCCAGCTTCTGGCCGTCCTGTGCCTCCTCGACCTCGATCGGCCCGAGCCGGCTGAGCCGCCCGGCGAGCATTGCCGTGAATACCGGCGGCATGTGTTGAACAGCCACAATCGGCACACTTGGGCGTTCCTTAATAGAACCAAGCACACGGGCCAGCGCGTCAGGTCCACCGGTGGACGAGCCGATCGCCAGAATCTGAGTCGGTCGCGCACTCGCTCGGCGCTTTTCCTTCGCTGCGGGCGCGACGCCGCGCACTGGCGGCGTCCTAGCGGACGCCTGCCGAGGTCGTGGAAGCGGCGCACGCCGCATGGTCAACGCCCGGATGCGTGGAACCAGCTGGTCGCGCAACTCCTCGAGCGAGTCCGCCAGACTCGCGGAGTTGGTTGGCTTCGTGACGTAATCACGCGCGCCAGCGGCGAGGGCATCCAGCGTAATCGAGGCACCCTGTTGGGTCAGGGTCGACACCATAATGACTGGCAAGCGGGGGAACTGGCGGTGTAGCTCTCGCATCGCGGCGAGCCCATCCATCACCGGCATTTCGATATCGAGAGTCAGCAAATCCGGCTGAAGTTCGGCAACTCGCTCAATGGCTTGTGCACCGTTGTGCGCCACGCCGATTACGCGGATGTCCGGCGCGCCGTTTAAAACCCCTGAAACGAGGCGGCGCACAAGGGCCGAGTCATCAGCCACTACTACCGAAATCATCGCGCACGGTCCTCGCTCACGTTGGTTGTCAAGCCGTCAGATAGAGAACGACTTGAACTCATTACTCATATCGGCAGACACGCCCGCAAGTTCATTGATTGCGGTCCGAGATTGGTTGATAGCCCGTGTCATCGACGACGCCGCCATCGAAACGCCGGTGACATCCGAGGCGATCCTGTTCGGCGACGGCCATCCGTAGCCGCTTTCAATTCGCCACAGAATTTCCCCGAAGGACCCGTCGGCAAATTCCGGTGCAGCGATCACTGTGCTTCGAAATGATGCCGCGGGGCCAGGCCGTGGTGCTGCGCGACTAGTAGCTGAAGGCTGCGATTTCAGCGCGAAGGCCTTCGGACATGCGTGCGAGTTCGTCAATCGCAGCCCGAGTTTGGTTCACGGCTTCCGTATTCGAAGCAGCCGCGGTGGTGACCCCGGTAATACTTGAAGCAATCTCGCCGGTACCGGAAGCCGCATCGGCAACGTTCCTGGACATCTCATTTGTGGTCGCAGTTTGCTGCTCCACCGCGGAGGCGATCGTCATCTGATAGTCACTAATCGGCGCAATTACCTGGGCAATCTGTTCGATGGCCGTGACGGCACGGGCCGTGTCTGCCTGAATTGCTTCCACCCGCGCCACGATGTCCTCGGTTGCGTGCGACGTTCCCTTGGCGAGCTCTTTGACCTCGTTGGCGACGACGGCAAACCCCTTGCCTGCCTCACCGGCCCGGGCGGCTTCGATCGTGGCATTCAAAGAAAGCAGGTTCGTCTGGGCGGCGATCGAGGTGATCGTCTTGACCACGGCGCCGATCTCCTGCGACGACACACCGAGTTTCGTGACTGTTTCGTTCGTCGCCTCCGCAGCAGCCACCGCGTTCGCAGCAACTTTCGCCGCCTCATTCGCGTTCACTGCAATCTCGCGGATCGACGCGTCCATTTGTTCCGCGCCGGCTGCGACCGTTTGTACGTTGCGGGACACCTCATCTGATGCCGCTGATACCACTCCTGTCTGAGCACTGGTTTCCTCGGCCGCGGTCGAAATTTCCACTGCCGACGCGGACAGTTCCTCTGCCGACGACGCCACGGCCTGCGCGGACGACACCACCGAGAAAATCACGTGTTGCATGTTTTTCCGCACAACGCTGAACGCGTGCGCCATCTGACCGATTTCATTGGTTGAATGAACATTGGCTTCCACGGTCAAATCTCGGCGAGCCATTGCATCCAACGCCGCTTTCACCCGCGACAGGGGCTGACGAATCGCCTGCGCCACCGTCCAGCCCAAAAGCAGAGAAACCAGCAAGCCAATGCCTAGCACCCACCACACCGTCACTGCAGCAGCGTCATTATGCGCCACGGATGCAGCGGCAACAGAAGCAAAATAGTCGGTTGCGGCAGCATCCAGCGAGTTCATGGCGCCGGACAAGGCAGCAATGATCGGGACGGCGGCGGTATCGTAGACCTTCTGGTATGACGAAAAGTCGCCCGACCGAGCCATCGGCATCAGTGCGGTGTCGCGCATCTTAATAAAGTCGGCCCACGAGTTCTGAAACGATCGCCACGGGGCTGGGGACTGGACAGCCATGATTGCGTCGATCGCCGCAACGCGGTCGGCAATGTCATTATCTGTCTCGGTCATGGCGGCCAGAGCGGCTTCTTGCGCGTCGGGGGTCGGCGAAATGGCAAACTGCGCGATGAGAGTCCGCGCCTGCAATTCGTCCTGATGAATAGCACCAAGAGGGGCGACGACGGTCGCCTGTGCGTTCGCCAATCCGGTGATCTCGGTGCCGGCGTGGGAGAGTCCGGAGACTGCCACAGTGACTGCACCAACGGCCACCGCCGCGAGTACGCACACCACGATGCCAATCTTGGTGCGCACACGTCTGTTCACAAAAAGTCCACGGAAATGGGCTTCTCGCGACCCCTGGGTCCCGTCTCCCCCAGCACCGGTTGTGTACTGGCCGCGAATTCGTTGTCGCAGCACCTCAGGAACTGCCGATGCAGAATATTCGCCGTCACCCGACAATCGCTCTGCTAGAGCGCTAGCTGTGGCGCAACTACCGTTTTCATTTTCTCATGCTCCTGACTACCGAGCAGCGCACGCGCACATGCACACAGCCGCTATGCGGCCACCGCCGTATCGACATCCAAACTCAGCAGCAGCTGCCCTTCTAACTTGTAGGCACCTGACACGAGTTCGCGCAGAGTCCCGACCAGTGTGTCTGGGGGCGGCTCGAACTGATCTTCGTTGACGTCAACTACTCCGCCGATGCGATCGACCAAGAGCGCTACCGATTCACCACCGACAAGTACGACGACCAACATTGATTCAGCTGACCGCTCACCAGCCAACTCAAGCCGTTCGTGTAGGTCGACGGTGGTGACGACCTGACCGCGAAGGTTGATAAGCCCGGCCACAGTGGAGGGAGCAAGCGGGACTCGCGTAATGTCCTGCTCTCGCAGCACTTCACGTACCCGTTCTACTTCGACGCCGTACAGACCTGTTCCGAGCCAGAATGTCGCGTATTGCTTACCCTTGGTTGTCATCATCGCCCGTTCACTCCTACGAGATCGTTCACGCCTGCATCCTTCACGCCGAACCCATCGTCGACGCCGGACCGGGCCGACGGGAGGAACCCGCCGGCGCTGCCATTCAATTCAGCGGCCGCAAGTTCGGCACGCACTGCCGAGAAGAATCCAGGATCAGCAGCCGCGATCGCCTGTTCCACATCGAGCAATCCGACAATCTGCCCGCGCACTACGACCGAGCCGACAAAACCACGATCGTCGACCTCACTTCGATCCGCAGC
Source organism: Nakamurella sp. (assembly GCA_039924545.1). Taxonomy (GTDB): domain Bacteria; phylum Actinomycetota; class Actinomycetes; order Mycobacteriales; family Nakamurellaceae; genus Nakamurella. Next base: position 21,436 of record JBDTAR010000084.1, on the reverse strand, counting down.
TTCATGTTCGACGATGTCAATGATCTCGTCCATGACGATCGCTACGCTGTGCCCAGCCTGCGAGTACACGGCGACCGGAAGTTCGGATGGCTGCCGTTCGGAATAGACACCGAGGTGCCGATCGAGGCGAATCAACGGAATGATCTTGCCGCGGTACTGAACCACCTCTCGGCTACCGACACTTTCGACCTTGTCTGCTGAGATCATCTCCAGCCTGGTCACCATCGACATCGGTATGGCGACCTGACTACCATCGCCGACGCCGGCAATGAGCAGGCGCTCGGCGTCGCTCACTACGACGGCGCCTCGCCGGGCATTCGCCTCGGCAGCCCGCTCCGCGGCGTCCCCACGAAGGGCGCGACGCGCGAGGTTTTGCACGTCCAGAATCAGTGCGACAGTTCCGTCACCAAGGATTGTCGCTCCGGAGTACACACCGATGTTCTTGAGTCGCGGGCTGAGCGCCTTGACGACAATTTCTTCGGTGTTGAGAACTCGGTCTACCAGTAGACCGAAGCGCCTGTTACCGGCCTGCAATACAACGATGACTTGGCTTACCTCGCCATGCGGCACTTCGAACGAATCGGAACCGGACAGTATCCCGGTGAGCGAAATCAGAGGTAGCAGTGCTCCTCGCAAGCGATAAACCGGAGCGCCAGCAACCGTCTCTATCTGCGACGCAGCCTGCGTCGGGTCGAGTGCGACCAACTCCAAAAGACTCGCCTGTGCGACGGCATAACGGTCAGAGCCTGCCTCCACAGTCAGCGCTGGAACGATCGCCAACGTCAGCGGCACCCGCATCCGACAAACAGTGCCTTCGCCGACAACAGAGTCGAGGTCGATGGCGCCACCAATAGCTTCCAGGTTCGTCTTCACCACGTCCATGCCGACGCCACGACCGGAAACATTCGTGACAGCCGCCGCCGTGGAGAAGCCAGCCTCGAAGACGAGCTGCAAAACCTCGGCATCCGACATCGCGTCGAGTTGAGCTGCCGTCCGCGAGCCCCGCTCTAGCGCCTTAGCACGAATCTTGACGGGATCAATTCCAGCACCATCATCGCCAACCTCAATAACGACCTGACCGCTGTTGTGGTAAGCGCGCAGGCTTAACGTGCCTTCGCGAGGCTTACCAGCGGCCTCCCGCACATCAGGGTTTTCAATGCCGTGGTCGACTGAGTTGCGCACCAGGTGCGTCAACGGATCCTTAATTGCTTCGAGTAGAGCGCGATCCAGCTCGGTGTCCTGCCCAGCCGTGGTGATGCGCACCAGGCGGCCGCATTGTGCACCGAGATCACGAACCACACGAGGGAGCTTCGACCACAGGTGGTCGATAGGCTGCATTCGAGTCTTCATGATGCTCTCTTGAATGTCCGTCGTGATGACATTCAATCGCTGAGTAGTACGGGCCAGCGCAGGATCGGCAACTTCGCCGACACCGCGCAGCAACTGGTTGCGGGTGAGCACCAATTCGCCAGCAAGGCGCATGAGGGCATCCAGCAAGTCGACATCTACACGGAGCGTGCTTTCAGCTACCGAGCGTGTCCGAGCATTGACCTTCTTCGTATGCACCTCAGGCACGGCAGGCACGAGATGGGCCGCAGGTACCGGGGCCGCAGCCGCCACCGGTGCCGCTACCGCCTTTTCAGCCGTGGCCGGAACGGCAACTTGCTCGGCCGCGTCATTATCGCTTGCGTCCGATGACCCTTCGGCAACTGCGGGGTCCGCTGGGATGGGCGTCTTCGTCGCTGGCTTCACTGCGGGCACCTTCTTCGCTGCCGGCGGGGCCTCCGCAGCCGACTTGACGGCAGCCGCGGCCGTTGCGGCTGAGTTCACAGCGGCAGGCACTGCTGCGGGACCCGACCCGTCAGAAACTTGGGCCTTGAGCTGGTTCATCACCGATTCGATCTCAACGTCGCCCTCGGTACCGTCTGCCTCGATAGACGTGAGCAGCGAACGCACCGTATCGACCATGGCCAACAGCGCATCAGCCGTCGGAGTTTTCATCACCTGGTGGCCGTCACGTAACCGAGACAAGAGGGACTCACCGGTGTGCGTCAACTTCTCGAGTCGACCGAACGCCAGGAACCCACTGGTGCCCTTGATTGTGTGAATAGTACGAAACGCGCTGGAGAGCTTATCGCGCGAATCTGGCGCGGCTTCCAAGGCTAAGAGATCGCGATCGAGTTGATCCAGGTTCTCGGCACTCTCTACGAGAAATTCCTGAACAATCTCGTCCATATCGTCCATGAGGTCTCCATCCGTATGCGGCTGACATCCAATAATCGGCCATACGACGGATTTGATGAGCAACCAACGGACTTTTCCCGCACACGGCAACATTGCAGGCGCGGCGCAAGACTCAGGGGCGGCGCCCATTCGGCGCAGGGCTAGTTGACCGCGCAATACGCAACGTCACCGCAAACGACACAACCGGTACGACGATGCCCCCGCCGTGCGAGCACGGCGGGGGCGCGAGGGGCCGGCGTGAACCGGCAATCAACGAGGCGACAAGGCCATCCGGATTGTCGGTCAGCCGCCTGAGGTGGTCTTCACGGGCCCAGAGAGCTCCAGATACTGCTGCACGGCGTTATACAACTGCTGTGTTGCATTGCCGATACGACCCAGGTCACCGGATGACTTTGCTTCGGACAGCGTCTGCTGGGCCTGCTGCATATTCGCGAGCGCCTGGCCCGCGTTGGCAGGGACAGACAGCGACACAGACGGTCCGCTACTGCTACTCGGAGGGCTCACACCACCAGACTCGGTTGTGGGCAGCCCGGAAGTCCCCGTCGTCGGCAGCGGCGTGGTGCTACCGCTGGTGCCTGGGGTCACGGCGCTCAGATCTGCCGGGCCAGCATTCTCCAATGCTGCCTGGAGGTTCGGCCCCATGCCGACCGAGTTGTTGTACCAGACCAGCACTTGACCGAGCTGCGGGTACGAGCTCGTCGACACTCCTTGCAGGTACAACGGCTCCACGTACAGCAAGCCCTTGTCTGTTGGCAACGTCAGCAGATTGCCGGTGAGCACCTGTGATCGTCCGGGCGTATTACGCGTGGTCACATAGTTGCTGATGGTGGTATTCGAGTTGAACAACTGTTGGATCAAAACCGGGCCCGGGGTCTGAGTCTCCGGTGGTAACTGTTGAACGGTGATTTTTCCGTATTGGCCCGGATCACTTCCGGCGGTAATGTACGCCGAAATGTATTCGCGTTGGAACCAGGTCATAGCACTGGTGAGAACGAACTGCGGCTTAGCCTGGCCGGGCAGCGCGATTTCCAGATAGTACGGGGGCTGAGCTGCCGACGCAGCAGTCTCCGTCGGATCGTTCGGCACCTTCCAAAAGTTCGAGCCCTGATAGAACTCGGTTGGACTAGAAACGTAGTACTTACCGATCAGCCCGCGCTGCACCTCGAAAAGGTCCTCTGGATACCGGAAGTGTGCCCTCAGGTCCGGCGTAATGTCACTTTCCGGCGAAATCAGCCCCGGAAAGACGCCCTCCCACGCCTTCAGCACAGGATCATTGTCCTGCACCTGGTACAGCTTGACGGTGCCGTTGTATGCATCGACAACCGCCTTCACGGAGTTGCGAATGTATGACACCTGCTCATTGGCCTGCGCCGCCGCACGGCCCGCTGCCTGCTGCGAGTTAATGGTCGCGTCCGCAAGGGATACCTGCTGTGCATAAGGGTAATTTTGCGCAGTCGTGTAACCGTCGACGATCCATACCAAACGCCCGTCAACAACGGCCGGATACGGCCGGGTGTCAACGGTCAAGAACGGAGCCGCCTTCTGCACGCGCTCGCGTGGATCACGGTTGTAGAGAATCTTAGAATCCGAATTGATTTCCGAGGAGAAGAGGAAATTGGCCTCACTGTAATGAGTAGCGAAGATCAGTCGGTCGAAGAACCCGCCGACCGGAACGCCGCCAGTCCCCTCGTAGGTGTACTGGGTGGTGTCGGTGTCGTACTCACGCGGCGACGTTCCCTTCGGCGCGCCGACAATGGCGTAATCGGGGGCCAACGAGCCGTAATAAATACGCGGCTCTTGGACGGGAATGCCGCCCTTTGGGTTCGCTACGTCCGATACCTCAAAGACTGGGTATCCATCCGACAACGTGTTCGCCTGCGCCGCGACGAAGCCGTCGCCGTGGGTATATACGAGGTGCTGGTTGATCCAGCCCGCTTGGCTGTCCCCGAAGTTAGCGGCGTCAATTTCGCGGGCAGCCACGATGTAGTCGCGCGACGTATTCGTGCCATCCTTGTACCGGTCGACGGATAGCTGCGCGGCGAACCCATAGAAGTTTCGCAACTGTTCGCGCTGGGTGAACGTGCTGGACAGCAGATTCGGGTCGAGTAGACGCGCGTTATTCACTGTGCCTGGCTCTGCATCGGCCAACGATGCGGGGTTTACGCCGTCCTTATCCTTGTTGTAGCTGACGTAGTTGACGTGATCGCTTCCAATTGCATAAGCATCGCGTGTGGCCGCGATGTTGCGCTCGATATAGGGCGCCTCACGGCTGATAGCACTCGGGTCAACCACAACTTTCTGCAAAATCAGCGGCCATACGCCGCCGACGACGGCGCTGGACACCACCATCAGCGCCAGAGCAATAACCGGCAGCTTGATCGACTTGAGCACCCCACCCACGATGAAGCCAATCGCGCAGATCGCGGCAATGCACATCAAGATGATCTTTGCCATGAGTACGGCATGTACGTCGGTGTACGAAGCGCCGGTAAAGATTCCGCTTCGGTCAGAAAAGAGTAGGTCGTACCGATCGAACCAGTATTGAACGGCCTTGATCAGTACAAAGACGCCTACCAGTAGGGACAGCTGCAATGCCGCCTGCGCAGTGACCTTGCGGTGGGAGCCGGCGGCCAGACGGATTCCGCCGAAGAGGTATTGAGTAATGAGCACGCTGAGAAATGCCAGCACGGTGGCCTCGAATAGCCAGGACAAGATGAGTTGGATCATCGGTAGCCGGAAGATGTAGAAGCCAACATCGTGCCCAAACTCGGGGTCTACAGTGCCGAAGTTCCCGCCGTGCATCCACAGTTGGACGGTCTGCCACGAGTTCTGCGCCGACAAGCCGCAGATCAAGCCCACGATTACTGGCACGCCTATGCCGAACAGCTTCGGCCGGGCACTGACGATAATGCGATACGGAGCCAGCGGGTCAATCTCATTAGTCGGCAAAAAGACTGGGCGGCTGCGATAGGCCAACAGCAATACCAGCATCAACACGAGAGCCGCGCCCACACCTGCGACGGCGAAGAGCACCACACGAGTCCACAGCTGAACCGAGAACACCTCCGTCGCCTGGATCTCGCGGAACCAGGCGTAATCGACGTAAACGCCCACGAACTGGAACCACAGGATCGCTGCGACTATCAGCGCTGCAACAGCAATAAGTACTCGCTTTGCGCGCGGCGTGAGAACCGGCATACCGGCGGGGGGTGGCGTGACCACGGATGGAACTCCTTCGGGGCGGCCGTGAGGCAGTCGACGTCGGTCCACGCACCAGACGATGCACATCTCTCCGACGCAGTTCACAATTCACAGAGATAATTCACAGAGATACTGCGCAGCGCATTCCACAGCGTCCCGGATACATCGGAAACGCCGTGCGCACGCTACGCATGGGCCTTACTCTAGCGACAACCCCCGACATTAAGTGACCGCACCCGTGCGCCAGGCGGGTTCGGCCGCATGCGAGGATCACTGGCGTGACGCGACCCACACAATTCGATCAGCCCCGCAATGCGCTTGACCACGCTCTTGAGAGTGCCGTCGACGAGGTCGAGAAATTCGTCGACGAGGTCGGTTGGGACAGCCCTCGACAGCTTTTCGCTCTGGTTCCTACCGCGGAGCTACTGGCCCACGAGCCGGGCTTAATCGGTCAGATCGGACCTGGCTTGGAAGGGAATGAAACGGAAGGGAATGAAACGGAAGGGGATCAAGCGGGCGGAGATCAAGTCGGCGGGGATCAAATCGGCGGGGATCAAGTCGGCGACCCGACAGCCACAGCGACCGGCAGCGCGCCGCATTTCACGCCGGTGGAGCAGGGCGAATTTCCCGGTGACACTATCGCTGACGCGCTAGCCAAGATCGCGTGGCCGGACGAGATCGTCGGATGTGTTCTGGTGCTCGAAATCATGGTGCAAAACGGCGACGATCTGGCCGAGGGGCGCCTGGCTGTCGGAGTAATGCGCGAGCGGCCGAACGGTGCCTGCGCGTTGCGATGGCGCCATGCGCCCGACGGGCCGGTCACCCACAGCCCTGATTTGGCACCCGACCTGGTGGCCGCGCTGCATGCGACATTCGAGTCGTAGGACCGCGCCTCGCCTAGCAGCCGGGCGGCGTCCCACCCTTAGAAATCATCGAGACGGCAGACAGTGCGTCTGTAAGTGTGTGCACTTTGACCAGCGTTAGCCCGTCCGGTATTGCGGTCCGAGCCTCGGCACAGTTCTCCGCCGGAACGAGCATGTAATCCGCTCCGGCCGCTCGAGCAGTCACTTCTTTGAACGTGATGCCTCCGATGGCGCCGACGTTCCCGTCGAGGCCCATCGTGCCAGTTCCGGCGATGAACTTTCCGCCGGTCATGTCGCCGGGGGTAAGCCTGTCGATGATGCCGAGGGTGAACATCAACCCGGCCGATGGCCCGCCGATGTCCTCAAGCGAAATGTGAATGGAGAACGGAGCCGTCGGCCGCTCGGCCACGCCTACCCCTAGGAACCCCTGTGGGCCCTCTTTTGAGTTCGCGCCCAGCACTACGGATTCCGTCATACGTGATCCAGCGCGCAATACGGTCACAGCAACCTTGTCACCAGGGCGGGTAGACGTCATGGCAGTCTTCAACGAGGGGTAGTCGGAGACCGGGCGGCCGTTGACTGCGACGATTTGGTCGTCCGGGCGCAACAGGCCCCAGCTCGGCGATCCCTTTTCGATGCTGCCGACGAACACAATGTTCGGATATCCGAGGTATCGCAGCGCTTCAATCTCGGCCGCCGATTGTGAGTCTTTGAACATCTGCACGTTCGCCTCGGTGATTTGCTCCTTGGACTTATCCGGCGGGTAGTACTCATCGCGCGGCGCGAATTGGTAGGTTCCGGATGCCCACATGACTGCCGCTTCGATCAGCGGTACCTGGTCGACCACCCGGATCGTCAGCATATTCAGGTGACCGGTCGGTTTTTCGACGGCCGCAGGCGGAATTTCTTCGCCGCTGAAAGTTATGACTGCCTGGTCATCCTGGCCAGCGGCAATCGTGTTGAATGTCGAGCCAGGGCCGAGCGCCACGAATGGTACGGGCACAGTGGTGGCGAGGAGCAAAAGCACTGCTGTCAGCGTTCCGCCAAGGAGCAGCGTCCGCGCCCGCGCAGACTGCGGCAAATACCGAGTCCGACGAGGCTCTGACGCTTGCGGCGGTTCAGCAACATTCCCGCGAATCTCCGACACGTTCGCAGAGCCTACGTGGAAACGTTGGGTGCATGCAGCACCGGTCCGGCGGGCGGCGCTAGTTCGAGTCTGATCACCGGACGTAGAAATGGACGTCGGAGCACCCGGTGAAACGAGCCAAGAGCAGGAGGCGCGGCGTCATCCCGGCTGGAACATCAGTACCGTGAACAGTATGAGCAACCTGCCATTCGGATTTTCTGCACCTGGTGAAGACAATTCCGCCGAGGGATCTAACTCCGGAGGGGCGACCGGCCCCACGTCGGGCGGATTCGACCTTGGACAGCTCGGTCAAGTGCTGTCGCAACTAGGTCAGATGATGTCGCAAGCGTCTGCGACCGGCGCCGACACGTCGGCCGGCCCAGTCAACTACGAGCTCGCGCGGCAGATGGCCACGGCACAGGTCCCTGCATCTCATCCGGTGTCGTCAGTAGATCTCGCCGCCATCAAGGACGCCGTCGCTCTCGCTGAGGTATGGCTTGACGGTTCGACAACATTCCCGGTCGGCGCAAGGACTGTCACCGCTTGGACTGCGCGCGAATGGATCGACAAAACCATGCCCGCGTGGCAGGCCCTGTGCTCCCCCATCGCCGAGCGTGTGTCACAGGCATGGATCGAGGGTTTACCTGCGGAGGCTCGCGCGCAGGCGGGTCCGCTGCTGGCGATGATGGGGTCGATGGGCGCGATGGCGTTCGGCAGCCAGCTCGGCCAGGGGTTAGCCCAGCTTGCCACCGAAGTCCTCACCAGCACGGACATTGGTCTTCCGCTGGGCCCGACCGGTACTGCGGCGCTAATGCCCAAGTCGATTGCGGAACTCAGTGCCAGCCTCGAGCTCGGCGAGGACGAAGTCCGGCTCTACATTGCTGCGCGAGAGGCCGCGCACCATCGCCTCTTTGCGCACACCAGTTGGATCAAAGACCGGATTGTTGAGCTGATCTCCGCCTACGCCGGGGCGATCACGGTGGATTTCTCCGCGATGGAAGAACTAGCGTCGACGATCGATCCCAGCAACCCCGCATCTATCGAAGCTGCGCTGTCGCAGGGGATGTTCGAACCGTCGGTCAGCGCCGATCAGCAGCAGGCGCTGCACGCGCTGGAAACTCTGCTGGCCCTCGTTGAAGGGTGGGTAGACACAGTCGTCGACCAGTCGGTGGGTGGGCGGCTACCGAACTCCGCGGCAATGCACGAGACGATGCGCCGTCGCCGTGCAAGCGGCGGTCCCGCCGAACAGACCTTCGCAACGTTGATCGGGCTGCAGTTACGTCCGCGTCGATTGCGCAGCGCGGCCGAACTCTGGCTCGGGCTAGATGCGTCACGCGGAACTGACGGTCGCGACGCACTCTGGGCACATCCCGATCTGCTGCCCACCAGCGCCGATCTGGACGACCCGAAGGGATTCCTGCAGCGCGACCGCGATTTCGCTGCACTGCTAGAAGCCTCCGGTGACTGGGATATCGCCGACATCGAGAAGCCGGACGCCACAGAAGCAGGCGATACCGCACCAGACGCGCAGTAATACTGCCACCCTCCTCCCGCGTTACCTAGAGAGGCCTATGGCCCTGCCTGGGTAACACGGGAAGCGGGTGGGTTATTAGAGCGTGGGACTACACCGAGCTAGACGGGTGCCACAGGTTGATACCTGACTCCACCGCGAGCTTCTCAATTTCCGCAAGCTCATCCGCAGTGAAATCGAGGTTGGCTACGGCGCCAACGTTCGCCTCAAGTTGCGCTACCGATGACGCGCCGACGAGCACGGATGTCACGCGACTATCGCGCAACGCCCACGCCAAGGCCATCTGCGCCAGGCTCTGCCCGCGACCGTCCGCAATGCTGTTCAGGCCACGAATCTGACCGAGCGCCTTATCCGTCAGCAGGTCTGGGCTCAGTGACCGACCCTTTGACGCGCGTGAGCCCTCAGGGATCCCGTTGAGGTACCGATCGGTGAGCATGCCCTGCGCCAGTGGCGAAAACGCAATGCACCCCACACCCAGTTCGTCGATCGTGTCGAGAAGTCCCTCTTCGATCCATCGGTTGAACATCGAGTAGGAAGGCTGATGGATCAGCAGCGGCGTGCCCATTTCCGCAAGGATCTGCGCGGCCTGTCGGGTGCGTTCCGGCGAGTATGACGAAATCCCGGCGTAGAGCGCCCTACCGGACTGCACGGCCGTATGCAGCGCCCCCATGGTCTCTTCCAGCGGCGTGTCGGGGTCGGCGCGATGCGAATAGAAAATATCCACGTAGTCAAGACCCATCCGGCCCAATGACTGATCCAGCGACGACAGCAGGTATTTGCGGGAACCCCCGTCCCCATACGGACCGGACCACATGTCGTAGCCCGCCTTGGTCGAGATCACTAGCTCATCTCGGTACGGGCGGAAATCGTTCCGCATGTGATGGCCGAAATTTGTCTCGGCGCTGCCGTAAGGCGGCCCGTAATTGTTTGCCAGATCGAAGTGGGTAACACCGAGATCAAATGCGCGACAAAGGATGTCGCGCTGCCGATCGAACGGGACATCATCACCGAAGTTGTGCCACAGCCCCAAGCTCACGGCCGGCAGTGTGAGGCCGCTTCGGCCGACTCGGCGATAGGAATGACGTTCGTATCTGGATTCGTCTGCGCGGTAGCTCATGACGGACAGTCTCCCATTGACCTCGGACAGGGTTCGGCTTGGGCACCCGCTCGGGCGTCATACATAGTTGACCTACCAGTGGGCCTCGATCGACACCACGAAGACACCAAATACGCCAGTTCCACGCACGGCGCCGCGCAGGCGAGTACGGTTATGGCCGACTCCGGGTCACGGGCCCGGCCACACTCGGCCTGCCACCGTCGGCAGGCTCGACCGAAAAGGGGTTCCTATGGCTGAGAGCTACAACGGCTACTGCGTGAAGTGCAAAGAGAAGCGCGACTTCGACGGCGAAGTACACGAGACTAACGGCCGTCGCATGGCGAAGGGCATCTGCCCCGTATGCGGTACGAAGATGAACCGCATCCTCGGCAAGGCCTAGTAAGACCTAGTAGGCCTTGCCGCTTAATACGGCCAGGTTCGAGTCGGCCGGTGAGCTCCCAACGGGGCTCACCGGCCGATTTCATATCCCGACTAGTGCCTTTACCTGCGAATTGTGGACACAGTGCGTACGTGCCGGCAAACTCTGCCACGCTGAGCCCGGCCGAGCATTGCGGCCGCGCCGACACCCGGGAAAGGCACAATATGCCCGCAGCGATTGACTTTTCCGCCGGATATTCGCTGGCTCCGGATCTGGTGGTTTTCCGGCGAAACGACACGACGATTCAGATCGGCACCGAGGCACCACGTCGCGTGCTGATAGCGAACGTACCTCCACATGCCAGCAGCGTTTTGAGGCATCTGCACGACACCAGCAGCCTCTCCGACGCGATAGCGATACTGGGCGGCGACCCGGAGCGGTGGAAAGCGCTGTTCTGCCTGCTTGCGGACGAGGGATTGCTCGAGCCCAGCGCTATCAGCGAAATCTACCCGCCGCATCTCACCGGCGAGCGGCTGACGTTGATCCACCGCTTCGGTCGTCTGTCAGCGGACAGGGCCCTCGCCGCTCGCGCGGACGCCATCGTGGTGATCGAGGGCTCGGGTCTGGTGGCCGACCTTATGGGCGGGCTACTCGAGGCCGCCGGCATCGGCCGCATCCACCAGTCGGCGCAGCCGGGCGCGACGGGCCCGAAGGAGCCTCCCACGGCCCGTCGACTGCCGCACACCGACCTGGCGGGCCGTCCGACCCTGCAGGTGCGGTATCGCCCGCCGGCATCGCAGACGCGACCGAACATCACCGTATTGGCCGGGCCGCGGCTACCGACGCCCGGACGCGTCGCAGCGCTGATCACCCAGGTAGTGCCTCATCTACCGATTCAGGTCACGAGTTCGCGACTCATCGTGGGGCCGTTGGTACTGCCCGGCCTCTCCACCTGCATTAACTGCATAGATCGACACCGTCTGGATCTGGACCCAGACTGGCACACTGTCGCAGCCGCGGCGCAGCCGTCACCGCAACCCTCCACGCCGCTGGCACAGTCGGCAGCCTCGCTGGCGGCCGGGCAAGTGCTCGATCTGATCGACGCGCTGCGCAAACCTGCAAGTGTTAATGCCACTCTCGAACAATTGGCCGGATCTATTTACCCGCGACGGCGTGCGTGGTCGAGACACGACGAATGCCGATGCCGACACGTGGCCCACTCGCCCACCCGGACGATGTCTCTAACCACGGACTCCGCCGGAATCTGAGATAGTGGAACATGTGTCGGACATTCCGGAAAACTCGATCTCCCGTACCGCCCGACTCGCCGGACTACCGCTGGCCGCAGCCGGTCGGTTCACCCTCGGATGGGGGCAACGTTTAGCCGGTCGGGACCGCGACCAGGTCACCGCTACCATGCAGCAGCGCACCGCCGAGCAGCTGTTCGATGTTCTCGGCACGCTCAAGGGCGGTGCCATGAAGTTCGGCCAAGCATTGAGCGTGTTCGAGGCAGCCATCCCCGAGGAAATGGCCGCGCCGTATCGCGAAGCGCTCACCAAATTGCAGAACTCTGCCCCGCCAATGCCGATAGCCACTGCGCATAGAGTGCTAGCGGCGCAGCTCGGCACGGGTTGGCGAGACCGATTCTCCGAGTTCGACGACGTAGCCGCAGCAGCCGCGAGCATCGGACAAGTACACCGAGCCACCTGGCGCGACGGACGGGCCGTCGCCGTGAAAATCCAGTACCCCGGGGCGGCGGGTGCACTCAAAGCCGACCTGGACCAGCTCGCCCGGATGGCTCCGCTACTTGGCCCGCTCATTCCTGGTCTACAGATCCGCCCTCTGGTCACGGAGCTGCGCGACAGGGTGCTCGAGGAGCTTGACTACATACGGGAGGCCGATCATCAGCGCGCATTCGCCCGCGAATATGCGAGCGACGAACACATCCTGGTACCACGAATCGTCGCCAGCTCCCCTAAGGTGCTGGTCTCAGAATGGATCGACGGCACCGGCTTGGCCGCGATCATCAATCACGGCGAACAAGAGCAACGCGATCGCGCCGCGGAATTCCTGACCGAGCTACATTTCTCGGCACCGCAACGAGTGGGGCTGCTGCACGCCGACCCGCACCCGGGCAATTACATACTGACCGATGACGGTCGCCTCGGCGTCATTGATTTCGGGTCGGTGGCCTCACTGCCGGACGGTACGCCACCGATCATCGGGCGGATATCGCGCCTTGCGCTCCAGGGTGACGCGGACTCCGTTCTTGAGGCGCTTCGTGACGCCAGCTTCGTCACTGGCAAGTTCAATCCGGATCCGCAGGCGCTGCTCAATTACGTCGCGCCGTTCACCGAGCCTCTCGGTCCTGATCTGTTTCATTTCAATCGAGCCTGGATGCAGCGCCAGGCAGCGAAGATGGCGGATCTATCGACCACCGAGTCGAAGCTTGCCCGCCATTTGAATCTGCCTCCGGAATACCTCATGATCCACCGTGTCACGTTCGGTTCGTTGGGTGTGCTGTGTCAGCTCGACGCAACCGCGCCGTTCCGCGCGATCGTGGAGCGATGGCTGCCCGGCTTCACCGACGCCGACTAAAGCTCTGAGAGCTCACGGCCGCCCCACGGCCCGCACTGGTCACCCAGGCACCTGGGCACCGCTCGACCTTTCTGATGCTGACGTGCGTTACCACCATTCTTCATCGAGCCGCGCCTCAATGGACCGGAGATTACGCCGGGCGCATTCTGGGCACACCCAAGACTCTCTCCCGCGCGAGTCAATCTCGTGCATCCACCCGGCGACCGCCGCTGCTGCGGAACTGGGCATCCGTGCGCCACATGACGAACATGCCACTGCGGTGGAATCGGTCATGCCGTCCACAGTGACACCTCTACGAGCCCGTCGTCAGTACTTCGAGACAATCTCCAGCACTTCCTGCCCATAGTTGTCGAGTTTGGTGCGCCCAATGCCCGGAATGGAAAGCAATGCCGATACATCGGCGGGGCGACGCTCGGCGATGGCCAGCAGCGTCGCGTCGGAAAACACCACGAACGCAGGAACCGATGCTTTCCCAGCGCACGTCTTCCGCCACGCTTTCAACTCATCGACCATCACGGGATCGGCATTCGACGGGCAATTGCTGCATCGCCCGGCCTTAATTTCGGCAGGCGATGACAACAGGCCGCCACAGATCCGACATCGGCCCACTTTCCCACCCCGTTTGCTGCCAGACCTCGGCCCAGAGTTCCGCTCAGACTCGGGGACTAACCCCGTCAGGAACCGGCTGCGTCGGCGGCTCTGTCGGCCACCGGAGTTCCGGGCCAGCGCCCACGACAGGGCTAGATGCCGTCTTGCCCGGGTGATACCCACATACAGCAGGCGCCGCTCTTCTTCGACCGCTTCCGGAGTGTCCGCGTGCTGGATGGGCATGGTGCCGTCCGTGAGGCCGACCAGAAAGACCGCGTCCCACTCCAGGCCCTTGGCCGCATGAAATGACGCCAGCGTCACCCCGTCCAAGGTCGGCGCGTGCTGTGCCTCAGCGCGCGAGCGAAGCTCCGCAACGAAGGTCGTCATATCTGCTGCTTCATCGGTTGCCGCGAGCTCCTCGGCTACCGATACCAAGGCAGTGAGCGCATCCCACCGGTCGCGCAGGGCGCCCGGCGCAGGCGGACTCGCGGTGAGGCCCAGCGGCACCAGTACGCGACGCACGGCCGGGACCAGCATTGCCGCTCCGTCGGTGCGCTCCGGTGACTCGTCCGCGGCGGCGCGGGCCAGGGAGGTCATCGCCATTCGCACTTCCGGCCGGGTGAAGAATCGTTCACCGCCGCGCATCACGTACGGCACGCCAGCCGCTGCCAGCGCCTGCTCAAAGCCTTCCGACTGCGCATTGATGCGGTACAGCACAGCGATCGACGAGGCCGATAGGCCGTCGGCAATGAGCTGGTGAATCCGGTGCGATACGGCCTCGGCTTCGGCGGCCTCGTCCGAGTATTCATCGAACGTGGCGGCTGGCCCGTCGGGCAGTACCGCAGTCAGGGTGAGCCGAAGCTTCGCGCTAGCCCCCGTCGCGCCAGCGATAACACGGTTCGCCAACGTCACTACCTGCGGCGTCGATCGGTAGTCGCGTTGCAGGCGGACGACAGTCGCGTTCGGATACCGACTACCGAAGTCCAACAGATATTTCGGTGAGGCTCCGGCGAACGAATAGATCGTCTGATTGGCGTCGCCGACGACGGTCACGTCGTCCCGCCCGCCGAGCCACGCCTCCAGGGTGCGATGTTGCAGCGGCGTCACGTCCTGAAACTCGTCGACCACGAACGAGCGATACCTGGAGCGGAAAGTCCGCGCTGCGTCGTCGTCGTTCTCCAGAATCGCGCAGGTTTGCAGTAGCAAATCGTCAAAATCCAGCTGCCGCGCATCGACTTTCGCCTGCTCGTAACCGTGGTAAACGCGTGCGATCATTGCCGCGTCGAGTGGCGTATCGCGCCGCAACCTCGCGACGGCCGCCACATAATCATCAGGCCCCACCAGGCTTGCCTTGGCCCACTCGACCTCGCTAGCCAAATCGCGCAATGTGGGAGTGTCAGTGCCGGCGCCAACCCGTTTCGCAACGGTCGCCACGAGCCGCATCTTGTGTTCCATCAACGACCACATTTCGCCGCCAACAGAACGCGGCCAAAAGTATCGGAGCTGCTTGAGCGCCGCAGAGTGAAACGTGCGCGCTTGCACGCCGCCCGCGCCCAGGGCGCGCAACCTACTGCGCATTTCACCGGCGGCCCGGGCAGTGAAGGTGACCGCGAGAATCTCGCCTGCGGCATGCCTGTCGGTAGTGATGAGATGTGCGATACGGTGCGTGACGGTGCGCGTCTTGCCCGTCCCGGCACCGGCGAGGACACAGACGGGCCCGGGTGGCGCGATGACGGCCGCCCGCTGCGCATCGTCTAAAAGCGAATAATCCACGTTTCCCTACAACTCGTATTCCTACAACTCGTATTCCTACAACCCGTATCCCTACAACCCGTATCCCGCAACCCGTCTCGAATCGTCGTCGCTATGCCATCACACCGGTCCGACAGTGTTCCAGGCATGACGACGTTCGCGCTGCGTAGCGGCAACTGCAACGGCAACGGCAACGGCCTCAGCTTGCGTTGACGAAGGCCTCAACCATCCGGCGGGCGATAGATACCGGCCCGGGCAGCGTGATTCCGGATATTGTCGACCGGCCGCCAACACTGCCCGTATTGGCGTCATTTTTGGCGTCATTGTTGGCGTCATGCAGCACCGCTGCCAGCTCGCTGCGGGAGAACCATCGAGCTTCGGCTATCTCCCCCGGGCGCGGCCGTAGCGTAGCGCCGTGCGGCGCCCGTGCAGAAAACGCGATCATCAGCGACCTGGGGAATGGCCACGGCTGACTGCCGAGGTATTCGACGTCGTCGACGGCCAACCCCACTTCCTCACCGATCTCCCGAGCGACCGTTTCCTCCAGTGACTCGCCAGCCTCGGCAAACCCGGCCAGGACCGAGAATCGTCCGGGTGCCCAAGACGGTTGGCGCGCCAAAACGGCATGGTCGGCATCATCGTGAACCAGCACGATGACCGCCGGGTCCAACCGAGGAAACTCCTGGTGGCCCGAGGAACAGATGCGACTGTGGCCGCTCAGGTCCGGCTCGGTTCGGCTGCCGCAGCGGCTACAGAACCCCGCACCACGATGCCATCCCAGGAGCGCAACCGCCGTTGTCGCCAGGACGGCTTCGCCGTCGGGCAACAGTGGACCAGCCACGCGCACCGTGGAGAGACCCTCGACGGCGCCGTCGATGAGATTGGCAGCGACATCGTCGACCATCGCCCAGTAGTCGACACCGCCGAACGAACCAAGCAACACTGCGTCGGCAGGCGGCGCGGAGTCACGACCGGCAGCCAGTTCGGTGACGAGGTGGAGTCCGTCCCGACCGATCATGGTCACAAACTCGCCGTTCGGCGCCACCCGCAGCATCCGCGCTGTCGACCATGCGGCGTGCAACCGTACCGATTCGCGCAGGTCCTCAGCACGGTCCACTGACGCCTTCGATAGGGCCGGAATGTTTATCGTTAGGTGTGTCATCGCTGGCGCCTTCTGGACCGACTCCGGAGCGTCACCGGGCCACCTCGATTCCGTCAAGTCGCGCGAATGCGGTGCTACTCGCATCAAGATCACCGACGATCACGCCTGTGACAGCGGCCGGGGAGAACAGTCTGGCTGCCGCACCGGCAACTTGCTCGGTGGTGGCTGACCGCAGGTTCTTTTGATGCTGCATCAACCAAGCTTGGTCGAGACCGGAACCCGCAAGTGTCGTCACCATCGAGGCGTACCCAGCCTGGGTGGCGAGAGATGCCGCTAGTGACCCAATTGCATAGTTGCGGGCAGCATCGACTTCCGCGTCCGTGGGTGGGATCAGCGCAATCCGCCCCAACTCGTAGCGCGTTTCAACCAGTGCAGCCGCAGCCACATCGGTAGCGGTGTCATAGCTGATAGTCACAGCACTTCGGCCCGGCCAGAACTCAAGCGCCGAATGCGCGTGATAGGTGAAACCCTTTTCCTCACGCAGGTTTTCGACTAACCGGGATGAGAAATATCCGCCGAACACCATATTGGCGAGTTGCGCAGCGGCGTACTCAGGATCCGTGCGCAGCACGCCAGCGGAGGTGAGCCGCGTCAGTGTTTGCACTGCGCCAGGGCGATGGTGCGCCGTGAGCGTCCCACCGACCACGGCAGGTGGCGTGCTCAGTGCGCGCGCAGCGCGTGACCCTACCCAGTTGGACAGCGCTGCTGCGGCGCGCTCGGACGTAGCAGCTGGCGAGAGGTCTCCGACGAGCACCAGTGTCGATCCGCTCGGCAGAACTGCGCGCCGATGCAGGCCACGTACGGCCGCGGGAGTGACGAGCGCGACCAGGTCCGCATCGGGAACTTCAAATGCTGCCGGGTGCTCGCCGAAGCGCTTGTGCTGCAGATACTCTCGCGCGATCGTCGCAGGTTGCGCGCCGGTGATCGCGAGATACTCCTGCAGGATGTCCCGCTGCCGGGTGACGTCGATCGCGCGATAGGCGGCACTCTCAAGCGTCTCGGCCAAGATCTCGAGGACGACAAGCAACCCGGGAGCGATAACGGAACCAGTGATCAGGAGGCGTTGGGGGCCGACATGTGCCGAAAGGTGCCCGCCGACAGAGGCCAACTCGTTGTCGACTTGTTCCCGGTCGCGTGTCGCCGTGCCCAGCAGGATCGTCTCGGCGAGGAGCTCAGCGCGCGCAGCATGTACGTGATCGTCGCCCCCGAACGGGATCCGCAGTCGAAGTTCGACCATGGGAGTGCTCGCCTGCCGCACGGCGGTGATCGCCAGGCCGGCGGGCGTCGTCGCTTGCGCGCTGGATGGGGCGCGGCGGGCGCGGGTTTGCTGCAGCGCCGGAAGCGGCCGAGGGCCGGTCGTCGTGCGGGCGATGTCCGCTGCTGACCTCGACGGTGTCGCAATGCGTTTCGATTTTACTGCTGAATCGGGCCGTGAACTCTTTGCCATTACTGTTGCCCTCCAGGCACGACACGTAGGACCGCGCAGCGATCCGGATCAAGAGCTGCGGCTGCTCGGGCTACGTCCTCGGCCCCGAGCGAGTCGACGATGCTCGGCAGCTCGCCAACGAGTTCGGCGCGCCCATGTAGCAGTTCAAACAAGCCGAGATTTCTGGTCCGTGCCATCACCGAGTCGCATTCGGACAGGAGGCTCGCGGTGAACCTCGCCTTGGCCTGTTGTAGTTGCGCCGCGTCGGGGCCGTGCGTGGCCATATCCTCGATGATGGCGCGTGCAGCGTCAATGACCGCATCGGCATCGATATCCAACGGATGCAGCGCGCCGAGGACAAACACATCAGGGTCGCGACTATCCAGCGGCCCCATCAAGCCGGGCCCGGCCCACGCAGACGTGGCCAATGCCTGCCGATTGACCAGTTCCGTCTGCAGCGGCGCCGCTTCACCATCTGCAAGTACTGCGCCCAGTAGCAGGTAGGCGAGGTAACCGCGGAGATCCGATACGGGGTCGGGCAGTCGCCATCCAACTGCAAGAGCCGGGGACGGCGCCTGCACATCGATGTGTTCTGCCACCTTACGAGACGTCGGCGCCGGTTCGGAAAAATCGGGACGCTCGGGCGCTGGGCGGTAAGGCACATCGTCGAAGTGCCGATGGATGAGGTTCATCGTCTCGTCGATGTCTATGTCGCCGCACACCGTCAACACCGAGTTCGCCGGGCAGTAGTAACGCTCAAAAAAGTCAGCGCAGTCATCGACTGTGGCCGCAGTGAGGTCCGCAAAGTCGCCATATCCGTTGTGGGAGTTGGCGAATGTGTCGAACAGAACCGGTGGCAGGTAGATCCAGGGGAACCCTCCGTAGGGCCGATTCAGGACATTTAAGCGGATTTCTTCCGACACCACGTCGACCTGATTCGCCAGGTTCTCGGCAGTAATCGCGGGCGCCCGGAACCGATCGGCCTCGAGGAACAGACCACGCTCCAGCGCTCCAGCCGGAAGCAGCTCGTGATATTCGGTGTAATCGAAGTGGGTTGAGCCGTTGAAGGTGCCTCCGGAGGACTGAACTACGCGGAAGTGCTCCAACTTCGGCAGCGACTCACTGCCTTGGAACATCAAATGTTCGAACAGGTGCGCAAAGCCGGTACGGCCCACGGGCTCTGAACGGAATCCCACATCCACGTGGACCGAGATCCCGACCACACCGGACCCTCGATCGGGTGAAAGCACCACCCGCAATCCGTTGTCCAGCGTGGCCCTGTTCACCGGGTAGGCCACTCTCGGCATCCGGCGAAGGCCGGTCGTCTTCGCAGCTTTCGTTTTCCCTGCGGTGGTCTTCGCAGCGGTGGTCTTCGCAGCGGTGGTCGTTGCAGCAGTTGTTGGCACTCTGCCAGCCTATCGGTCCGGCACGGCTCGGTTGTGGTCCTACTGCGCTTGACCAGACTGCTCCGGTGACGCGGGAGCAGCGCTCGCATCGCCGCGCTCCGCCATCCGGGCGCGTAATTGTGCGACAGAAACCGCCCCAGATCGCGACCGCTTGGACCCAGCGCGGCTGGCGGCCACCAGCCCGACGGCCGCAGCCAGCCCGGCGACGAGGATTCCGATCGGCACTATTTTGCGGGCCGTCGAGCTTTCCCCGGCGTGCGTCGTACCAGAAAGCCGCACCACGTCCGGGTGCCCAGCCAGGTATTCCACCGAGATCCGTTGGCCTACGGCAAATCCGCAGCCGTCAAGGTTCGACACCCCCGCTACGCCGGACACTCGGACAGTAGTGTGCCCGACGTCGAGGCATGACGGTGATGACATGACTGTGGCCGAAGCGCTCACGGGGTTCGCATCAATCGGATCCACGCCGGATCGACCGATCCACCACCATGCGCCGAGGCCCACGATCGCCAGAAGTAACACGCACATCGACACGACCGTCAAGGAAATCCGTATGCGGCCCAGTCGGATACCTCTCGGGTTTTGCGAACCGTGTCTACTCATACCGACCTCACACCATGGCGTCGCGGCCGGCGGTCGCCAACTCCCGCCAGAGGTGTGCCACCGCTTCTGCACCTTTGAGGAGCAAATCAACGGATGCACGCTCATCCGGCGCATGGATCTGGTCGTCGTCCGTCATCACCCCGAGGAAGATCATTGGGGCGCCAATAGTCTGGGCGAGCTCGGCTTCCGGACCTGAACCACCTTCACGGGTAATGAGCACCGCATCGGTATCGAAAGCTGCACCCAACGCCGCCCGAGCTGCTTGCATCGCCGGATGATCAGCAGCCACGACCAGCGGCCGAACCCCGGTGCCTTCCCACGCAATAGAGGCCGTCACGCCCGGCCGGGCCTGTGCGGCCACGAAGGTGTCGATGGCCGCAATGATCACGGCGGGGTCTTGCCGCCCAACCAGCCGGAACGTCACCTTCGCGAAGGCATCCGTGGGCACAATCGTCTTTCCACCTGCGCCGGTGTACCCACCCCAGATTCCGTTAATCTCCGCCGTCGGCCGCATACCGATTCGTTCCAGGGTCGAGTAGCCCGCTTCACCCACTGCGGCAGTGGATCGGGCGGGACCAGTGATCCAGGCGTCCTCATCGAACGGGAGCCCCGAAAGCAGCGCACGGTCCAGGTCCGAGGGCTCGTCTACACCGGCATAGAAGCCCGGAATCGCGATATGCCGGTTATCGTCATGCATGGCCGCGAGGATGCGAACAAGTTCCGTGATCGGGTTTGCGACCGCGCCGCCGAAGCTGCCGGAGTGCAAATCGATATCCGGCCCATGCACATGCATCTGGCCGCTCACCAGACCTCGCATCCCGGTCACCAGGCTCGGCGTGTGCTCGTCGAAAATACCGGTATCCGACACAACCACGACGTCCGCATCGAGACGGCCCGCTAGATCTGCGAGCAACGCCGAAATATGGGGCGACCCCGATTCCTCTTCTCCCTCGACGACAAACGTCAGATCCACGGCCGGCGCCGTGCGGCCGCTGGCGGCAAGGTGCGCAGCGAGTCCCAGCAGGTGAATCGCGACGTTCCCCTTGTCGTCACTGGCGCCGCGTCCATGCAAAACCCCATCGACCAAGTGCGGTTCGAACGGCTCAAAGCTCCAGCCGTCGGCGAAATCAGCGGGCTGAACATCATGGTGCCCGTAGACGATCACCCGCACCGGGTTGGGATCGCCTGATGGCCAGTGCGCAAACACGGCGGGCTGGTAAGGCCCGCCGGACAGTACGTCGACAACCGGAAATCCAGCCTCACGGAACGCTGCCGCCAAATATTCGGCGCTCGCCTGCACGTCCGACAAATGGGCCGGATCCGCAGACACCGACGGGATCGCAATCCACTTCGACAGCAGATCCAGCCATGCCTTGGATCCACCTGTCACTGCCGCACGCTCAAGCATCGTCATAATCGATAATCTACGCGACTGGTACCACCGCTAACGGGTAGCAGTGA
>JBDTAR010000083.1:0-8116 GCA_039924545.1 Nakamurella sp. | reverse complement strand
CGTGCAGCTGCGCGGCGAAGCCTACTGGCGAGATGTCTGTCGGCCCATGGAATCCCGACTTGATCTGGTATTGCGCGGCGTAATCCATCACCTTTTTCAGCGGGCTGATGCCACCGAAATGCGTGGAAGCCGCACGCACGTAGTCGATGAGCTGTTCCTTGATCAAAGCCTGGAAGTCCCAGATCGTATTGAAGACCTCGCCAATAGCCAGCGGCGTCGTAGTGTGATGCCGCACCAACCGCAGCGCCTCCTGATTTTCCGCGGGCGTGCAGTCTTCCAGCCAGAAAAGATCGTACGGCTCAAGGGATTTGCCGAGTTTCGCGGCTTGCACCGGCGTCATCCGATGGTGGCCGTCGTGCAGCAGCGGCAGCTCCGGGCCGAACTCGGTGCGCACTGCCTCGAATACGGTCGGAATATGCCGCAGGTACGCGCGGGTGTCCCAATCCTCCTGAGCCGGCATGGCGCCACGTTGCGCAGGCTCATGGTCGTACCGGACACCTTCATTACCCGGCAGGCCGTGATTCGACGCGATCCCGTAAATGGACTCCAGCCCCGGCACACCTGCCTGCACCCGAATGGAGCGGAAGCCGAGCGCCTGGTGCGCGCGGATGGAGTCGAAAACCTCTGGGAGTTCTTTCCCGGACGCGTGCCCGTACGCCATCAGCCCCGTACGGCTGGCGCCGCCGAGCAGCTGGTAGACGGGCATGCCCGCGGCTTTGCCTTTGAGATCCCACAGCGCCATGTCGACGGCGCCGATCGCGGCCATGGTGATCGGCCCGCGCCGCCAATACGCACTGCGATACAGGAACTGCCAGGTGTCTTCGATACGGTGCGCGTCGCGGCCGATCAGTAGCGGAACGACGTAATCCTGCAGGTAGGAGACCACCGCCTTCTCGCGCCCGTTGACGGTCGCGTCGCCAAGGCCGGTGAGACCATCGTCGGTAGTGAGCTTCAGGGTGACGAAGTTTCGGTCCGGGCTCGTAACGATGACCTCGGCGCGATCAATTTTCACGCGAGTTCCTCTCAGTAGCAATATGTATGACGCTGTCCTCGGGCCTTGCGCGCTCAAACGGCGCGGCGTTCTAAATCGACATGGCCGAGTATCCGCCGTCCACCCGGATGAGGGCGCCCGTCACGAATCCGGACGCCGCCTCGGACGCCAGCCAGAGCAGCGCCCCATCGAGCTCGTGCGCCTCGCCGAGCCTACGCATCGGCGTGTGCCGGATAATGTCTTCGACGCGCTCTTCGCTGAGCAGCGCGCGGTTCTGCTCCGCGGGGAAGAATCCGGGGACAATGGCATTGACCCGAATGTGCTGCGGCGCCAGCTCTCTGGCCAGGTACTGGGTCAGGTTGTTGACTCCGGCCTTGGCCACGCCGTAGCCGAGGACTCTGCTGAGCGGCGGCCCTGACGAGGCCGACGAAATGTTGATAATGCTTGCGCCTTCAGGTCTGTCGCTTAGTTGCGGAGCGAACGACTGGATCGTCTTGAACATCGAACTGAGGTTCACGTCGATCAAGTTTGACCACTCGTCGTCGGTGATCTCGGCGAACGGCGTCGAACTGTTCACTCCTGGGGCATTGACGAGGATGTTGACGCCACCACGCTCCGCACACTGCGAGGCAACGCCGGAAATCGACTCGCGGCTCGTCACGTCCATGTGCGCAAACCACGCGCTGCCGCCGGCCGCCGCCACTTTTTGGACCGCGAGGCTGCCGCGTTCCTCGGAGCGCCCCGCGACGCACACGTTCGCGCCCGCCGCGGCGAGCACATCCACGAACTGGCCGCCGAGAACGCCGGTGCCACCCACCACCAATGCCCGAGAGCCGTTGAGGTTGAACAGATCTGGAATAGCGGAGGATTGCGTCATACTTAAGCTTCCCATCTCTTCCTCGGCCCTATCCTCTCAGGACTAGCGCGGCACAATGACGGTCTTGATGCCCGATCCCTGTTGCACTGCTTCAAACGCCTCGCGCCAGTTTCGAATCGGCACCTCCGACGTCACTAGCGGCTGCAGGGCTACCGCGCCCGTAGCGATCAGGGTCATCGCGCGTCGCCATGAGGCGGGTGTGGACGCGAATCCGCTGGTCAGCCGAAGTTCGTTGTACAGCATCGCGTCGAGCGGGATCGTGACGGGACGACCGAAGATTCCGACCTGCACGTAGCGGGCACCGCGGCGTGCCGACTGCAGCGCGGTAGCCGCCCCTGGCGCGCTCCCCGAACATTCGATGACAACATCGAACGCGTCGGGCTCCGGTACGCCGGTCGTTACGCTGATACCGAGACCTTCTGCTACAGCTAATCTTTCACCATCCTGCTCCAGCCCGGCGAGGGTCACCACACCGCCACACGCCTTGGCCACCTGCGCCGACAGCTGCCCCATCGCCCCAGGGCCGGTCACTAGAACGAGATCGCCAGCACCTACTACGGCTGGGTCGAGCAGGCACTGACATACGCACGCAAGCGGTTCGGCAAGCGCGAAGTAGGCAGGCGGCTCACCCTCAGTCGACAGCGAACTGGGCGGCAACGCATGCGCATTGGTCGCAGGCATGACGATATACGGCGCAAACCCGCCATTTTCAAACGAGCCCAGCGAGCGACGGCTCGGGCACAGGTTGATGCGACCGGCTCGGCACCAGTCGCACACTCCGCACCACGAGAAGTACGTCTCGGCCACGACTGCTGTCCCGACCGCAATGCCGACTACCCCTGAGCCGACTTCATCCACTACGCCGCAGATCTCGTGCCCCATGACGACCGGCGCTTCGTACGCGTATTCGTCTGTGGCGATATGCAGGTCCGTACCGCAGACCCCGGTCGCAACCACTCGCATTCGGATCTGACCTGACGCGGCATGCGGAACCGGGATATTCCGAAGTTCGACCCCGTCGACGCCTGCAGCCACCTTCACCACGGCGAGCATCGTTTCGCCCAAGGGCATTGCCGTCATCCCTTCGTGGCACCCGCGGTCAGACCAGAAACGATGTACCGCTGAGCAAAGAGCGCGACGATCATGATCGGAATCGTCATCACGATCGACGCCGCCATGATGGCGCCCCAATCGATGCTGGCATAAGACACGAAGTCAAAGACCGCGACCGGAAGGGTCTTGGTATTTGCTCCAGTGAGGACCAGCGCGAACATGAAGTTGTTCCACGAGAAGATGAATGACAAGATCCCCGCTGTCGCAAGTCCTGGGACGGACAGTGGCAACATGATCCGAGCGAACGCGCCGATCGGCGTGAGCCCGTCGACGAGGGCAGCTTCTTCCAGCTCGATGGGCAACGAGTCGAAGAACGACATCATGATGTACAGGCTCACCGGGATCAGGATGAACATGTGCGACAGGATCATGACGGAGTAGCCGCCGACCCAGCCGAGATTCGCGAACACGTAGTACCACGGCACCAGCAAGCTGATGCCCGGGATAATCCGCGCGAGCAACACGACGAGCGCGGACTTCTGCATGTTGAACCGGCTCATCGCGTATGCCGCGGGAGTACCGATGAGCAGTGAGAGCACGACGGCACAAATGGCGATCCAGAAGCTGTTGAAGACAAACTTCAGGTACGCGTCGTTTTGGAAAACGTCGTGGTAGTTACTGAGGATCGGAGTGAACGAAAACGGATGCGTGGGGTCCTGAATCGCCACATTGCTCTTGAAGGACGACATTAGCATCCAGAGCAGCGGAACGACGAAGATGATGATGACGACCGCGATCATGATCGCGCGGAAGATCATGAATGCTCGTTTGCCGGAGCGCCCAGGCTTGCTGATCACTGACGCACGTTGCTCAGAGTTCGGCGTATCTCGGTGGGATGTGACGGTCATGACTTCGTCCTCCTGCTGACGGCCAACAGCCCGAGAACGATCAGGATGATCACGAAGAAGATGATCAAGACCGCCGACGCGAGCCCGAAGTTGTTGTACTGGAAGCTCAGCGTGTACGCGTAAATGTTGAGTGTCTCGGCCTCGTGGAACGATCCACCGCCGGGACCCTTCACCGTGTACAGCAAGTCGAACGTCTTGAGCGCGTCGATCGCACGCAACATGACCGCAACCAGCAGCACCGGACGAAGCAGCGGCAGCGTCACGAATCGGAACCGTTGCCATGGGCCTGCGCCGTCGATGCGGGCAGCCTCGTCGATATCGTTCGGCAACGCGCTCAGGCCAGCGAGCAGCACAATCGCGACCATGGGCGTGAACTCCCACACGTCGACCATGATCAGTGTGGGCAACGTGGCAAACGAACTGGCGAACCACGGCTGTGGTCCGATGCCGATCCAGCTGAGCATTTCATTCGCGAAGCCAATATTGGGGTCGAGGATGAGGCGCCACATCATTGCGACCGCGACCGGCGTGGCAACAAACGGCAGCAGCACAATCACCCGAATGGCACCCTGCGCTTTGAAAGGCCGCCACAGTAGGAGCGCTACGCCCATACCTGCCGCGAGTTCGAGGATCAGCGCGCCGCCGGTGAAGATGAATGTGCGACCCACTGCCGGCCAGAACCGGTCCGTGTCAGTAAGCGCCGTCGCGTAGTTGTGCAGGCCGACGAAGCTGAACGGTGACCGGACCGACCCGTACGCGTTGGTGAGGCTCAGATAGATCGTCCACCCAATGGGGAAGCCAATCATCACAATCGTGAAGATGAGCGCTGGTGACGCCAGCACCCACTTGCGATGTTTATTTGTCCAGCGCCACAACTGCGCGCCCAGCGTTTCGCCGTCCACTTTGCTGTCGAGGACTACGGTCGCCATTCCTCACCTCCGGGAACCGATCAGCTACAGAACTACTCGCAAATCTGGGCATGATGCCCCTGTGTGTGGCGCCCGGGCGGCCGCTCTTAAGGCACGAGCCGCCCGGGCACTACACAGTTGTGACGCAGGTTACTTCGGTTCGGACTCTAGGAGCGAGGCGAACTGCTTATTTGCGTCGGCGGCAGCGGCGTTCACGTCGCCGCCGGTGATCCCGACGACGAACGGCTTGCCGACGATCTCGCGAGCCTGCGCAACGTTCACGACGAGCGGGCGGTCGGTGCCGACGCCGGTCTTGGCGTTCTGCGCCATTGATGCCACGAGTTCCGGCGGCATGTCCTTCGTTGCGGCTGGGTTGGCCCACACCGATGTGCGCGCGCTAGGTACGCCCGCCTCCTGCATGGAAAGCGTCATATCCTGGCTGGTCGCCCACTGAATGAATTTCCACGCGTTGTCCTTGTTCGGGGAGTTCGCGTTGATGCCCAGCGCCCACGCAGCGACGTTGTAGGGTTTGGATCCTCCCGGGCCAGCCGGGAACGGCGCATAGCCAACATCTGCCGCCGAAACCTTCGATTTGGTCGGATCGGACAGGTTCTTGTACAGGCTGGACGCGTCCGTTTCGAACGCCGCCTTGCCCTGCTGGAAGATGGCCATGGCTTCCGGCCAGCTCATATCTGTGGTGACCTGGGCGGGACCGTAATCGTGCAGCAGCCCGCCGTAGTACGCGTATGCCTGCTTCGCAGCGTCACTATCGACTGCCGACTTGCCGTTGGCATCCATCCAGTCGCCGCCGAAGCTATAGAGGAACCCGGAGAACTGGGTGACTCCCGCGGACGCCTGGGTCCGAGAGACGAAGCCTGCGACACCCGGGTTCTGCTCCGAGATTGTCTTGGCGGCGTCCTTGAGCTCCGCCATCGTGGTCGGAACCTTAATCCCGGCCTTCGCTAGCAAATCCTTGCGGTAGTAGAGGATTTCGGTCTCGGTAATGATCGGGACGCCGACAACTTTGTCCTTGTACGTCGTCACACCGACCGGCCCCGGCTGGAAGTCAGCCCAGTTCCAGGCTGCGTCCGCCTTCACATTTGATGTCAAATCGGTGAAGTAGCTGCTGGAGGCGAATAGCTTTCCGACCTGAAGCGGCCGGTACATCATGACGTCGACATCCTTGGAGCCCGCGTTCAGCTTCACCTTGTAGCTGTCGGCCAGTTGATCCTCGCTGAGCTGCGTAAGAGTGACCTTGATCCCGGTCTGCTTCTCGAAATCGGGGATCTTCTTTTTGATCGCGTCGGTCCACACGTGGTTCGCGAGAGTGACGTTCAAAACCTTGGAACTTGAACCGCTCCCGCCACTACTGGCATCGCTGCTGCTACTGCTGCTACCGCATGCGGTCACCATCGTCGCGGCCACGAGTGCCGCTGCGCCGAGCACCGCAAGCCTGAAATAGCGTTGTCGCGCCATGTCACTGCCTTTCTTGGGGACATTCGGCCCGGCCTCTTGGCTGACGGACCGCCTGTCCATACACTATAAGTATTACTAGTCATTGTGAGTAAAAAAACAATAACGATTCCGATCGTCGCACCAAGACACGCTGCACAGCCCCAGGGAAGGCACCATGCATATCGATCTGAACGGCACAGTCGCCATCGTCACCGGAGCAGGCCGGGGCATCGGTAAGGACATTGCACTGACCCTGGCTCGCGAAGGGGTAGCGACGATCGGTCTGGACGTATCCGACGACGCTCTCGTCGACGTTCGCGCCGAGCTCTCCGAAATCAGCGCCGTCAACGCGACTTTCGCCTGCGATGTGCGCGACGCTGCCCGAATCAGCGAAATCGTCGACCAGATCGATCGAGACCACGGTCGAATCGACCTGCTCGTCAACAACGCCGGCGTGGTAGATAGCGGCACGATCGACGAGGTCGACGAGGAGCGGTGGGACTTCGTTCATGACGTGAACGTCAAAGGCACGTTCCTGATGTGCCGCGCCGTCATCCCGATCATGAAGCGGCAGGCGCGCGGTCGCATCATCAATGCCGCATCATTCGCCGCAATCTCACCGCGGGTCGGTAGCGTCCTGTACGCCACGTCGAAGGCGGCAGTCGCGCACTTCAGCCGCGGCCTGGCCGGGGAGCTCGGGCCGTGGAACATTACGGTCAATGCTTACGCGCCCGGTATGATTCCGACAGCGATGAACCATTTCGCAGAATTGCCCCAGGCCCAACAAGAGGAACTGTTGAACACCCTTACACTGCGGCGCTGGGGCAGGGCCGCTGACATCGCGAACCTGATCTGCTTCTTAGCCTCGGACCAAGGCGGCTACATCACCGGAACTCTCATTGACATCAGCGGCGGAAAACTAGCCACCCAGATTCCACACGAGGCGTACGACCTCGCCGCATCGCACGGCGCTTGAGATGTCATCTGACACAAGGCTTACCGACGGTTCCGCACCGCGCAGTGTCGCCAAGGTCGAGCGCCCTCTCACGCGTCGTCATGCACGAGCAGGAAGCGTCGGCGGTGTGGATCTGCACGCCCGCGTCGTCGAGGATGTCGGCCAACGCATCGTCGACGGCGAACTTGCCGCGGGCGACATCATCTTCGCGGATCAACTGTGCGAAAGCCTGCAGATTTCGAGATCCGTTGTGCGAGAGGGATTGCGCACCCTCGGGTCGCTCGGAATGGTGCAGTCCCGGCCGCAGCGCGGCACGCGAGTGCAGCCGCTGAGCCACTGGGATCTGCTCAGCCCCTACGTGATCCGTTGGCGCGGCCAGGGGCCGTACCACGTGGCGCAAATGAGCGAACTACTGGAACTGCGGCTGGGAGTCGAACGCGCTGCCGCGTATTTTGCGACGACCCGTATGACGGCCGAAGAGATCGCCGCAATGACCCGAGCCGCGGCCGATATGCGCACAGCGTTCGATGCAAACGACATGTTCGGCTTCTTCCGCGCGGATGCGGAGCTGCATCGGGCCATGTTGGAGGGCTCCGGCAATCCCGTCATTGCTCAGTTTGCGGACACTGTCGCGGCGCAACTCTCGCTGCGTGGCGCGACCGGTGCGCGCAGCTACACGCCGCACGGCATTTCTCGCGCTTCCGTCGACCGGCATATCGCGCTCGTTGAGGCAATCGCCCGCGGCGACCGCGACTCTGCGACCGAACTCGCCGAGCAGATCATCGTCGCGACGATCGCCGAGGTTGAATCGATGCCGGAATTCCGCAGCTGACCGAGCCCTGTCTGATTTCCGGTCACCGCCGGCTCTCCGGTTACCGCCCGTAGGAATGGCTGTGGATCGGCGAGATCACCAACTCGTTGATCGACAGATGCCGCGGCATGTCGAAGACGAACTGCACTGCTCGCGCA
>JBDTAR010000082.1:0-29104 GCA_039924545.1 Nakamurella sp. | reverse complement strand
AAGGACACCGGTTCGTCGAGAATCAGAAAATCGCCGACGGCCGCGCCTGGATGCAAAATGGTGCACGGCACGTCGCGAATCGCTTCAGTACCAGCCGGTTTCGTCACGGACGACACTCCCTTTCCGCGCGGACGTCACGCAGTCAGCCAAGGTGCCCAGCGCCACATCGATGCCGAGATTGCCTGGGGCGTACCACGCCCACTTTCCGGAATTTGTCATCACGGTGCGCACCGACCGGTCGAGGACCGGCGTGACATACGTGCAAGTGTCGGTGACTATTCGGCCGCCCGCGCGGCGCAGTGGCTCAACATACCCGAGCGCGTCCGCCGCAGCCAGCACCGCGCGACTAGTTGACACGTAGACGTCCACGCGCGGGTCGAACGGCTGGTCACGGGCGAGAAGCGCGGCGAGGTCGGCAAACTCGGAGACCGAGAAATGGGGAGTACCGATGCTGACGGCATCCAGGTTGGCGCCGGTCGCTGTGGTCAGGCGATCGCGGGCGCCGCGCAACATGTCGAGCGACACCACCGTTGTCGGAGGCTGTGTCCCCGGAGGCTGCGTCCCCGGAGGCTGCGTCCCCGGAGGCTGTGTTGCTGCGGGATGGATCGCTGCGGGATGGATCGCTGCAGGTTCGCTCACTGCAGGCTGGGCCGCCGGTGAGGGCCTGGGTGATTCAGTAGTACTACCGTCACCTAGGCGAAGTACGGTCGCCAGATCCGGCGCCTCTGGGGTGACCCCCACCACGTGGAAAAGAGCTACTCCACCAGCCGATGCGGCAGTCGCGGCGACCGCTTTGAGGCGCGCTTCAGTGCGGCCACCGTCATTGAGATTGCCAGGAACGCCCGTCAACGCAGCGACCCTTGTCCCGGCGATCGCGCCCAGTAACGCGCCGAGGGCCGCCCACGCAGCGTCCGATTCCCACAGCGCACGTGGGATGGACGAACAGTCCAGCACCAGTACCGGACGCCGACCAGCATCGGTATGCAAACCGACATCAGGCGCTAAACCTGTGATGCCAGCAGCGATGTCAACGAAATCGCCGTAGCGCTCCGTGCGCGCCCCGAAAACAGAATTGACGAACGCGATAGCGTTGGATTCGGCCCACGCCACATGTGTCCCGAAGGCCGGCCGGTGGCTAATTTGGTACGGAGCACAGGTCCACGTCGGCTCGCAGCCTAACTCCACGTACGCGTCCATCAGAGCGTGGCCTGCCTTGCGCAAACCCGGATCAGCCCGGACTGTCGCTGGATCACGTAGGTCCAGACTCCCTACGTTCAATGTGGTTCGAACGGTGACGCGTCCGCCGAGATCGACCAGACGGCGGGCGAAGTCGAGCCCTGCACGCCCGTGATACAGGCAGCCATCGACATGCGCCGAGTCAATGCGGAGAAGCCGACTGGCCCCAGTCGCACGAGCTACCGCTAACACCACCCGCATGGCAAGCGCGGCCGCTGGCCCGTATTCACCGTCTACCAGGCCGCGCGCGTAGACATCTATCGCGACAGAATCGTCTTCAACTACAGGTGCGCCGGCTCCCCCTGGCGCCAGCGGACCGCTCGGAGCAGAACGATTCGCGCTGCCCATCATGCGCCCAGGTAGGCGTCGATAACTCGACTATCTGTGGATAGCTCCTTCGCCGAACCCGACAAAGTGACCGTCCCCGTATCGATTACGTAGGCGCGGTGTGCGATACCGAGCGCGGCGCGAGCGTTCTGCTCCACGAGAAGCACCGACGTCCCTTGGCTGTTGATCGACTGGATCACCCTCATGATGTCGGCGACAATGAGCGGCGCCAAGCCCATGGAGGGTTCATCCAGCATGATAATTTTCGGGCCGGCGACCAGCGCCCGCCCCATGGCGAGCATCTGCTGCTCGCCGCCAGAAAGCGTGCCGCCCTGCTGGCTGCGACGTTCACCAAGCCGCGGAAAGAGATCGTACACATGGTTGACTCGGCTGGCGACAAGGCTCCGGTCGTCGACGAGATAGCCGCCCATCTGCAAGTTCTCCTGAACGGTTAATCGGGAGAAGATTCGCCGTCCCTCGGGAACATGCACTATCCCGGACCCCACGATCTCCCACGGTTTCCCGTTAGTGATGTCCTTCCCGAAGGCGGTAATCGATCCGCCAGCCGCGCGGACTACACCGGAAACCGTCGACAGCGTCGTCGTCTTGCCTGCGCCATTGTTTCCGAGGACGGCGACGATTTCACCGTCGCCGACGGTAAGCGACAAACCAGACAGGGCCTGGACGTGCCCATACCGAACGTCGAGGTCGACGATGTCCAATGCACTCATCGCTGTTCCTGCCCCTCGCCGATCACGTTCGCAGATTCGTGTTGTGGTCCGCTGGCGTGGGTGCCCTCATCGGCATCCGACCCCAGGTAAGCCTCGACAACTGCGGGATCCCTACGTACTTCGTCGGGAGTTCCGTCCGCGATTTGTTTCCCGAAGTTGAGCACAGTTACGCGATGCGATACCGCCATCACCAAACCCATATCGTGCTCGATCAGTACCACGGCGATCCCAAGCTGCCCGATACGTTGCAGCAGGTCCAGCAGATCGTTCTTCTCGGAGTGGTTGAGCCCCGCAGCGGGCTCATCTAACAAGAGCATTCGGGGGCCACGGGCTAATGCCCGGGCGATCTCGACTCGGCGCTGTTCACCATAGGGCAAGTTCCGGGCAACTGTCGTGCGATCACTGGCGACCCGAACAAAGTCCAACCAATACTGCGCGGTGTCCGTCGCTTCCTGTTCGCTGCGGTGGTACCTCGGCGAGTGCAGGATCGCGTCAACAAAGTTCTGTTTGATTTTCAAGTGCGCGCCCGCTCGCACGTTGTCCAGGACGGTCAAGTCGCCGAACAAACGCAGATTCTGGAACGTGCGAGAAATACCGCGACGTGCCAGCGCCGACGGCTTGAGACCAGTGACATCTTCTCCATCGAAGATGATCTTCCCGCCGGTGGGCTTGTAGAACCCGGTGATGCAGTTGAACGCGCTGGTCTTACCGGCGCCATTTGGCCCGATGACCGAGAGGATGTCACCGTCCTGCACCTGAAAGCTCAATCCATCGACGGCCTTCACACCGCCGAACGCGAGTCGGAGGTCCCGCACATCGAGGAGTGGCCGTGATGCGGACTGCGTCATGCCGTCACCTCCGCACTGGTGCCGGACGACTCGTCATAGGGTCCTTCTGTTGGTCCACCGCGTCTAGTGCCCGGCCGTTCCCTGGCCTTATAGGGCCACACACCCTGCGGCCGGAACACCATAGCGACAATCAACAGCACGCCGAAGATAAAGTACCGCCAGGCGCCAATGCCAGTCATCAAGTCTGGCAGCGCGCTGATCACGATCGCACCAATCACAATTCCCGGCACCGACCCCATACCGCCCAAGACCACAGCCATCAAGATCAGCGCTGAGTAGAGGAAGGTGAAGTCCGTCGGAGAGACGGCGGTTTGCTTCATTCCCCACAGCACGCCGGCCAAGCCACCGATGATCGCACCGGCGATGTACGCGGCCATTTTCGTCTGGTAGGTACGGATACCCATCGCTTCAGCGGCGTCTTCATCCTCACGAACGAATCGCCACGCTCTGCCTAGCCGCCCACGTCCGAGCCGTGATGTCGCCAAGACGGCCAGAGCAACCACTACCAGCACTAGGTAGTAAAAGGTGTGCGGGTTTTTCACCGGGTTGAAATCCAGTGGGCCGATGGAGAATGACGGAATCCCGTATATGCCCGAGGGACCGCCGGTGATGGGTGTCAAGTTGTTCGCCGTGATCCGGACGATTTCGCCGAATCCGAGGGTGACGATCGCCAAGTAGTCGCTACGAAGCCGCAATGTCGGGCCGCCGATAATGAGGGCGGCGAGGATTGCCCCGACCACGACTGCCGGAATCGTCAGCAAGATGGGCCAGCCCAGCTTCGTGGCCAACACGCCAGAGGTATACGCACCTATGGCGTAGAAGGCCGCGTAGCCCAAGTCGAGCAGGCCACAATAACCGACGACAATATTCAGCCCAGCCGCGAGCATCACGAAGATCATCGCGTTCGTCATTACACCGACTGCGAACGTACTGACGAAGATCAGCGGCGCGATAACCGCGACCGCGAAACCTACCCAGCCGAGTTGGCGGTTGTTGAGAAGTCTGGTCGCTAGCGAATCTTGGCGATAGGACACCTTTGGCGCACGCTGCTTGTCGTACTCAGTCTCGGCAGCGACGGCCCAGGTTGAGGGCGGATCTACCTCTGCGTAAGGGCCGGACGCAAGCGCGCTGTCCTTGGCAGGCTTCGACCGCTTCGACCGCTTCGGCGACTGTGGTGATTCAGTGCTCATCAGACACGCTCCGTCACACGCTCGCCGAGCAGGCCGGTCGGGCGGAACGTCAGCAGCAGGATCAAAACCCCGAAGGTGAAGACATCACGCCATTGTCCGCCGAGGAAGTACGCCCCAAACGATTCCAGCAGGCCAAGAGTGAGGCCGCCGAGCATTGCGCCCGGAATACTTCCGATACCACCAATTACGGCGGCAGTAAATGCCTTTAGCCCGATAATGAAGCCCATCAGAAAGGTGATCGATCCGTAGTAGGCGCCGGCCATCACGCCCGCCGCGCCCGCCAGCGCTGAACCAATGAAGAAGGTCAACGAAATGACCTTGTCCACATTGACACCCATGTAGAGGCACGCCCGCGGGTCCATGGCAATCGCCCGCATGGCTCGGCCAGATCGGGTCCGTTGCACGTAGTAGGTGAGGCCGCCCATCAGCAGCAGCGCGACCACCATCAAGATGATCTGTTGCGGGCTAATCCGAGCCCCAAGGACGGTGAACGACTCGCCGGAGAGCTGAACCGGGTAGACCTCCGGATTGGGGCCCGCAAGCAGGCTCATCCCGTACTCGATCGCAAACGAGGCGCCGACTGCAGTAATCAATGCGGCCAGGCGCGACGAATTACGGAGCGGCTTGTAGGCCACTCGTTCAAGTACGAGGCCAAACATTCCGGTGCCCACCATGGCAATCAGCATCACCGCCAACAGCGCGACGATGGACATCGACGCCGGTATGCCGCCGACGGCCGCCAGCAGCGCAAAGCCGATGAAGGCTCCCAACATGTAGATATCGCCGTGCGCGAAGTTAAGCAGTTGGATAATTCCGTACACCATGCTGTAGCCGAGCGCCACTAGCGCGTAAAACGAGCCCACGAACAGCCCGCTCCAGATCAGTTGCATCATGAGCAGTCCCTTCCGGATCCTTCATCTCGCCCGGCAGCCACGTCGTAGCTGCCGGGCGGGATTGGAAGACCAACTGATCAGTCCTGCAATTGATCCTGGACGTCGAACTTGTCACCGTTAACAACCAGAATCAAGAACCCGCCAGCGCTCAGCGTGTGGTCTGCGGTGAACTTCAGCGGCCCGGAGAAAAGAGTCATTCCGTCGATGGCTTCCAGCGCGGTCGCAACCTTCTTGCCATCGGTGGATTTGGCATTCGTCATGCCCTCGGCAGCGACGCGGACGGCGTCATAAGCCTGTGTCGAATACGGGCCTGGGTCGGCGTTGAACGCCTTCTTGTACCGAGCGATCCAGTCTTCCGATCCCGGAATGGTATCCGGCGTTTGCGTCATAGTAGCGAACACGCCCTGGGCGTTGTCGTTACCCGCAATAGCAATGAGCTTGGCGTCGACACTGCCGTCAGCAACCATGACCTTGCCGGTGTACCCAGCCTGACGTAGCTGCTTGATAATCAGGCCACCCTCTTGGTAGTAGCCGGTCCAGTAGACGAAATCTGGATTAGCCTTGACCACCGAGTTCACGTTCGAGCTGTAGTCCGACTCACCTGCAGTGACGTGCTCATGGATGGCCATCTTCGGGCCCGACGAATCAGCCTTGAGTAGCTTCTCCGTCAGATCCGCAATGTTGACCGAGTAGCTCGTGTTGTCGTCCATCAGCGCGACGTTCTTCACGCCTTCTTTCTTGATGAACTTCATCGCGGCATTAGCCTGCTGCGTGCCGGTACCGTTGATGAGGAAGACCAGCGGCAGCTTCTGCTGGACGAGCTCGTCTGAGTTCGCCGCCGGGATAATCATCGGAATATCGGCGTTGTTGAAGATGGGCAGCGTGGGCAACGTTGCTCCGGAGCAGTACCCTCCGACGGAGATCGCTACCTTGTCCGATACCAGCTTGTTGGCTGCGGTAGTGGCGGACTTCGCGTCGCAGGCTCCGTCTTGTACGTCGAGTTTGAGCTGCTTGCCCAGTACTCCGCCCTTTGCGTTGATCTCGTTAATCGCCAATTGAGCGCCGTTTTGCATGTACGGGCCGATAGCTGCACTAGAACCGGTGAGCGGAGTGACCATTCCGAGGGTGATGTTGTCCCCCGAGCTAGAGCTACCACCGCTGCTCCCACAACCTGCTAGCGCAGCACCAACCAAGCCAACCGCCGCAGCGGCGGCTACCAAGCGAACGTGCAGTTTCATACGTGCCTCATCTTTCGCGGTGTGATATCCGGCGTGGAACTGAATTTCGTTCTACCGTGATTTCCTTCGGAATAGTGATAACAGCAGGTAGTCGTTGCAGCATCGTTATCAATCGTTCATCCGTCCGATTGTCACGGCGCGATGGCGACTGTGTGTGTCGAGGTATAAATCTCCTGGGCAGCTTTCCCCTGTTCACGAGACCCAAGCGACGAGTCTTTCTCACCCCCAAACGGGAGGTAGAAGTCGACCCCTGTGGTGGGAGCGTTGACCTTGACCAGGCCCGCTTCCAATCGATTCGATAGATCTAGCGCTGTGGCCAGATTCGAGGTGTAGACCGCCGCCGCCAACCCGTAGCGGACACCATTAGCCACCTTCAGCGCCTCTTCGGCCGACTCTGCCGTCTTCAGCAACGCGATCGGCCCAAATACTTCATCGCACGCAAGGAGATGATCAATCGGCGCGCCCTCCACCACCGTGGGCTGTACGAAATACCCGTCGCCGTCAATGGCATTGCCACCGATCAGGATCCGTCCGCCAGCGTCGACGGCGGACGAGGCTGCCGCGGTCACGCGGTTCCGGGCAGCCGCATCAATGACGGGCCCAGCGCTCACCCCGGCCTGCGCCGGATCACCGACCCGCTGGGCTTCGATAGCTGCCACGAGTGCATCGCGGAATTCGGTCGGGTCACCGACCACGATGATTCGCTTCGTTGCCGTGCACTTCTGGCCCGCGAAACCCGCTACTGCGGCAGCGATTTGATTCGCTGCCGCTTCAATGTTCGCGTCGGGGAGCACGATCGCCGGATTGAGGCCGCCCATCTCAGCTTGCACCGCCACACCTCGGGCAGTCGCCGCGAGCGCTACCGCTTTGCCAGCGGCAACGGACCCGGTAAACGACACGACATCAGCGGCCTGCACCACGGCTTGGCCGGTTTCCACATCGCCAGGCAAGACATGAAACAGGCCATCAGGTAGATGCGGGGTGATGATCTCCGCTAGCCGAATAGCGCAGGCGGTGGCCTCCGGAGCCGGTTTGAGCAGCACGCCGTTGCCAAAGGCCAGCGCTGGCGCGGCCTTCCAGAGCGGAATGGCAAGCGGGAAGTTCCACGGCGTAATGAGCCCAGCGATTCCGCGCGGATGACGCACGGAATAGAGCAACCCCTTCAAGGAGGGCTGATGCATCTGACCGATCGGATCGAAGACCTGCTGGGCGTAGTAGCGCAGGATGGCGACCGACCGGCCGACTTCACCACGAGCCTCGCCGAGCGGCTTGCCCACCTCGCGAACCATCAGCGCCGTGAGTTCGTCGGCGGCTGCCGCAACCGCCTCAGCCGCTGCCGTCAATGCGGCCGACCGCGCTGCGGCGCCCCCGCCTACCCAGTCCACCTGAGCGAGGCGTGCCTGCTCTGCCGCCCTAGCAACCTCAGCAGAGCTACTGGCATCGACTGTCAGGACGACGTCATCCGGGTTTTGTGGGGATCTGCTCTCGATCATCTGCCCTCTTTCACATCGAAGTTCTCGCAGGGGAGTCGTCGACTGCGGGCGCGAATATATCCCCTAGTCGCCGTCCGACTGTATTAGTTCAGGCCTGCGGCTATTGCTGCTTCGGTCGCGACACGAATCGCCTTTTCCTGCTCGGGAAGCAGCGGCTGACGTGGCGGACGGCAGCGGCCACCCTTGCGTCCGACCATCTCCATGGAAAGCTTAATAGCCTGAACAAATTCCGTTTTGGAATCCCAACGAAGCAGCGAATGCATCTGTCGGTAGAGAGGCAGCGCAGTGGCGAGGTCTCCGGCCATGCACGCTCGGTACAGCTTGACGGTCGATTGCGGGAACGCGTTCGTGTATCCGGCGACCCATCCTTTGGCGCCCGCTAGCGCGACTTCCAGCACGGTATCGTCGGTTCCGATCATCGGGTCGAGACCGGGTGCCAGTTCGCCGATTTCGTAAATGCGGCGGACGTCACCGGAGAACTCCTTGACCGCGACGATGAGGCCCTCGTCGTACAGCTTGGCTAGCAACTCGGGCTTGAGATCGACCTTGGTGTCGATCGGATTGTTGTACGCCGACACGGGGAGACCAGCCTTCGCAATCTCGCGGAAGTGTTCGATAAGGCTGCGCTCGTCGGCAGGATAGGTGTTGGGCGGCAACGCCATCACTACCTGAGCACCAGCTTCGGCGGCTTGCTCGGCGAATCGCCGCGATTCCATCGCGCCATAGGCTCCGACCCCCGGCATGACGACAAAGCCGTCGGGCGAGGCTTCGACGGCCACTTCGACGACCTTCGCGCGCTCTTCGGCGGTGAGCGTCTGGTATTCACCGAGTGATCCGTTGGGTGCGACACCATCGACACCCTGTGTCGCGAGCCAGGCAACATGGTCGGCGTAGCCGTCATAATCCACCGACAAATCGTCGTTAAATGGCAGCGCGGTAGCGACGATCACGCCGCGCCAAGGCTTGTAGTCGGATGTGTTCTCTGTCATTGCGCTCCCTAGGGCTCAATCGATGATTGCCACAATTACTGACACGGTTCCCACGGTGAACGGCAGGCACGATGTCGTCGCCATCCACGGCGTCATCCACGCCGCCACCCGAGTCACCATCCAATCAGTGCAATGGTACACAGCACTGACGCGCTAGGGAAGAGCGATTGATGCATCGGTGTAGCAGAGCGAGTCAGGCCGCTGAATCAGGCAGCCACGCACGCATATCCGCTGCGCTCTATTCCGACTCATCCCTGTCCAGTAACCCCATGCGGATAGGTAGGGCAACCGGGCGTTCGGTCGCTCGGTGACACGGCGTCACGCCCGCTTCCGCCGCCGTCAGACATTCCGTGGCATACCCGCAGACTCGCCCCTGGCACCAACCCATCCCGGGACGAGCCAGGAGTTTGGCGCTGCGCGCATCGGACACGCCATCTCGTCGGACAACGTCACGGATTTCGCCAGCGGTCACTTCCTCGCACCGGCACACCACAGTCTCATCCGGTAGCCGATTAGACCACCCGTACGGGACGGGGTAGACGTGCGCCATCGCGTTCGCGAACGTGCGGAGGCTTGTCCGGCGCTGCGCCAGGTGTACTAACCTGCGCGTCATCATGTGGTCAGCCAGATGCTGCGCGGCCCGGTCCCCCGAAACCTCCGCAGCAGCAATAAGCCCAGCGAGCTCCCCTTCGACAACCGCCAGCGCCGCCCCGCCCACGCCACAGATTTCCCCAGCGATATACACGCCTGGCTCGGAGGAACGCTGGCGCCCATCAACTACGGCTATCGGCACACCGGACACATCGGCCTTCGTCCGACACCCGAGCGCCAACGCGAGTTCCAGCTGCGGCACAAAACCCCACCCGACAGCAAGAACATCTATCTTGATGGTCCGGGAGCGTGCGGAATCAGGCGAGCCGTCCGGGGAGATCGGTGCGACCGTGACGGTGTCCACGTCAGCACCCCCATCGGCACTATCAGCCTGTATCACCGTCCACCCCGAGTGATACCCAATGCGCCGCTTAGCAAGTTCCGCGGCATATCCCGCGCCTTCAAACAGTTTCGTCCCGGCGGACACCATCGCAAATGGGTGCCGTAGCCAGCCACGCGGTGATGCGGCGTCGAACACCCCGACCACCGTCGCACCGCTCTTCGCGAGCCCGGCTGCCACCGACAGCAAGAATGGTCCGGTCCCTGCCACAGCCACCCGCCGCCCGGCCACTACCGCATGGCCCTTGAGAAGAGACTGGACCCCACCTGCCGTCATGACCCCTGGTAGGTCCCAGCCGGGGAAGGGAAGCTGCAGATCGTAAGCCCCCGTCGCTAGAACGAGACTGCGCGCGCGGATCGTCACCTCATGCTGTGCTGCGCTGGTGTGAGTCATTGCATGTACCGCGAAACGCGCGCCGCTGCTTACACTCTCGGCGGACGCAAGGTTGATACGTCCAATTTCGACGCGTTCGGTCTCAAGACGCTCAACGCGCTCAACGCGCTCAACGGCCCAGACTTCATGCCGCGCGAAATATGTCACTCTTCCGGCGGCAATCTGGCCGGCGAGCTTTCTCCGGAGCGCACGATACTGGCGCAGCCCGTGGTGCAACGGCGCCACCTCCGCTGCGCTCACTGTGTTATCGAGGGATGTGGCGTCGCCCGGATTATCCGCCGGATGCCGCCAAAACTGGCCGCCTGGCGCGGCTTCCGCATCGATGAGCGCAACAATGGCGCCTGCTTCGGCGGCCGCTACCGCTGCGGACAATCCCGCAGGTCCGGCGCCGACTACCGCAATATCTATGACGGAATCCATGACGCGGCCTGCGACGGTGGAGCTTTCAGACTGTGAGGTCGCCATGGCCGGTCCCTTCCTGTGTCGTCACTGCCATCCCGTCGACGGCGGGCATTCGGCAGGCCCGCTGGTTCGGCACTCCATCGATCACCACCAGGCAGTCAAAGCACACTCCTATGCCGCAGAAGATCCCACGCGGCCGGCCAGCGATGCGGGTGCTGCGCCAGGATCTAATGCCTCCTGCGACGAGCGCCGCAGCGACGCTCTGTCCGGGTCGGAATTCAATCGGCGCGCCGTCAAAGGAAATCTTGCTCATTTCGCGTCGCCGCCTTCACTACCATCGCGCACCGCGGCCTCCGCACCATCTGCCCAGGCAGCGAACCGTGTGGGCGAGAACGGTTCCGGATCGACAGGAGTCGCCCGGCCGGCGAGCATATCTGCAATCAGCGCGCCGGTGGCCGGGGCGAGTCCGATCCCAGCGCCCTCATGTCCGCAGGCGTGCCACACGCCGCGCACTCGTGGGTCGGGGCCGATCACTGGAAGATGATCTGGGCAGTACGGTCGAAACCCTCGGTATGCCCGCATCAAAGACACATTCTTGAGCATTGGGAAGAGCTGGATCGCCTGCGCTGCAAGCTGTCTCACTACCGGGTAGGACATCGTGGCGTCGAAGCCCACTCGCTCGCGGCTCGCGCCGATCAGCACCGGTCCGCCGCGCGTGCCCTCGACCACCACCGACGTTTCCAACCCGGCATCACCGGAGGCCACATTCGCGACATAGTCCGCGGAGTACACCTTGTGTCGGACCACTCGCGGCAACGGTTCGGTGACCAGAATGAAGCCGCGGCGGGGCAATACCGGGATCGGTGCGCCGAGCAGTGTCGAGATCTCACCACCCCACGTTCCGGACGCGTTCACCACTGCGTCCGTCGCTATATCGATATCGCCGTCATTGTTGCGGCACCGAAGGCTAGCAATAGCGCCGTCTTTGGTGTGCGCCGCGATGACCTCGGTGCCGGCGTGCACTATCGCGCCGTAGATCCTCGCGGCACGCAAAAGCGCCGCTGCAGCCTTGGCCGGTTGTACTTGCATATCCCCGGGATACAGCACACCGCCAGGCAAATCAGGCGCCAGATTCGGTTCGTGGTCCAGTAGTTCACGCGCGGGCACCAATGTGCTCTCCACACCGGCCGCAGTCTGACCGCTGGCGAAGTCCATCAGGCTGCCGAGCGCCTCGGGTGAAGTGCCGACTACCAGACTGCCCTTGTGTTCAAGTTCGAGAGCGTCGTCGCCAGGCCCGTCGCCGGAGGCCGCGCCCAGGTCTCGCCACAATGTGGCCGACCACAGTGCCAGATCGAGTTCCGGCCCCGGTGCCTTGTCCGAGACCAAAATGTTGCCTTCGCCGCGGCTCGTCGTTCCGCCGGCGACGGGACCGCGATCGATCACCGTTACGTCGTGTCCGTCGC
Source organism: Nakamurella sp. (assembly GCA_039924545.1). Lineage (GTDB taxonomy): Bacteria > Actinomycetota > Actinomycetes > Mycobacteriales > Nakamurellaceae > Nakamurella. Next base: position 16,910 of record JBDTAR010000082.1, on the reverse strand, counting down.
GGGCGAGGTAGTAGGCACACGAGGTGCCCACCATTCCCGCGCCTATCACAGCTACTCGTGCCATGCGCTGCCTCCGTTACCCGGTCACTGCCCTCTCGCCGCCCCACGCTCACTGCGGTGCAATGGTACACAGCACTGGAGTGTGGGTTGTGATCCGACGATCAGGCTCCGATGCTTTTACGTCAGTCTGCGGCGTGATCGGGTGCTACGCGGCCAGTGAATACCCCTCGCAGCCGACGGGCCACATCGACGCCCAGGTCGGTCAGAGCCGGCGCTGACGCACACCACGCCTTCTCGTACTCCCACGACACGTAGCCGTGGTACTGGTTGGCCCGCAGTGCATTCGCTACCGAGTTGAGCGGCAAGATCCCCGCACCGGGAATCAACGGCGCCAGATCCTCTCTCGAGGCAACATCTTTGACCTGAACGTAGGCCAGCGCCTTGCCCAGCGCGGTGACCGTCTGCGCCGGAGTCTCGCCCGCCCGCCAGGTGTGCAGAATGTCCCAGATCGCTGCAACGCCGGGGCACTGGTGCAGGATTCGGGCGACATCGCGACCCCCGGAATGTGAGTCGTGGGTTTCCAGCGCGACGGTCACCGAGGTATCGGCGAGACCGAGCTGGATGGCGCGCAGCCGACGAATCGCCGCAGCGTCTGCTGCGTCGTTAATTACGTCGTGAGCAGTGTCGTGAGCAGTGTCGTTGGCAGCGTCGCTGGGCTTGCTGCTGACCGCGGGGCCGCCGGGAAAAATGCGCAGAAACTCGGCGCCAAGATCAGACGCGAGTACGCCATGGGCAATGCCGGCAGCGATGACGGGACCGTCATCTGTCGCAGGATCAGCCACTGTTACGTAGGAGGCGATCGCCAGTGGATGCACACCAGCGTCCGCGAGAAGTGCGCGAGCGTCGCGTCGTTCCATGGGGGTGAGCCCCGCATGCACTGGCTCACCTGCCGCTGCGCGGAGTTCCACTCCAGAAAATCCGTGCTGCACTGCCCAATCGGCTACCTCCTGCAGCGACCAACCGGGGGCGCCGAGAGTGGAAAAAGCCAACGGGTTCATCGGCGACGCCTCGTCGTGCAACTCCGTCATGCGATGCGATCCATGTCGCTCACGTGCACCGCGTGTTCCAGCGGTAGCCCGGCCGATAATCGCTCGATCTCAGTAACGGCCAGTTCCCCAAGACGCGCGACCTCATTTCCAAGTGAACCGGCGATATGCGGAGTCAACAGCACATTTGGCAAGTCAAACAGCGGCGAGTCGACGGCTGGTGGCTGAGGGTCGGTCACGTCAAGCACCGCCTCGAGCCGTCCGGATAGTAGTTCGGGCATCAGCGCGGCAGTGTCCACCAATGTGCCGCGCGAAGTGTTGATCAGAGTGACGCCATCGCGCATGAGCGCGAGTCGACGCGCATCGAGCAGATGATGCGTCTGCGGCAGATTTGGTGCATGCACGGTGACAATGTCTGAGCGCCGCAACAGGTCGTCAAGTTCCGTCAGTTCCACCCCGAGGCCAGCAGCAGATTCCGCATCAATCGTCGGGTCGGCGAGCAAGATATGTACGTCGAGACTATGCAGCAATGTGATGAGCCGCCTACCGATCCGGGACGCTCCCACTACGCCGATCGTCAGACCGTAGGCGCCGACTCCGGTGACGGGCATGTGCAGCGCATTACCGGTTCGTTGTTCACGGAACACCCGCACAAAATGGTTCACTCGCTTTGCCGCGAAAATGATTGCGGCGAAGGTAAATTCAGCTACTGGCACTGCATTCGCCGTCACGGCCGACGACACCACAATTCCGCGCTCGAATACTCGACGATCGACAAGCTCTTTAACCGAACCCGCACCGTGCACGACGGCACTCAGGCGTGGCATTCGCGCCAACGCGGTGTTGTCGATTCTGGGTGCGCCCCAGCCTGTCAACAGCACATCCACGGTCGCCAACCGGGCCGTGTGTTGCGGATCGGAGAAATCCTGCACGAGGACATCCGGTTCGACCACGCCGGCGGCGCGCAGGCGGTCGACCAGGGCTGGCGGCAGGAGTTCGCGGCGCGTGCGCTCGCCCATCGCCAACACAATGCGCGGCGACCCCTGTGGCGGATTGGCCGTCATGCCCGTACTCCTTCCGACGAGACCGTCAGGCACGGCGACCGTTGTGGATGCCCAGTGAGCATCGTTGGGTCTGCTGAACCGGGGCGCCCAAGTGCCAGCGACTGTACTACCGGAACGTACGCAGTCGCAGCGAGTTCGTCACGACAAACACGGAGCTGAACGCCATTGCGGCACCGGCGATGAGCGGATTAGCCAGGCCCAATGCGGCAAGCGGGATCGCAGCGACGTTGTAGCCGAACGCCCAAAATAGATTGCTCTTGATGGTGCGGAGTGTGCGGCGGGACAGCCTGATCGCGTCCGCGACCGCGAGGAGATCTCCTCGCACCAGCGTCACGTCGGAGGCCGCAATCGCGACGTCGGTTCCGGTGCCCATCGCCAGGCCCAGATCAGCCTGCGCCAGTGCCGGAGCATCATTGACTCCGTCGCCGACCATTGCGACTACAGCGCCACGTTGCTGCAGTCGGACCACAGCACGCACTTTGTCCTGTGGGAGAACCTCGGCGATGACGTCATCCGCGTCGATGCCGACTTGCCCAGCAACGGCCGTCGCTACCGCCCGATTGTCACCGGTCAGCAGCAGCGGTTTGAGACCGAGCCGACGCAGCGTCGCGATGGCGTCACGCGAGGTCGGCTTGACGGTGTCGGCGACTGCTAAAAGGCCCCGCACTTTTCCGTCCCAGCCGGCAGCAACGACCGTGCTGCCGCTCTTTTCGGCCGCATTGCCCCGCTTCGCGAGACCCGCATCGACGGAGAGCCCTTGCTCGACCAACATTGATGTACGGCCGACCATGACGACTGTCCCGACCGCTGCGCCTGTCTCAACTACCAAGCCCTGCACGCCCAGTCCGACCGTAGCCGAGAACTGCGTCATACTAGGCAGTTTCGTGGCGTCTTCGGTACCGGGGTCAAGCTCGGCGAGCGCGCCGCGCACGATGGCCTGCGCGATCGGGTGTTCGCTGCCGTGCTCTACGGCAGCGGCGCGACTGAGCAGGTCGGTGCGGGCTCCATTTTCGGAACCCTCGGGCAGCAAAACATCGATGAGCGCCATCTTCCCCGTCGTGACGGTACCGGTCTTGTCCAGCAGGATCGTGTCGACTTTCCTGGTGGATTCAAGGATCTCGGGGCCGCGGATCAGGATGCCCATCTGGGCGCCGCGGCCGGTGCCAACCAGAAGCGCCGTCGGTGTGGCCAAGCCCAGGGCGCACGGGCAGGCAATGATGAGCAGGGCGACCGCGGCGGTAAACGCGGGCTGCGCGCCGGACCCGATCAGCAGATGCACGGCCAAGGTAGCGAGCGCGAGTCCGATGACAATGGGGACGAAAACCGCCGAGATGCGGTCGGCCAAGCGTTGGACTGGCGCCTTGCCGGATTGTGCGTCCCGTACGAGGCGCGCCATGTGCGCAAGTTGGGTATCGGCCCCGACTCTAGTGGCCTCAATCCGCAGCAGGCCGCCGGCATTCGCGGTGCCGCCGGTCACGGCGTCGCCCGGCGCAACTTCGACGGGCATAGATTCGCCGGTGATCATCGACGCGTCTACTGCGGACGCACCGGCGACTACCTGGCCATCGGTAGCAATTTTTTCGCCGGGGCGGACCACAAACGTGTCGCCGACGACGAGTTGCCCGATAGGGATGGTGGTCTCGACGCCGTCGCGCAGGACCGAGACCTCCTTTGCGCCGATCTCGACCAGTGCGCGCAAGGCTTCGCCGGAGCGACGCTTGGCGCGCGCCTCGAAGTAGCGGCCGGCCAGCAGGAAGAGCGTGACGCCTGCAGCGGCTTCCAAGTAGACGTGCGGCATCTCGCCGGGTGTCGCGAGGAATTCGAAGGTCATCCGCATGCCCGCTTCGCCGGCTCCGCCAATGAACAGCGCGTAGAGCGACCACAGGAACGCCGCCGATACCCCGACCGAAATCAGGGTGTCCATGGTGGCGGCGCCATGCTTCAGGTTGACCCAGGTGGCGCGGTGGAACGGCCAGGCGCCCCAGGTGACGACCGGCGCCGTGAGGGTCAACGCGAGCCACTGCCAGTAGGTGAATTGGATCGGCGGGATCATCGACAGCAGCATCACTGGGATCGCGAGCACCGCGGTGGTAATCAAGCGGGTGCGCAGTGCGCCGAGCTCTGCAGAGTCGTGGTCGTGCGCATGACCACTGCGGCTGGATGCGGAGCCAGAACTGCCGGAACCGGAGCCGTCGGAAGCAGGACCGTCGGAAGCTACGTCGCCGGAATGGGTTTCGCCGACAGCCGAGCGAGGGCCGTCATACGTGGTTTCCACGAACAGTGGTGCGGACAGGCTCGCGCTGTATCCGGTGGTTTTGACCGTGGCGATGATGTCGTCGAGCGTGAGCGAGTCCGGCGCGGCGACGCGGGCCTGTTCGGTCGCATAGTTGACCGTGGCCGTGACGCCGTCGAGCTTGTTGAGCTTGCGCTCGACGCGGGCAGCGCACGAGGCGCACGTCATCCCGCCGATATCTAACTCGATGGTGCTCATGGCACTTCCTCACTTCCGCCTCGTGTTACTGAGCGCGGCGGATAGACCTCGCTCAGTAACACGCGCGGCGATAGTTAGACGAGTTGGTAGCCGGCTTCTTCGACTGCGGCTTCAACATCCGCCCGGTCGAGTTCTGCTTCCGAGGTGACCTGAACGCTCGATTCACCGCCGGTCACCAGGAATACGTCTACCTTGCTGACGCCGTCGAGCGCCGTAAGCTCTTCGGTCACCGACTTCACGCAGTGCTCGCAGGTCATTCCGGTGACGGCGTAGGTGCTTTGGGTCATGGTCATTTCCTTAGTTTGCGGGATCAATTAGTGAGACTTGCTGCGGGAGTGGTTCTTTCAGGAATAGCGGGTTCCTCGTGCCGCACGCGGCCCAGCTAGCTGCGCACCAGTCGGGCAATCGCGGCGGAGGCTTCCTTGATCTTGAGCTCGGCCTCTTCGCCACCGTGCTCAACGGCGTGCAGAACGCAATGACCCAGGTGCTCGTCAAGGAGCTCCAACGAAAACGATCGCAGCGCACTGGTTGCCGCTGAGACCTGGGTGAGGATGTCGATGCAGTACTTGTCCTCGTCCACCATGCGTTGTAGCCCGCGGATCTGGCCCTCGATACGGCGCAGGCGCTTCAGGTGCGCATCCTTGTTGTGCGTGTACCCGTGCGGCGGGGCGGGCTCAATTGCGGCAGCTGGTTCGGTCACGATTACTTCCTCCATCCGCAGTAAGGTCTGTCCTCTGAATACTATACCCCCCTACGGTATTTCGAGGACGTTGTACCCGATAGATGTACCGACCACGCCGGGTGAAGGGCCACATGAGTTTTCGCCTCGACTCAGATGGTCGCTGCGCTCAGCCGCTCGCGCAGCGCATCTGCTCGCGCCCGGTAGCTTTCGGCGGCATCAGCCGCGCCAAGCACATCGCTAAGCTCGGCCAGCACATCAGCGATCGGTCCGTAACTACAGGTGCCTTGCCAGCAGATCAAATCGGCCCAGGGCTCGAGCCGCCGTAGGTACCGGTCGGCGAGCGTGGCATCCTCGAGCAGCGCCGCTGCCCGCCCGCCGAGCACGTGCGAAGCCATCCAGGTGAAGTCATCCTGCGCGAGATCCAATGCGCGCTCCGCATGTTCCAGAGCTTGTGCTCTCGCCGCGTCGTCCCCTGCGCTCGCTAAAATCAGCGCAGCCGCGGCATGCCAAGCAGTCACTCCCGGCTGTTCGAAAACCATCGACTCCACGATCGTGCGAAGTTCGGCCAGGCGCCCCTGATCAGCCCGAAGCGGTAGCAGCTGCGCGTAGTAGGAAGCCGCTGCCCGCGACATTGACACCGGGGCAAACATGGCGAACGCCTGCGTGGCCAGCCTCTCGGAGAGGTCCAGATCACCGTCTAGGTGCGCCACAGAGGCTGCGCTGTACAGCACTGACCAGCGCCGACCTACATCGCCGACGCGACCGACTAACCGTTGCATCTGTTGCAGGCACTCCCGTAGCGCAGGCCCGTCACCGTACTGCATCTTCACGGAGAACTGCAGATGCCATCCCTCCCACAGTGGTACGGGTTCATCGGCAGCCTCGGCCAACTCGATCAGCTCGGTGGCGAGCGCGGCACGACGGGCGAGATCCCCGGGGCGTCCCACCGCGAGGTAGGCGAACGGCAGGGTGCGAAGCCGGGCCGCTGGACCTTTGGCTGTGGCCTCAGCCTCGTCGAACAGGGTTCGGCTTGTATCGGCATGCCCGGTCATCGACCAGGCCAAACTGGCTGCCGCCTGGACTGGGGCACGGAGCTCTGGGTCACTGATCGCACCGATCGCGCGGAACGCGACCTCACTGACCTCGGCTTGTACATCGCCAGCAATGCTCGAGGCGCCCAGCTGCAACATCGCGAATGCGGCCGCAGCAATGAGCTTATCGTCGCCAAATTCGAGCGCGTTACGCACCGCGGAGAGCGATGCGTCCAAGTGTGACGGATCGCCTGCGAGTCGAAGCGCGTCCGCGTACTCAATACTGACCGCGATCGCGCGGGCCGGATCATCAGTTAGATCGACGGCAAGAGCCTGCGCCAGCCAGTCGACCGCGTCGGCGTGTGCCCCAAGAGCACCCGCCGCCATGGCGGCCGCCCTCGCTGCATCAATCGCGCGGCCTGGATCTAGTTCAGCTGCAGCCAGCAGATGGCGCGCAACGGTGGCTGGCGCGGCACCCACCTCGGCGGCGGCAATTCCCAGCACGTAATGCCAGTCGGTGGCGACGCCGCGCGGGATGCCCTGGTAGACCAGCGCCTGGACCGCGCCGTGGCGAAACCGCAAAGTGCCGTCATCCGCGCTAATGACGAGGTCTTCCGGAGGCTCGGGCAGGCGCGGCCATGGAACCCGCGCGAGCGCCTCGGCCGGAAATCCATCTCCGGCGACGGCGGCGAGATCGAGGTCCCGGCGGCGATCAGCGTCAAAATGAGCGGTCAGCCGGTCGACCAATGATGCAACATCCGGGGTGACTGCCGAGAACATCGTCATTCCCGGCTTTCCCGCCAACTCGGCACCGTCAACCATCATGCCTGCGAGCACCTGCACCGCCAGCGGATTGCCGCCGGAATGTGTCGCGAGCCAATCGACCCGAGCTGCGTCGGTCACGCCACGGTGGCGCGAAAGCGCTCCGATCGAATCCAGGTCCAGCGGCGAAAGCACCACTTCAGCCTCGTCTTCGATCGCTACTTCGTGGCCGTGGCCGCCGAGCACGACTCCGACATACGGTGCAGCGACGGCAGCGATGATCGCAGCCCAAACAGACGGACCCAGGAAGTGCACATCGTCCACAATCAACGCGATCGGTCGGACCTCGGTCGCCTCCTCCAATGTCGCGATGAAAGTGGTGAGGGCACTATGCGAATGCGTGACGGAGACGCCCATCTCGTCGAGGATCTCCTCGATCAGACTCATCGCCGACGGCGGGTGCTGATCGGCGCGCACCAACACCACCTTGACGCCAAGCGCGATCAGGCGACCGCGAATCTCAAACAGCATTCGCGACACCCCAGAGCCATGTTCACCTCGCACGCGCACCGGTCGACGCTGCGCAACTGCGCGGAGGATCTCGCGAAGTTCGGTGTCGCGGCCTACCAAGTGCGGCGGCGCGGGGCGCCGGAGTGCGGGGACCGGAGACCCCACTCCGTGCAGGATCTCGTCCTCCACTGCGGCGATATCCGGCCCGGATTCGATGCCCAGCTCGGTCCGAAGTCGGCGCCGAATCTCCGCAACGGTGGCCAAAGCATCCCCCCGCCGTCCAGCGAGGGCGAGGGCGCGGGCCAGATTTGCGGCTCGGCACTCGTCCAGCGGCGCGGCAGACGCGAGCCGCTCTGCCTCGGTGAGGGACCAGGCGCGGCGACCGAGCGCGATCGCCGCCTCCACCCGTATGTTCTCAGCCATGGCCACTGCGGCTTCGACCGTCCGTCGCGCGCCCAACACTCCGTGGATGTGCTCAATATCGGTGAACGGATCGCCACGCATCAGTTGTAGCGCAGCATCGGCGAGATCGAACGCAGCTTCAGGGTTTTCGCCGGTCGTGAGAATTCGCTCTGCTTCGACCGCACCGTCGCGGAGCATTTGCGCATCTGTGGCCAACTCAAGCCGGTAGCCCTCGCTGGCCGTCACAATGAGTTCGGCGTCCATGGACGCCGCGGATTGCCGGATCCGGCTGACCTGGTTCTGAATGGCTTGCCGGGCGGATGCCGGCCCCCCGCCGGGCCACACCGCATCGACCAGCTCGTCTACCGTCACCGGATTCGGGGCGGCTAGGGCCGCGCGCGCCAAAATCCGGCGCTGCGTCTGCGTGAAATCGTGGCTCGGCCGCCCTACCCACGCCAAGGAGGCCGCGCCGAGTATGCACAGATAGGGGTCTGAAGGCGGCTCCGTTGAGTCCGTCATAGCCGGAATTTACCTCCTTCGTACGTTTTCGTCACTCCGGGTCGGACGCCCTCTTCATCTGCGTGCCCCCCCGCACCACGAAAATCGGGGAATGACGGTTTCCTGGGGTGTGCCAGCTCGTCATCCTGTGGCGCGGCGGGTGCCGATGGCAGCGTTGGCGGCGGCGAGTACCCCGGCAGAGACGGTCGGTGACTTGCCGAGTGCGGTGATCGCGCCGACGGACGCGGCATGCCGGGAGAGGTAGTCACGAGTCGCCGGCGGGAGTGCCATGGGTCCGACAGTCAGCAGCGGTGCCTCCTCCTTGCCGGCGAGCGCACCGACGGACAGCGCATCCGGGAAGCCGCTGTATCCGTTGGCCAAGTAGACCGGAGGCCTAACCTCGGCAGTAACAGCCCCCGCCCCGTAGCTCTTTCCTTGAGGTCCCACAGCATCGTCGACGACCAACGCGTACAGTTGCGCGGCCGTGGCATACCGATCAGGTCCCGCAATGCGCTGAGCGCTCACCACCCCTGCAGCTCGCGCCGCATTCACCGCAGCGGCCGAGACCCGCTCGGCTCCGCCGAGCACGATCAGCTGGGTGATCGACTGCTCCCGGATCACACGAGCCGCCGCATCTGAGAGCGCGCCGGGCCCGGTCAGAATCACCGGCACGCCCCACGCGTAGCTGAGCGCGCCAGCCGCGAGCGCGTCCGCATTCACTACACCGGAGGCAAGAATCGCGGTGCGCCTTGCGGATTCGACCGAAGACAGCCGCACCGTACTGGCCATCGTGTTCCCGTAACAGGCAGCGGCTGCCGCAGTCTCGTACCGATCTGAGCCCGCGACCCGAACCACCCGCACTGTGCCCTTGGCGACCGTCGCCCCGACGGTGCGCACTTGTGCGGCGACCGCGTCGGAGACCGAGTCAACGCCGCCCATCACGTAGATCGTCGGCGACAAGGCGCCTGCGAGCACGGTGCGCACCGCCGAGAGCACCTGTGGCGTGGTCCATGTCGCGTCGGTCAACAGGATCGGCGCAGCCATACGGCCAGCCAGCACGTTCGCGGCAAGAGCATCGGATCCCGCCTTCGCAGTACTGCCATTGGCGAGGATCACGGCGTTTGCCTTGCCGAATCGCTCGGCGACCAGAGCCGAGGTCTCGAATCGATTCGTACCGGCAATGCGCTGTCCGGCCAGCTCCACAGCCGGCACACCGACCGTCCATTCGGAGGCGTGTGACGAGCGCACCTTGACGCTCACCACGCCGCCGCTGACCGAGACGGAGGCTACGCACGGATCCGGGGTCGCCGAAACTCCATTGGGATCCGCGCACGGTGGTACCGGAATCCCGTTGCTGAATATGGCGAGCTCCGACACATCGGCGCGTTCCGGAACAGCCTGAGCCGCAACATGGAACGCGAGCTGCAATGGATTCGCCACGGTCGAGGGCGGCGCGGTGATCACGATCGTTTGGCCAAGCATCGAGTAGCCTTGTTGCGGCGCGGCGTCGCCACCCAAGGAAAACGACACCTGCCCGGCAACCGGCGAGGTCACCTGTGCCACAACGGGAGTGGCGACCGTCGGAGTGCTGCTCGGCGCCGACGTCGCCGTTCCGCCTGCGGGCACTGTCGTCGTCACCGGGGGCATGGCTGGCGCCGCAGCACCAGAACCCGCACCCGCACCAGAACCAGAACCCGAGCCAGAACCGGAGCCAGAACCGGAGCCAGAACCCGAACCGGTATCTGCGGGCACCGTGCCCGCAGCCAGAAACTGCACCCGCGCAGCGAATAGATGGGCGTCCTTCAGCGGCGAGACAAGGATCATCGTGCCGTCCGTGCCATACGAGCGCACAATGGCGAACTCCTCGCCGTCCGTGCCGGGGTCAATGACGATGCGGTCTCCGGCCTGGAAGAACGGAGACCCGGCCGTGACGCCCAGATCCGCGGCGGTGAGCACGTCGAGCGTCGAGCTGCCCGGCGCCCCGTCCGCGCCGATCAGTGTGAACGGGGCGACCCCTGGCGCGTCACCTGAGGCGTCCACGTCGTCGTCCATCAACTCCCTCCAGGAGCCGACTTCCGGCTCGGGATACCCGTCGGCCACCAGCGCGGACCAAGCGTCGGCGAAGTCCGACGCCGTGGCCGGAACATCCGGGCCCGGCCCCTCCGCGCGGAATACCGTGGCCGCCGAGTATGACGAGCCAGCCGCTGCCTGGACGAAGGCCCGCCCCGGGGCACGCAGTCGGTCGAACTGACCAGTCTTCGCGTTGACGGTATAGACGACGGGAACTAAGCCTTCGCCGGACCCGCTGGCCGCAATCGGCTTGCCGTTGCGATCGAACGTAGACGGCTTTGCCGGTTTGGTTCCGTTGATCTTGCCCTCCAGTTTGGCAAGCGCCTCCATGACGCCTTTCAGATCTGTGGGAACGGGGCTGACTTTTCCGGCAGCAAATTTAGCTACGTAGTCCTTGATCGGCGGAAGCGGCACATTCGCACCGGCCCGAGTCGCCGAGACCATCTCGGAGGTGACACCCGTCAAGTACACGAGTGAGTCGATCGCCTCGGCTTCGGCGACAGGCATCATCGCGGCATTGAGTCCTTGCGGCATCACTGCGAGCGCATCATCGAAGTTCGTAGCGACGACTCGGCCATCGAATGTCGCAGCAAGCATTGTCTCGCCCCCCGCCGTGCAGCAACGGAGGAACAGATCGCGCAGTTTCTCACTGCCGGAGAACGTCATCGATTCACCGTGTTGCATCCCCAGTAGCGAGCGCATCGACTCATAGATACGCGTGCGTTTGATGATGTCCTTGATGATCGTGCCGTCCGGGTTCAGGATCGCCAGGAAGTCAATGTCACCCGTTATCCACTTCATCACACCGTCGGGGCCGGCCATCTTGAGTTGGAACACCTTGCGCGCAGGGTCGCTGCCGACACCGGCCAGCGTTTCGACGGTCACTTCCGCCTTACGCAGCTTCTTCTCGTTCGCAATGAGATTCTTCTTCAGGTCCTGCTTTTCGGCGTAAAAGGACGCGTCGATGCCATGCTCGGCGTATCCGGAGAACTTCTGCATCTGTACTGGCCACTCATCGAGTCGCTGTTCGAGGCGCGATTTCACGGCCGCGCGCAAATCACGCGCAGCGCCAGAGGTGCCCTGAAGCTCGGTGAACTTGTTGAGGTACTGCTCGATCGCGGTGTTGCGTTCCGCGCCGACCGGTTTCCACTTAATCGGCGGCTCCACCAGCACCGCCCGCGCCTCCCACTCGGCTTTGTAGCCGAGGAACTTCATGTCAAGATCGCTCACGGTCTTGATCGTCACTCCCGAGGGCTTCGCCCAAGCCAGTCCCTCCTCCAGCAGCTGGATTGCCCTGGTACTACGCGCCCGGAATAGTAGGTTAACGCCTTCCTGCTTCGCGATCTTCAGCATGTTGGCCACGTCGCCAGCGCTGGCACCGAACCCTCTGAGCACAGCCGCGATACCCGTGACGTCATCACCGGCCTTGAGGACTCCACTCGTGACGCTCTTGCCCACACTTTCGGCTTGCGCAACCCGGGTCGCCAGGCTCTCGGTCTGTTCTCGCGAAACAGTCTCCAACGCGGCGCGCTCGGCGCCTTCACGTCCAGCCGCTCCGGCCATGACTTTGAGAGAAACGCGTTTGACGACCATGCCGGTTAGCGCGGCCGACGAGTCGAGGTTCGCACCCGCGAACTCCGTTAGGTCGCCCACCCACTGCCGCAGCGAGTTCTTGTGCAGCTTGTCCGCGAATGAGGCAACTGCCGCGATAGCGGCTGCCTTTACACCCTCCTTTGTCGGGGTGATGGCCTTGAGCGACTGCACCCCGACGTCTTTAAGCGCCTGGATGTCGATCAGAATCTCCGTGGCCAATGCGTCGAGCGCAGCGTCATCGCCTTGGAGGTGTTCGATGATTTGGCCCATCGCCCAAATCTCGGTGGAAAGTACCCCCCAGTACGCGCGACCTGCCTGTCCCAAGCCATATGCCGTCAGCGCCATGAGATTCCACACCCCGACGGAGAACGTCTTCACACCCAGGGTGAACCGGCACGTCAGATACGGGATGATATTGAGTTCGCCCGGGCAGCGAAGCCACTCGTCGGGCTGCTGCGGCACCGGGGACAGCGCGAATTGTTGCGTCTCGCTACCGGCCGAAATTGTGTAGTTCGTCTCGTCGCCATCGATGGGATCGACCGGATCTTCGAGCTTGAAGACGTGCACAGTGTAGGTCACCTTCGCAGCGCTCGGCTGGTCCGTTTCCAGCGTGGCCAGCACTGCGCCCAGGTCGACTTCTTCGTCCGGCCCAAGTATGAACGGTGTCGGAACCAGCGGTGTCTGCCCCCCGTAACCAGCCCGGAACAGTTCGCCACTGCCGGCGTTGCCCTCTAGCGACGGCTCGATGAGCACGCCGACCTCGAACCCTTCTTCGACGACGTTCTCATCCGGCCCCAGCACTTTGGTGACGTTCTTGATGGTGCCTTTGAGTCGCACGGTCTGGCCCGATTTGTAGATGCGCCCAGGCTCCGCCTTGTCGAACTCCGCCTCGAGCCACAGGTCTTTGGCGACTTTGATTTCTTTGACGCCGTGCGCGGACACGGTCTTGTCGTTTTGCACTCCGGACACGACGTACTTCGCATCGGCTAGCACCCGATCAAATGCCCGGTATCGGTAGGTGAGCGTCTTTTCGGCTCCCGACGCCAGATCACCGAATGACGTGCCTTCGGTATCGATTCTCGTCAGCGCGACAGCGGCGCTCAGTTCGCCGATCTTGCCGGTAAACCTGAGCGGCTGCGCGAGATCGGTCGAGTCGATCGAGGTGACGTTCTCAGTTGAGTTGTTCTTGACGGTTACCGTGATGTCGAATTCATTGTCCGCATCGGTGATCTCGCCGTCCTCGTCGTGGTCCTGTCCGTAGACCAGCGTGGTCGGATCTTGCACGATCGTCACGGTCAGCGGTGACGGTTTGATCGTGATGTCGCGAGTGAACTTCTTCGTGATCGTCTCGCCGTTCGATCGCGTCGCGGACACCTCGACCTGCGCCTGAATCTCGCTGGCGCGGTTCGCCGTCACCTCGAAGTCGGTGAACGCGTACCCCCAACCTCCCGAGGCGCGCGGTTCGATCTCTGCTGGCAGCGCGTCACCCTTGGCCGCGATGACTGCCAGAGGCCCGGGTGCCGGGTCAGCCTCATCACCCTCGTCATCAGGGTCGACCACCGGCTCGTCAATTGGATTGCCGTCCTCGTCGAGCGCCACGACCTTCGCGGACACGACCTTCACCTCACTGAACCAGCCGTCCTGTGGTGGCACTTCGTCGAGTTTGATGACATCGTGGTTCTCCACTCGCAGCCGCAGTGGCAGAGTCTCTCCTTCCTTGATCGTTTCGCCACCTTCCAACACGAACAGGTCGCCCTGCATCGGTTCTGCGCCAACCCTGATTTTCGTCTGGACCTGCGACGAGCGGCCGAAGCGGTCGTACACGGCGTGCGTGATGGTGTACTCGCCGTCCGCGGGGTACGTGTGCATCGGGTCCCGGAGCGACGAGTAATTGTTCGTCGTGTCACCAAAAGTCCAGCTGACTGAGTTGTCGAGACGATCTTCGCCGACGCCCATAATCGTGCGATCAGAGAACTGGACCGTGCGCGTCCCGGGTTCGACGGTCCAGCTGTACGAAGGAATCGGAAGATCCGGGTAGTCCCAGTTGATGTCGGTCGCGGACGACCACCAGCCTTCACATTCTGGGCCAGACTTGTCCACAAGCTGCTCGAACGGCTCTCCGAGCCCGCTATAGATTTTGACATAAGGAAGGTTGCCGCCGGTAGCTGTATACGTAGTGGTGAACGCACCGGTGAGGGGCTCCGTGCGAGTGGCGGTCCCACCGTTGATGGGCTTCGACCGGGTCTGCCACAGCACGCCGTTGTCCCATGCGTAGTTGGTCCACGCGGTCACGCTCATGTAGTCGGTGCTCGTCGACGGGCTCCAACTGGTGTGCTGGCCGCTGCCGTTGATCTTGATATTGCCGGCTGCCACTGCCAACGCCGCGCCACTCGTACATTCCACACTGCCCACAGTGGGCGTGACGGTGATAGTGACCGCGTCGCCGGCCCGCCAATATCGCGGCGTGATCTCGATCGTCGCAACTTGCGGCTTGTTCAGCTCTTGAAGCGTGACTGTTGCGGTGAGGCTCGCCCCGTCCGCCTGCGCCTCCGGTGTAGGCAGCGCACCTGTCACGACCATGGTGGCCACTAACGCCCACGCAAGTAAGAACACCGTCACGCGGCGCAGAATCACAGCGAACATCGTCATATACGGCTCTTCTCACTGTTCACAGGTTTGGGGCAGGGCCTTATCCGACAATTCGTACCAGGCATCGCTAACAGCTCACTAACATCGATTCAGTTCGCGAAAGTGCCGGTGATCCTGGTAAGCAGAAGGTCGATGAAACGCAATGACGACCTAGACAGCGACGGATCTGGCGCCGACGATCCTCGAAACGACCGCGCCCCCGGCGAACTCGTAGGCGCCCGCAGACGCCCACGCCGATTGGTGCGCTGGGGCGCTATGGCTCTTCTGGTTCTTGTCCTCGGCGTCGCAACCATCGCAGTTTCACTGTGGATTACACCGATGCAGCAGGTCTCTACCGCCGGCCAGACAGTCGCAGTCGGCGTCACCGCTCCCCAGTGGAGCGTGTACGGGCCCGGAGAAGTCGATCTTTTTGGTCAGCGGCTACCCACAGTGGTGAATTTTCCTGGGCCAGTGCGCCCACGGCTCGAACTTCGGCACATTTCGCTCGGTGATCAGCTCGCCCAATTTGCGACCTCCGGCGGCACCGAAACCACCCGCGGATTGCAGGCCGCGTTGACCACTGGGTGGGTACATTTCTTTATCTGGCAATTGAGCGTTGCCGCGGCGATCGCCGTGCTGATCTTCGGCGCGGTCGCAGGGTGGCTGCGGCACGGGGTTGGTCAAACCATCGGGCTGATCGCCATCGGCTTAGTGGTCACCGTCGTGCTCGACGCAGCAATGGTGTTGACTACTGCATCGTCAGTGCCGTCACAGTTGGCGCACGTCCGCTCGCTGCAAGATCTGGTCGGCGCCACACGCCTGCCCGAACTACCTTCCGAGATCACCCGGGGAGACGGCGCTGTGCGCAAGGTTGCCGTCATAGGCGACTCAACCGCGGCTGGACTGGGCAACCCGATCCTCGCAGACCCCAGTCCGGACGACGCCGTCTGTGGTCGCAGTAGCGACGCGTTCGCCGCGGTACTTGCCAGCGCAAACGATTGGGACGTCACGAATCTCGCGTGTGCTCGAGCAACGATCCGTACCGGGCTGCTCGATTCTCAGCCAAGCCGCAGCCGCACGTTGCCTCCGCAGATAACCCAACCTGCCGTGTCCGACGCAGATCTCATCATCGTGAGCATCGGCGCGAACGATGTCAGCTGGTCCAGCCTCCTGCAGCTGTGCGCAGTGAGTGAAAACTGCGCCAATAGCGCAGAGCAGGCCTATTTCCAGCAACAACTCGCCTCCTTCAGCACCGATCTGCTGCAGTTGGTCGCGCAATTGCAGCAGCTACCGAAGCATCCTGCGGTGATCATCAACCAGTACTACGACCCGTTCCCGGACGACGTTTCTTGCCTTGCCGACCACGGGATGACACCTGAGAAGCAGCGTGTGCTGCACTCCGACCTCGCGGCCCTGAACTCCTTGTTGTCGGCGAGCGCGAATGCGGCAGGATTCACTACCGCTGCACCGGAGTTCAGCGGCCACGGCGTGTGCGCCACGTACCCGTACGTGCAGGACCTCAAAGATCCGGCGCCGTTCCACCCCAACGCCGCCGGCCAACTCGCGATCGCGCTAGCCGACCAACACTCCGCGCACGCACCACGGGAGTGAAAACCGCGCCGAAGATAAGGCGCGAAAAGCGCGAGCTGGTGAATCAGCCCTTTCTGCCGTAGTCCGCGCGGGTATGACGGAATCCCGACGATTGACGATCCGTAGAGGTGAATGATTCGCTGGCGTTCATTTCGCGGCGAGTCCCGCGACGAGTACTTTTTCGCTGATGGTGGACGGGCCGCCGAGTGCTAGCACGGACGTGAGCGTCTGGTGGTGCGCCGCCAGGAACTTTCGCAGCGAATCTGGCAGCCGCGCGGGCGGAGACAGCAACAGGGTGCCGCCGGACCGGGCCAAATACGGACCCGCCGCCAACGCATCGGCAAACCCGGTCAGCCCATTGGCGATCGCCGCCAGCGAGCCATCCTGCCCGAGCCCGCCAACGTCCGTCCCTAGCCGGGCGAGAGTGCCCAGCAGAGCAGAAGTCTCGAAACGGTCTTGCCCGGCGATCGTGACAATATTGCGCACACCCAACGCGGTGAGCTGGCCCTTCACCTTCTGCGAGACCCTATCCGGCCCGCCCAG
>JBDTAR010000081.1:0-22270 GCA_039924545.1 Nakamurella sp. | reverse complement strand
GAAATCGTCCATCGTGCGGTGAAGCGCGATCTCAGTCACTTCGTTGCGTGTGGTGGCGTCGGCAACTACCGAATTCAGCTGCTCCTGTGTGATGTCACTGGTGGCGAGATCCAGAATGGTCCGTAGTGCGGTGGTGACGCGAAACGTGGGTCGGGACTCAATCTCGCTAGACGTGAGTGGGGCGCGGTGTAGTACAACGCCGGACGAATTCTTTCGCATCGTGTTCGGCACTGTGAGATGGATGTAGTTTGGGTCGAGTTCGCCGAAATCGTGTACAGCGGCGGCAGACTCGTGTGAAACGACTCCGGTGCACGCGCTCCACACGGACCAGCGTGCGAACGCGTCGTCGGCGTCCGACGGCCACTCGGGCAGCCGGAAAAATGCTCGATCCACCCGGTCCCAGTTGCCGCGGTCGACGTGGCACTTCTGCGCCTGATAGCTAAATCCAGCGGATCGTGCCTGAGCTGCAGCGAAGTAGCCGGCTTGCCGGAATGCAATCTCGTTGACCCTGCGGCGCAAGTTAGGTCTGCCGGTAACGGACACAACAGCAGCCTAATGGCAAGGAAATATAGGAGAGCTATACGTTTCCAGGATCTGCTTCCGTAGAAGTAAAGATGATGGTGAGCTGGTGTGACGCTCGGTAGTTTTCATCCGCCGCTGATTTCGGGTGTCGATGACGATCTCTGTGGATACGTACAGTCCGCTCCGCGCCCGTCGTCTTCACGGCGACGTCCGAGGCCCTCGCATTTCCGTCATGCCACCATGGCGCGTCTCTGTGACAGGAATATGACAGGAATTCAAAGTGAATCATGGTGATCTGGGGTGAACTCGGAGGAACTATGTGATGATGAGACATGTTGGAGTGTAAAGGATGTCACGACATAATCGCAGATAGACGAAATATTCCGAACACTGCTACTTCAATCCCAGAGCTCACAGGTTCAAATTCTGTCCCGTTACTAAAGATCGGGAAATCCGATATCTCAGCCCCCACATCTTGTGGGGGCTGAGTTTTTTGTGCTAGCTTGCGTCACGTCTCCTCGATCATGTCTGCTCAACCCTGCCTCCGCGGGCGGTTACCCCGCTTCAGGCCCCATCTGGGCACAGAGGCCGGAGCTCTGCCCCGGCTGGCCTTGCGGCGAGCATGAACGGATAGGTTGACCGACCTGCGGCGCCCTTTCAGGCGCGGGCAAATCCGATGAACGCTTTGGCGCCAAGGAAGCCCGATTTTTTGTGTGCGCCACGGAGTTGTTTCAAGCCCCAGAGGAGCGATGGGCTAGCCAGGATGTAGTGCGCTCGGCGCCCGTCGTGATACTGGTGGCGGGGCGATTGATCGCACCCGGGTACGCTACGGCGCGCTGGCCGTAACCCACGGTATGCCGCCCTCGCCGCCGGCAATTTCTACGTTTGCCGGCCAGCTCAGTGAATGTGGACGTTGGTCCCTAGTGGCATCGATGCCTCGGTGAAATCCTGGTGTCATGGATGCTCTCGGCGTGACTCCCGTTGCGGCGTCCACGAACGTTCCCGAAACAAGGGAAACAGCGGGGAGGCCATCATGCGCGTGTTGGTGACCGGAGCTGGGGGCTACCTGGGCCGCGCGCTGGTGGCTGAACTTGTTGCCCGCGGCGATAGTGTGACCGCCGTCGATATTTCTGCAGACCTCCCCGCCGATACTGAACAGGTGAGTTGGAGTCAGCTGGACGTACTGGACGCCGAAGCCGTGCGGGCCGTCATGGCTGGTCACGACCTGGTTTTCCACTTGGCAGCCAAGATCACGTTGCACCGCCGCGATGCCGCGGCATGGCGACTCAACACCGAAGGCGCGCGCAACGTGGCGCGGGCCGCGCTGGCCACTGAAGTCGCGCGCTTCGTGCATTGTTCGTCGGTGCACTCTTTCAATACCTCGGCTTCCGGCGTACTGACCGAACGTTCTTCGCGCGCGGTGTCCGGCACGGCGCTGCCGCTGTACGATCGCTCCAAATACGCTGGAGAAGTGGTACTGCAGCAGGCCATCAACGACGGGCTGCAGGCTGTGATCGCCAATCCCACTGGCGTGTACGGGCCACCTGATGCATCCGGTCACCTTTCGCGAATGAATGCGATGCTGCGCAATGCAGCGCGCGGTTTGGTACCGGCCAGCGTTGCTGGCGGCTTCGATTGGGTCGATGTACGTGACGTAGTTGCCGGTCTATTGCAGGTTGCCAACGTTGGCCGCGTCGGTGAGAACTACTTGCTCGGTGGCCACCCACTGGATATTCACGATGCGCTTCGCACAGCGGCGCGTGCCGCCGGACGGCGTGGCCCAGCCGTGAAATTACCGCACTGGCTCGTCAACACCATCGTTCCGCTGGCGACGTCCATAGAACGTCGGGTGGGCAGCGACGTCCTCACCAGCGCGTCGATGTCGGCCCTGAAGTGGAATCCGGTTGTTGACCATGCCAAGGCGCGCGAACAGCTCGGATACCAGGTGCGGCCCAGCGAGCAAACCATCCGCGAACTCGTCGCGCATTTCGTTATGACTGGCCAGCTAGACCGCGGTAGGCGCCGAGTATGACGACCCACCCTTTCCGAGATCGGCCGACATCGCCAGCACGTCAACAAGCGGTCGGCGAGCAGGCTTTAGATCGAGAAATATCGACGATCCGGCGGCGGCTGGGACCGATCGGGGAGTTCCCGTTGGTCGCTGCCACCGTGCTGGTGGGCGTGGTGGCCGGAGTCTTCGCGCTGTTCGGGTTCGTAAATCCGGCTGGCTGGCTGGTGATCGCTTTCGCGGGTGCAGTCGGATTACACCTGGCGATACGTGCCGTTCGTGATCTGATCGGCGGGCACACCGGCGTAGATGTGTTGGCCGTGACCGCAATTGCAGCGACGCTGGCAACAGGTGAGCTCGCCGCCGCGATGGTCATCGTCCTGATGATGACTGGTGGGGAAGCCCTGGAAGACTACGCAGCCGGTCGGGCGCGCCGCGAACTGACGGCGCTTCTAGCTGGGGCACCCCGACTGGCGCACGTAGTAGAGGGCGACGTTATTCGGGATATACCGACAGAGCAGGTCCAGGTCGGGCACGTGCTGCTGGTGCGGCCCTCGGAAATGGTGCCGGTCGACGGCACCTTGGACTCCGCGGCAGCGACCCTCGACGAATCCTCGCTGACCGGTGAGAGCCTGCCGGTGGATCGCGTTGCCGGCGAACAGGTCTTCAGCGGGGCGATCAACGGAATGGCCGCGATCACCGTCACCGCGAGTGCGACCGTGGCCGACAGCCAGTACAGCCAGATCATCCGGCTGGTTCGCGAAGCTACCCAAAGCAAATCCAAGGTGGTGCGACTGGCCGACCGATACGCTGTTCCTTTCACGGTGCTGGCCTTTGTGATCGCGATTGCGGCCTGGATCTTCTCAGGTAGTGCGACCCAATTCGCCGCGGTGCTCGTTGTGGCAACGCCGTGCCCGCTGCTGATCGCTGCGCCGGTCGCGTTCCTGGGCGGCATCAGCAGGGCCGCGCGGCGCGGCATTATCGTCAAGAGCAGCACAGCGCTGGAAGTGGCTTCCCGCGTCCGCACCATTGCATTCGACAAGACCGGCACGCTCACTCAGGGGCGCCCGAAACTCGTGTCCATAGTCCCAGCGGCCGATATGACCGAAGACCGGCTGCTCGCGCTGGCTGCTGCGGCTGAGCAGTACTCCTCCCACGTGCTCGCCAGCTCTGTCACTGCCGCTGCCTTGGAACGCGGGTTGAAGCTGCCATCGGCCATCGAAGGCCGGGAGCAGGCCACCCATGGCGTGAGCGCTGTCGTCGACGGCCATCCGGTGCGGGTGGGAAAGCGCTCGTTTGTCGCCGAAACTGCCCGGGTAGTAACGGAACTCGATTTACTTGATGGTCAGATGGCCGTCTATGTGGGGGTGGACGACAGTTACGCAGGTGCGTTGCTGATGGCCGATGCGCCTCGGCCGGAGGCTGCCGGAACTGTTCGTCGGTTGCGCTATATGGGCATCAAAAACCTCATGATGGTGACGGGCGACGCCGAGCCCACCGCTCGGTCCATTGCCCAACGAGTCGGTATTTCCGAGATCCATGCCGGTTGCCTGCCCGCCGAAAAGGTGGCTATTGTCGCGGCGCAACCCGGTCGCCCGGTGATGATGGTGGGTGACGGGGTCAACGATGCGCCCGTCATCGCGTCGGCTGATATCGGTGTCGCGTTAGGCGCCCGGGGGGTGAC
Source organism: Nakamurella sp. (assembly GCA_039924545.1). Taxonomy (GTDB): domain Bacteria; phylum Actinomycetota; class Actinomycetes; order Mycobacteriales; family Nakamurellaceae; genus Nakamurella. The sequence goes on along the minus strand of JBDTAR010000081.1, from coordinate 18,056 downwards.
CGCCGCGGCCGAATCTGCTGACGTGGTAATTCTGCCGGACAGGTTGGACCTCGTGGCTGACACGATCACGATAGGGCGCCGTACCGTGCGGGTTGCGCTGGAGAGTATCTGGCTTGGTATTGCCCTGAGCGTGGCGCTGATGGGCGTGGCGGCGTTCGGGTACTTGCCGCCGTTGTTCGGTGCACTCAGTCAGGAGGTCGTGGACCTACTCGCGATTGGGAACGCGCTCCGAGCATTGACACCGGGGCGGCGTCATCACCCGGGGATGGCCGGACGGACTCACTGAAATGCCTCTTCCGGAGTGCGCTCTGGTGGTTCCGCGGAGGGCAACTCGCGGCCCAGGCCCAGGCCCTGGCCCTGGCTCTCGTTCGGGCCCTCGTCTTCGAGGCTGATGCGGAGCAGGTATCGGTCGAGCCATTTCGGTAGCCACCAGGCGTGTTCGCCGAGCAGGCTCATGATCGCGGGTACGAGTGTCATTCGGACGAGGAATGCGTCGATGAGGATGCCGACGGCGAGGGCGAAGCCGAATTGTTTGATCATCGGATCCTCGGTGAGGATGAAGCTGGCGAAGACCGAGGTCATGAAGATCGCGGAATGGTGAACGGTGTGCTGCTGTGGCGATAAACCTGACGCTCCGAAGCCACGGGCGAGGCCTCGGCGACGCAGCCGTGCGGGGTCGTAGCGACCCGGGAGTAGCGTGGCGACGTTAGGCGAATGCGGTGTGTGATATGGAACTTCTACTCAGATGCTGTCGCACACTCCGGGAGTTCAGGATCATAATTCAGGATTCTTTGAGATTGGACGAGGATGCCTTCAGTCGCAGTGATCACGGGTGCCAGTAGTGGCATCGGCCTGGCTTCAACCCGGGCATTGGCTGTGGCCGGGTGGCAGGTCATCGCCACCGCGCGTCACCCAGAAACGGCAACTGCACTGCAGGAGCTTGCCAAGGATCAGGCTTCTATTGCGGTGCGCAGCCTGGACGTCACCAGCGACGAGTCGGTCGATGCAGGCATCAGTTCAGTGCTGACGGAATTCGGGAAGATCGATCTGCTGGTGAACAACGCCGGGGGCGGGCATCGCGGAACGCTGGAGCAGCTGACCCTTGACGAGTTATCTCACGTGATGGAGCTCAACTTCTTCGGCGTCGCGAGGGTGACCAAGGCAGTGCTACCGGCTATGCGGGCGGCGCGATCTGGCCGGATCATCACGGTAACGAGCCTGAACGGTGTGGTCGGTATGCCGTTCAGCGATGCCTACAACGCGTCGAAATTCGCGGTCGAAGGACTGATGGAAGGCCTCGCGACGGTGCTGCGTGAGTTCGGCGTGTACGTCTCCGTGCTGGAACCAGGTCCAGTGCGTACCGCGTTCCTCGCGAATCTCGGTGGCCACACAGGCGCAGCAGGCGACGACGATCCGTACGCGGAGCTGATCAATCGGCTCAACGCTCGCATGACGGCTCTTGGGTCCGGCGGGCAGTCGGCCGAAGGCGTGGCAGATGTCATCTGCCGGATCGCTGCTGACGCGTCACCCGCGCTGCGGTACCAATCATCTGATGAGGCGAAGGCCATGGTCGGTCAAAAGCTGGTTGACCCCACCGGTCGCAGCATCCTGGCTGCGACCGGTGCCTTGCTGAAACCCGCGACCGGTCGGATGGACCCCGTCGTCTAGTCGACTATCGCTTCCTGATGTCCGAAGCTGTGTACGGCGTGGTCCTTGGGCACTAGTGCTGCCGCGATTGCAGCAGCCAGACCGAGCCCCAAAAGCGACCCAGAACACCATCGATATCCCGGACGAGACCGCGTTGGCCAGTGCCGAAGGCGCAGCGGTCAGTCTTTGTGGCTATCCGTTCGTCGAAGAGAAGTTGCCGCTTTGGGTACTTACTTAAATGCTGTTTTAGGAATGACGCCATACCCGCTGACGCAGGCCGCGTCGTCCGATTGGCAGCAGTCTGTCCTCGGCCCGAACCATCGGTAATAACGCACACCCCTACGATGAATCACGTGCGCCTCGCTGATCGGGCCGCCTCCCACGGCGGGCTCAACACCATTGCCAGAGTTCGTGCCGAACTGACCGCCAGCGGCGCAGCGATCACGAACTTGTCTGACTCCAACCCCACCCGACACGGGCTACTACACCCCGGGGTATTGGCTGCCGTTGAAAAGCATGTGTATGACGCTGTTCGGTACGAGCCTCATCCGCGTGGCTTGGTCGCGGCCCGCGAGTCGCTGGCCGAGAGGTACGGCGGAGACCCTGGCGACTATTGGCTTACTTCGTCAACGTCGCAGGCTTACGTGTGGCTCATGATGCTGCTGGCGGATCCCGGACAGTCGGTGGCGGTGCCAGCTCCGGGTTATCCGCTCATCCCGCCGCTGGCGCGGCTGGCTGGCGTGCGGACCGTCGACTATCGGCTGCACTACGTGCACCCCCATGGCTGGGTCTTTGACGCGGGGACGCTGGCGATAGCCGCATCCGACCCCGGACTAGCGGCCGTGGCGGTTGTGAATCCCGGCAACCCTACGGGCGCGTACCTGGACGCAGGAGCAGACGACCTGATCGATCGGTGCGCCCAGGCCGATGTTGCGCTGATTTCTGATGAGGTATTTGGGCCGTTCCGACTGGATGGCGCGCCCACCACGTTGGCTGGTGAGTTCCGCGTGCCGACATTCACGTTGGGTGGATTGTCCAAACTGCTCTGCGCCCCACAGCTCAAGCTGGCCTGGATACGGTTGTCTGGACCAGCCGGAGATCTCGCCGGAATTCGTGACGGATTGGACTCGATCGCAGACGCATTCCTTCCTGTCAACGAACCCGTTGCCGCCGCGTTGCCGGACCTGCTTACTCTGGCCGGTGAGTCCGTGGCGTCGACCCGTGCTCGGCTGTCCGCCAATCTGGCTACCGCTCGCGCTACCTTCGCCGACGGTCCCTATCGGGTTCGTCGCTGCGAAGGCGGGTGGACTGTGGTTATCGATGTACCACGGTATTTGCCGTCAGAAGATCTTGCCGTGCATCTATTACGAACCGCGCACCTCGCCGTTCACCCCGGCTGGTTCTACGACCTGATGGACGAAGGTGCGTTCGCGCTATCCCTGCTGCCCGCACCCGAACATTTCACCGACGGCATACGACGGCTCCGCGCCGCGATCGACGATTTGGCGGATCGGTAACTTCGCGGCACCGAGCCCACTGGGTGCACCGTGCGAGGCACCGGCAGATTTACGCGCCGCCCAGCACACCGACGACCAGGACTGCGTTCAACGCGATGATTGCACCGGCTACGACCCACGCAATCGCGGTCGTGAGCGGCTTGTTCGCTGCCGTGCCCAGTAGTCGTCGGTCGGCGGTGAGTCGTATCAACGGGATTAGCACGAACGGCAGCCCAAAGGAAAGCGCCACCTGCGACAGAACTAACAGCGCCGTCGGGTCCACACCAATGGCGAGCGTGATCAGCGCGGGGATGAGCGTAATTACGCGGCGGGTGACCAGGCTGATTGACCATGGGGTGAGCCCCCGCATGATGACGTCACCGGCATAACAGCCCACAGATGTGGAGGCAAGACCAGATGCCAGCAGGCCGACGGCGAACAGCACGCCGATCGTGTTGCCCAGATGCGCAGTGATAGCGGCGTGCGCTCCGGTGATGGTGTCAACGCCGTCGAGCCCGGGCAGTGCCGCCGCTGCCAGCAGAAGCATGGCGATATTCACGCTTCCGGCGAGCGTCATCGATACGCCGATATCGATGCGCGTCGCCGACAGTAGCCGACGGCGCACAGGGCCAGGAGGGTTGACTCCGAAGCGATCACGGGTCAACGCCGAATGCAAATACACCACGTGCGGCATGACGGTGGCGCCGAACATTGCGCTAGCCAAAAGGATTGAATCCATACCGGCGAATCGCGGAATCAGACCGGATGCCATGCCGGACGGCGACGGTGGAGCGACAAATAGCCCGGCGACGAATCCGACTGTGATGACCAGCAGTAGACCAGTAACGATGCGTTCGAAGGTGGCCTGGCGACGATGGGTCTGAAAGATCAACAGCCCCATCGAAATCGCGCCGGCAAGAATGCCGCCGAGTAGTAGCGGCAAATCGAACAATAGATTCAGCGCGATCGCGCCGCCGATCACCTCCGCCAGGTCCGTCGCAATCGCAACTGCCTCGGCTTGCAGCCAGTAGACGAACCGCACCCGGCTGCTAAGGCGGTCGCGCATCAATTCGGGAAGCGAGGCTCCCGTCACGAGACCTAGCTTCGCGGACAAGTACTGCACGAGCGCAGCAGTTGCCGTTGCTAAGACGAGCACCCAGAGGAGCAGATATCCGAACTTTGCGCCGCTTTGCAGATTCGCGGCGACGTTGCCCGGATCGACATAGGCAACCGCTGCTACAAACGCTGGACCGAGCAGTCCCAAGGTGCCCTGGGCATGCCGCCGGGGGCCAACATCAGACTGCGTCATATCTCCATTTTGGCTGGGTCTGCGAAACGGCCGCACACTGCGGTACCTACGCTCACCGAACTGGGGCGGGCCACGGCGTCCAGACGTAGCCGTTCTCGCCATGGAACGCCACATCCGGGCCGGAGATTTCCTCGTGTTCTGCGGCCCGGAAACCGATAGTTCGCTGGATGACGGTCGCGATCACCCACGCCATCCCGAACGAATATGCAACGACGACAACGGACACGCCGACCTGAAGCCCGAACTGATGCCAAGAGCCGGTATCAATCACGCCGATTCCGCTGCCTGCAATACCGACGAAGACCGTACCGATAACTCCGCCGACCAGATGAATACCGACGACATTGAGCGAGTCGTCGAAACCAAACTTGAACCGCAGATCGACAACTAGCGCGCAAATCACGCCAGCGACGACGCCGAGCACCAACGTCCACCCCGGTGTCAACACGTCGCAGGATGGCGCCGCAGCCACCAGACCGACGACGAGTCCGGACGCCGCACCTATCGAAGAGGGCTTGCCCAGTCGCAGCTTCTCGACAGCCAACCAACCGAGGGCCGCAGCTCCCGGCGCGATCATCGTGTTGATGCTGGCCAGTACCGTCACGCTGTCGACGGCGCCCTCGGACCCAGCGTTGAAGCCGAACCAGCCGATCCACAACAGCGCGGTTCCCAGCAGCATGAGCGGCACGTTATGCGGCTGATCGAGCTCCTTGCTAAACCCGCGCCGGTTGCCAATCACCAGAACAACAGCCAGTGCAGCGGCGCCTGCGTTGGCATGAACCGCGATGCCGCCAGCGAAGTCGTGCACGCCGGCCAGAGCTGCCCATCCATCCGACTTGTTGAAAATCCACCGAGCGACCGGGAAATACACGACCGTCACCCACACGGCTGCGAACAAAAGCCACGCACCGAAGCGGGCGCGGTCCGCGATCGCGCCGGAAATCAACGCGACCACATCGATGGCGAACGCAGCATGGAAGCCGGCTAGTGCGAGCGTGTGCATCTGCGAGACATCTGACGACCCGGTCACATTGCCGAGGGCGAAGTTCGACAGGGGATTCCCGAACCAGTGCGGGATCGCCGCGTGCCCGAAGACCACGCTGTAGCCGTACAGCGCCCAAATGACGCCGACAACGGCCATCGCACCGAAGCTCATCATCATCATGTTGACGACGCCGGTTTCCCGCACGAGCCCGCCATAGAAGAACGCGACACCCGGTGCCATGAGCAGGGCGAGCACGGTAGCGACGAGCAGCCACAGCGTGTTGACCTGGTCGGTCGTGAGGGCGGTCGCCGCGGAGACTGCCGCGGCTGCCGCGTCATGGGAGGTGTTGGTGATTGAGCCAATAAACATGTGAGCCTCCTGGGCAAGGATCGGGGGGACGGGCTTACCTAGAGGGCTCGAGAAAGATGAACTACCGACTGAGTGGCGAACGTGGACGCCCCACGACCACCACCCAGCCGATAGCAGCTTGGCAATCGGTCAGATCAGCCCCATGGCCAGCATGGCGTTGGCGACCTGCGTGAAGCCGGAGATGTTGGCGCCGATCACGTAGTTGCCAGGCTCGCCGTACTGTTCTGCGGTCTCGGCGCACCGGGCGTGGATCGAGCGCATGATGTCTGCGAGGCGATCCTCTGCGTAGTCGAATCCCCACGAATCACGCGAGGCGTTCTGCTGCATTTCCAGTGCTGAAGTGGCCACACCGCCTGCGTTTGCGGCCTTACCGGGTCCGTACAGCACTTTGGCCTCGTTGAAGGCGTGCACTGCGTCCGGCGTGGACGGCATATTGGCGCCTTCGGCGACGGCAATAACGCCGTTCTTGATCAGCAGCTTCGCGTCGTGTCCGTTGAGCTCATTCTGGGTTGCGCATGGCAATGCGATGTCGATCTTGGTTTCCGCCGCGATAGACCATACATTGTCATTGGCGCGGTAAACCGAAGCCGAGCCGCGCCGCTTGGCATAGTCGCCGACGCGGCCACGCTCACCGTCTTTGACCTGGCGGAGCAACTCGAAGTCAATACCGGCTGCGTCGTAGACGACGCCGGAAGAGTCGGAGGCCGCCACTACGTTGGCGCCCAATTCCTGCGCCTTCTTAATGGCATACAGGGCGACGTTGCCCGAGCCGGAGACCAGCACGTTTTTGCCCGCGAAGCTTTCGCCTTGGGTAGCCAGCATCTCCTGCGTGAAGAACACCAGGCCGTAGCCAGTCGCTTCGGTACGTACGAGCGAGCCGCCCCAGCCGACACCCTTGCCGGTCAGAACGCCCGACTCGTAGCGGTTGGTGATGCGCTTGTACTGCCCGAACAAAAAGCCGATTTCGCGTCCGCCGACGCCGATGTCGCCAGCCGGGACGTCGGTGTACTCGCCGAGGTGACGGTAGAGCTCCGTCATGAATGACTGGCAGAAGCGCATCACTTCGCTATCCGACTTGCCCTTCGGGTCGAAGTCGGAGCCGCCCTTGCCGCCGCCGATCGGCATACCGGTGAGAGCATTTTTGAAGATCTGCTCGAAGCCGAGGAACTTCACCGTGCCGAGTGTGACTGTCGGGTGGAAACGCAGGCCGCCCTTGTACGGGCCGAGCGCCGAGTTGAACTGGACTCGGAAACCACGGTTGATCTGCACGCGGTTTTGGTCGTCGACCCACGGCACCCGGAAGATGATCTGGCGTTCCGGCTCGCAAAGCCGCTCCAAAATGGAGGCCTCGGCGTATTGGGGCTTCTTGGCGACTACGCGACCGATGGATTCGAATACTTCGCGAGCAGCCTGATGAAATTCCGGCTCCGCGATGTTGCGTTGTACTACCTGGTCGAAGATCGCCTGGATCTGTGGTTCTAGTTCTGACATGGCTGGCCTTCCTGCCTTCGTCTCGCTCTATCTCGTTGCATCTCACTGCATCGGCTCTGACTTGATTACGGTATCGATTCAGTGGCCAATTGAAAAGCTCCTGATGTCCGAAAAGCGCGATCGAAGCGCGGAGGTGTCATACTGACGCGGTGCGAGCGTTCACGGATGCAGACCGTGCTGCCATGGCGGATCCAGAGTTTGCCGACCGGTATCGGCGTGCGGCAGCACATGATCAGCGGTTCGATGGGCACTTTGTGACTGGCTGGTCAATGTCCGAAAATTTCTGTCGACCGGGGTGCGCGTCGCGTACTCCTCGGCCGTCGCGCGTCGTCTTTTATCGCACCGCGGCCGCTGCGTTTGCCGCCGGGCTATTGCCGTGCCCGCGATGTCGGCCAGATATGACGCTGCCCTCAGTCGAACTCGCGAGCGGCGACGCGGTGGCCGCGCGAGCCCTGCGCTTAGTGGACGATGGCGCAGTTGATCGGCACGGTGTCGACGGAGTGGCCAAAAAGGTCGGAGTCAGCCCACGACATGTGCTGCGCGCGGTCGAGGCGATCGCCGATTGCGGGCCGCTCGATCTCGCGCGCGCGGGCCGAGTGCGGCTGGCACGTCTGCTGCTCACCACCACTGCAATCCCGATGCGGGATGTTGCGGTGGCCGCGGGCTTCAGCAGCGTCCGGCAGTTTAATTCGACGATCATGGCGATGTATCGCTGCACGCCCGGCACTATTCGCTTCGGGCTTAGGCGTGTCGTGATAGCCGAACGTGAACCAGGACCGTTGGTGGTGCGGTGCGTCCTGGCGTTGCCGCAGCTCGTCGGTGCGGGCGTGTTCGCTGCGATGGCGGAGCGTCTGATCCCTGAGGTGGAAGAGGGCACCGACCGCTGGTTTGCTCGTACGGTTCGACTTCCGCGCGGCGCCGGCCATATGCGGGTAGATCTGGATGCCGCTGGCCGGTTGCATGCGAAGCTGACGTGCACTGATTTACGAGACTTTGCACCCCTCATGTACCGGGTCGAACAGCTCTTCACTGCGCCAGCGTCTGCCGCACCCGCACCTGTCGACGTCGCGGTGCGTCCAACGTCCGGCGCAACGGACATGTCGGAGTCCTTAATCCGGGCGATGGTGGAGCGGCATTCATCCGCACACAGTGGCCGGACTGTGCTCGGCGGATTGGTCAGCGCGCTAGGCGAAATCACGCCCTGGGGACTGCTGTTTCCGACCGCGCGCGCGATTGCCGACGAAGGCCGAACGGTGTTGCGCGGCCCGACATCGCGCGTTGACTCGGTGATGCACGCCGCCCAGGCCATTGCTGATGGCGTCATCGACGTAGACGCCGGATGGTCACGGGCGGCACTGATGGCGCGGCATTCAGCGGTTCTTGCGGTATGACGCGCCACGTCCGCGGCTGTGAGATGCGGATCGGTCGGGCAGACGGCCCAGCTCCCAGGTGATGACGGGTGAACGCAGGCCCGCGCGACGCGACTTGTACCATCAGGTCCGGTACCACGTAACGCACTACGAGCGGCCAAGAGTGCCGCTATCGACTGTCATAGATCGGGTAGCGAGTGACGGAACAACCGAAACTGGTGGTATCCGGGGTCGGCTGTCGTTTCGGCGATGTGTGGGCGCTGGACAGCATTGATCTGTCGGTCGATCGGGGCGAATTCGTCTCTATCGTGGGCCCGTCCGGCTGCGGGAAATCCACTCTGTTCAATGTGCTCTCCGGTTTGCAGGAACCGACCGCAGGGACTGTCGTCATCGACGGCGCAGACGTCACGGGACGTACCGGTCACGTCGGCTACATGATGCAAAAGGATCTACTGCTGCCGTGGCGCACCGTCATCGGCAACATCACCCTTGGCGCGTCCCTTACCCGCGGCGTCACTGCCGCAGACCGGACGCAAGCCGCCACCCTGGCCACCAGGTACGGCCTCGGTGGGTTCTTGAACCATTACCCGCATGCGCTGTCCGGCGGAATGCGCCAACGAGTCGCGTTCATGCGCACACTCGCGCTCGGGAAAGACGTGCTTCTTCTCGACGAACCATTCGGCGCGCTCGATTCTCAGACCCGGCTCGATATGCAGATGTGGCTGATGTCTGTCTGCCGGGACCTTGCCGCAACGATCCTTTTCGTGACACACGATGTCGACGAGGCGATCTTCCTCGCCGACCGGGTCATCGTCATGTCTGCCAGGCCCGGACGCATCGCGACGACCGTTCCGGTTACGCTCGAGCGACCCCGATCAGTCGACACACTCGTCACCACCGACTTCATTGATATCAAAAGGGCTGTCATCACGGCCCTCCGGCAGCCGTCCGTCGAGCCAGCAACGGGCCTGACACCATGACAGTGATGGCGCGAACACCTAAAACCACACCGGCATCGAGGGCCGCGCGGCTGCTCGGTCGCCTCGCGCTGCCGTTGGTGGGCCTTGTCGCCGTGGGTGTCGTATGGAATGTCGTCATACTCGTTTTTGATCTCAAACCGTTCGTCCTGCCGACCCCGCAGGCTGCCCTCAAAGCGATCGGCACTAACTGGTCGATGCTGCAGCCGCTGATGTGGCAGACGGTGCTCGAGACCGTTTACGGATTCGTCATTGGTGCGTTACTCGGATTCGTATTGGCAGTGGCGATGTCGGCCATTAAGCCGTTGCGGCGCATCATCTTTCCCACATTGGTGACATCGCAAGCCGTGCCGATCGTCGCGATCGCCGCGCCGCTGGTGATCTTGTTCGGGTTCGGCATCGTGCCCAAGTTGATCATCGTTGCCTGGATCGTGTTTTTCCCAGTCGCAGTGAACGTGCTCGACGGATTGGCCCACGTAGACGACGATTTGATTCGGCTCGCGCGGGCCACTGGCGCAAGCCGCGTGCGCGAATTCGTATTCATCCGGCTGCCGGCCACACTTAGTCCACTGTTCACCGGTCTGAAAATCGGTGCCACCTACGCGGTGACGGGCGCGGTGATCGGGGAGTGGACCGGCACACTCACGCCAGGGCTCGGCACGCAACTGCTGAAAGTCAATGCTTCGTTCAAGACCGATATCGTGTACGGCATCACGTTCCTGCTCACCGCCATCGGCGTTATATCGTTTCTGCTTGTCATGGCGATCGAAGCGATATCGACGCCATGGACGCGCCGTCCGGCCGCCCGTCGCGGGTTTCGCCCGTGAGATCACTACGTATGACGATGTTCCGGCCGCGCTACCGACTGGATCCGATTCCGCCGGGGCCGATGCGGGGCCCGGTGTCATCGAAGAACTGGTGTCACCGAAGAACTGGTGTCACCGAAGAACTGGTGTCACCGAAGAATAATAGTCGCCCACAACCGGGCGCATGACTAGGAGGAAAAGCTCTGATGGTGAAACCCCATCGATCGACGCGCGTGCTTGCTGTGGTGGCATTGACCGTGGCGGGGCTCGTGCTAACTGCGTGTTCGTCCGGCTCGTCCGGTGACGCGAATTCGTCTGCAAACGCGACGGCGGCCGACTCACAGTCGGGCTCATCAGCCGCTGCTGCATCGACCGCTCCTGCGGTACATAAGGTGTCGCTGGTGTACGACTGGTCCGGTGTCGACTTCGAGGCTGTGCCGCTCGCCGTCGCCAAGGCGCAGGGCATATTCGAGAAAAACGGGATCGAGCTGAACCTGATTCTGCCGCCGGACGATTCGACGACCGTCAAACTGCTCGGTAGCGGGAAGGGTGACATCGGTTTCGCCACCAGCGCTGATGTCGTGATTACTCGCGGGCAGGGCGCCGATGTGGTGTCGATCGGGAACTATTCGCAGCGCAACAACTGGGGCCTGATTGCGCGCCCGGGAGAGACCATCGATCTCAAGAACCTCAAGGGCAAGACAATCGGCGTTTTCGCCGACAACTGGACGCAGGCAATGATGCCATTCGTCCTTAAGGCGGCCGGGCTTACCGAGAAGGACGTCAAGCAGGTGATCTTCGACGGCGACGATGTGGCGCCGCTGTTGGCCAACAAGCTCGATCTGACGACGAACACCACGAACTTCGCCATCGCTCAGGTACAGGAAGCGACCGGCAAGAAGCCAACCGTCATGCTTGCCAAGGAATTTGGTGCGCCGGATATTCCGGTCTGGGTGTATGTGGCCGGGGAGAAGTGGTTGAAGGCCAATGGTGATGTTGCGAAGTCGTTCCTCGCATCGATCCAGGAAGCAACCCAGTGGGCGATCGACCACCCGGAGGATGCGGTCAATGACTTCGAGAAGGTCTATCCCGACAACGGCTCTTCGCACGCGTACAACCTGGCCGGTTGGCAGGCCACGGCAGACGTCATGGGTGGCCCGGACGGGCTACTGAAACAGCGTGACTCACAGTGGAGCGAGCTCACCGACGCGCTGAAGTCGATTGGCGCGCTCGATACTGCGGCCGCGCCGTCCACGTACTACACGAACGCTTACCTGCCAGCGAAGTAATAGCTATAGCGTTAGTGGTCGTGTTCGCCGTTCTGAGCGCGGCGCCACCGGATGCCGGCTTCCAGGAATCCGTCGATGTCACCATCGAATACGGCTGACGGGTTGCCTACTTCGTAGTTCGTGCGCAAGTCCTTCACCATTTGGTACGGGTGCAGCACGTAGGAGCGCATCTGGTTGCCCCAGGAATTACCGCCGTCGCCCCGCAAAGCATCGAGGGTGGCCTTTTCCTCCTGGCGTCGACGTTCGAGCAGCTTCGCCTGCAGAACCGTCATCGCGGAGGCGCGGTTTTGGATTTGTGACCGCTCGTTTTGGCAGGACACGACGATGCCGGTGGGGATGTGGGTGATTCGCACGGCCGAGTCGGTGGTGTTCACGCCCTGGCCGCCGGGGCCCGATGACCGATACACATCGACGCGCAGTTCCTTTTCGTCGATGTCCACGTGGTCAGCTGAAGCGACTACCGGGACTACTTCCACACCGGCGAATGAGGTCTGCCGGCGGCCCTGGTTGTCGAACGGCGAGATGCGCACCAGTCGGTGGGTGCCCTGCTCCACGGACAAGGTGCCGTACGCGAACGGCGCAGTCACCTGGAATGTCGCGGACTTCAAGCCAGCTTCTTCGGCGTAGGACGTGTCATACACCTCGGTGGGGTAGCCGTTTCGCTCCGCCCAACGCAGGTACATACGCAGCAGCATTTCGGCGAAGTCGGCAGCGTCAACGCCGCCCGCCTCGGAGCGGATCGTAATGAGCGCGTCACGATCGTCGTATTCGCCCGAGAGAAGCGTGCGTACTTCCATCGCTTCGATGTCGCGGTGCAGCGCGGTGAGTTCGGCGTGGGCCTCGTCAAGGGTGTCGGGGTCCTCTTCGCCCAGCTCGAACAGGACCTCCAGATCGTCCAAGCGGCTGCGTAGCCCGTGTACTTGAGCCAGCTCGCCCTGTGCATGCGACAGGTTGCTGGTGACTTCTTGGGCGTTTGCCTGGTCGTCCCACAGGTCCGTCGCGGAAGCAGCAATCGACAGCTCGGCGATCGCGGCCTTCAGCCGATCGACGTCTACTGCAGCCTCAATTGACTGCATAGTGGTGGTCAGGTCTTTGAAGGCTGCGCTGTCGTCGGGATTCACGGGTCCTAAGCCTACGCGAGAGGGCCAGGTGCTCCGGCCGAACCGATGTCACGGGTGTCGTCATGCGTGGTTGTGCATAGTGAGGACGGCATCTCGGTGTTGCTTACGAAGACATATTTGCTACCGGGAAACGGTCAGTTGCCTTCGCGGATCTGGTCGATGTGCACGCCGTATACGCCGGTCACAGTGTTTTTCGAGCCGGTCAGAACGGTGGGGACGCCGGGCAGATCAACAATGGCGATAACGCAGACGTCGTAGTCACTTCCCGGTTCGCGACTCACCAACGTCGTTGTCGATACGTCGCACGGCTCGCCCCGGCCGGTGGTAACCACGTGCATCTTTGTTGTGTCGAGGTGTTGGTCCTGCAGCGCTATTCGGGCGACGACGTTGATCTGGTCGACAGTCGGCAAGTACGTGGACGTTTCGATGAGCCGACCCACATCTCGGGCCGATTGCGTGACGGCGAGGGTCGCCGCCTGAAGCCGCAACACGTTGATCAGGATGTAGACGGTCGGGATGAGCAACAGCACGGCGAGGAAGACGACTTCGATGATGGCGCGGCCGCTGTCGGCTGGGGTGCGCGAAGCCCTGCCGGGCGATTGCGCGCGGCCCTGTGCGAGGCGGCGCTGTATGGAGGTGCGCTTTGCGGCGCGGCGCTGTGCTCGGCGGCGCTGTGCTCGGCGGCGCTGCGCTCGGCGGCGCTGCGCTGCGTCGCGCTCGATGAGTCCGTGCGGCGCTGGATCATGAGCGTCTCTGTTCACGGGCTACGGCACCTCCCGAAGTGCGTGCGCCGTGACGTCGATATCGGGGAGCAGCCCGTTTAACAGCGGCACCAGCCCCGGAGCCGACATCGTGCAGTGGATCTCTACGGTCAGATCACCTGCGGCGTAAGGGGCGTCGCATTGGACGGTCGATGCGGCGTTACCGGCCAGCGTGTGCGACATGATGTCGGCGGCGCGCTGCGATGCCTGCCCGGCTTCGCTGGAGTCGGCGTTGGCAGCGTAGCGAGCAGCCTGTCCCGCTGCGTCAGTGAGTAACGCGTGGGCGTACGCCCATAGTCCGAGGCCGACCAATGCGAGAAACAGCGTCATCAGCATGACAGTGACCATGGCGAATTCGGCGACGGCAGACCCGCGGTCAGCTACGGAGTCACGCCGGTGCCAGCGGGCGAGCCGGGCGTACCACCTTGCGCCGTGATCGAATCGAAAGCATTGCGCACCGCGCTCACGACCGCCTCCTGAAACACTCCCAGCAGAACGATCACGACGATGGCCGTCATCATGGTGATCATCACCCAACCGGGCACGTCGCCGCGATCGTTCGGTTCCGTATGGGCAGGGTCCTGAGGTCCAGCTACCCCCAGGCTCATCGTTACGATTGTGGCGATTGTTGCGGCGAACGCTCGCTGCGTGAATGCGGTCAGGGCGAGGGGTCGGCCTGTGAACGGGCGGTGCATTCCCATGGTGGGCTCCTTGTTCCGGATGTAACACTGCTGGCAACTCGGGCTGTAACGCTGTGCGGTGTGACGCGATACTTTTTGTTGACATGAGCGGGCCGCGCCGACTTAATGCGCGACGGTGGTGATCGCGATGAGGCCGGGGAAAAACGCGAAAAGAATGGTGACTGGCAGGATCAGAAACACGACGGGGGTCATCATCAAAATCTCCTTCTTTCCGCCAGCTTCCAGAAGTTGACGCTTGCCCAGCGCGCGGACGTCTGCGGCCTGTGCGTGCAGCACGTCCGCCATCGGCGTGCCGCGATCGATGGCGACGGCCATCCCGTCGAGGAACCGGGCCAGGGGTTCGAGCGCGGTGGCGTCGCGAGCCTGATGCAACGCCGTCTGGAGTGGTGCGCCCGCGCGGGTCTCGGAAAGCACACGTTCGAGCTGGGACGTGAGATGCCCTCGGGTGAGTCGGCAAACCCGCTCGATCGCATTCGCCGGGCCCTCACCTGCGGCGACAGCGAGGGCCAGCATTTCGGCGATAACCGGGAACTCGGCCAATGTTTCGGCGTTGTGCTTGGATACCGATTGACTCAGCCACCAGTCACGGGCCACCACCCCAGCGCACATACTGCCCAGCACGATCAGGATCAGCAGCGCAGGGCTGCGGTGATTACTGACGATGGCGATCAGGGTGATCCCCAGCCCGGCGCCGGTTCCGATTGCGGCCCAGACCACCTGTTCGGTCCTGAACTGCTCGATAGACAGCGGGGAGCCGAGCGCAGCCAGCCGCCTCCGTACTGATGCGCCGCCGCCTACTATGTGCTCGAGGAAGCGCACCGCGTCACGCAGCAGCGGGGCTGTGATGCGCCTCAGTGCGCTGGGCGGTGCGGTTGTCGTGTCGCCCAGCAGCCGCGATGGCGGTGTTGCATCGCGAAGATAGGGCGCGACCCGATCCGAGAGTGACGGACGCCGCATGGGTGGCGACGCGAAAATCGTCAACAAAAGTCCGCCACCGCAGAGCAGACCCAGTACAGCGCCGATCGCCACCAGACTCACCGCAGCACCCGCCGATCTTCCGGAAGCCGCCCGATAGTGAGCATCAGGCGGTAGGCCACCACGGTCACCACGGCGCCAATCGCCAAAATGATGCTGCCGGCCGCCGAGTCGTATGCGGCGAGAGTCTCGCTGCGTGTCGACAACAGCACCAAAACCAACCACGGCGCCGCTACGGCCATTCGCGCCGCGCTCACTGACCATGATTGGCGAGCCATGAGTTCCGACCGAGCTCGAGCATCCTCGCGGAGAAACGAACTCAACGTGGTGAGCAAACGACCCAGGTCAGTGCCACCGACTTCCCGAGCGATCCGCAGAGATTCACAGATGCGGTCGCCGACCGGATCCGCCAGGGCGTCCTTCAGCCGGTCGAGCGAGTCGTTGAAGGATCCCGTTGCGCGGTAGTCCCGCCCGAAGGAAGTGAAGGCGTGCCGAAGCTGCTCCGGACCACGATCTCCGACGGCGGCCAGCGCTTCGGGAAGTGACAGCCCGGCCCGCACTCCTGACGTCAGGTTGTCGACCACCTCGGGCCACAGTTCACGAAGATCGGCGCGCCGTCGTCGCCGCATACGTTGCACCAGCACCCAGGGCACGGACGCAGCGAAGAGGCCGGCGACCGTGGAGATCGAGATCAGGCGGGTAGACAGGAATGCGACGGTGACACCGACTACGAAGGCGCCCAGCTGCAGCGCGACGATCCGTGCCGGTGTAACGCCGGAAAGTCCTGCTTGGGCGAGCATCTCCCGCAGCCGTGAATCCCGGCGGGCGGGTCGGAGGCGACGTGGCGTTCGGCTCAGTCCCTGCCAGATCAACACAATTCCAATTCCGACCATCAAGCCGAGCAGCGCTCCCACACGTCACCTCCGCTCGAGATCCAGTACATGTCGAAGGCCACGAAAGGACTGGCTCAAATGCACCATAATGTGACATCCGTTGTGTTCACATTGGATTCCCGAGTAATCCACATTTATTCACCCTGAGCGGCAATCAGGATCACCGTATCGTGCTGGTTTTCCCCACTAAAAGGTGAATCTCGACGAGACCATCACTCGTATCGCCTAGAGCAGCGTCATACATCGTGTGGACCAACGGTAAGGGCCGCGGCGCGGGATAGACGGGACCTGGGTGAACGCAGCTCGGGTAAAGTAACCACTGGTGCGCCGGGAAGTCTGGTCGGCAACGAATTTGTCGACCGACCGAACGGAACTTGATGACGCAACCCGAACATGGGACACCTTCCCCGCCGGGCACTACAGATGCCCCGCACCAAGGCCCAGCAGACGATCCGAAGGCGCTACCGGCCGAGCCGCGTCGCACCCGCCTCTTGCGTATACCGCTCGGCAACCGCCGCCGGAATCGACGCGAACTCCGAAGACTGGCTGCCGTTTTGCGCACCGAGACTGTGGGCGGAGTACTCCTGGTTGTCGCGGCGATCGCCGCGCTCGTGCTTGCAAACTCGCCGCTGGCGCAGGTATATGCAGACGTCCGTGACTGGCACATCGGCCCCGCATCGCTGGGGTTGCATCTGACAGTGGGCCAGTGGACCGCCGACGGGATGCTGGTCATCTTCTTCTTCCTGGCGGGCCTCGAACTCAAACACGAATTCGTGGCCGGGCAGTTGCGCGACCCACGCCATGCGGTGGTGCCCGTGCTGGCAGCGGTCGGCGGAATGGTGGGGCCCGCGTTGGTGTACCTGCTGATCAATGCCGGAAATCCGGGCGCTGCGGCGGGCTGGGCTATTCCTACCGCCACCGATATTGCTTTCGCTCTAGCGGTTCTCGCCGTCGTCGGCCGTAACCTGCCGAGCGAACTGCGAACCTTCCTACTGGCGTTGGCCGTGGTGGATGATCTGCTCGCCATCATTATCATCGCCGTGTTCTTCACGCGCGACGTGCGATTTGTGTACCTCGCGGCCTCTGTCGTCGCCATCGTCGTCTTTGCGGTCGTGGTGCGACGGTGCCGGCGCCGGATCATGATTCGCCGTACTTTGCTGACGCTGGCCGCTCTTGCCGCGTGGGTACTCATGCTCCGGTCGGGAGTCCACGCGACCGTGGCAGGCGTCCTGATGGGCTTCACGGTTCCCGTGGTCGGAAAGGCCGAGCGCGCTCGCACGATGGCCGTTAAGAATGACGCTTCTCGCGGCGGCGCACGCGCCGCGGAAGGCGTCCAGCCCGAAGCTATGGCCCGCAGGATCGACGACTTCCTGCGGCCGATCTCCGCCGGTATTGCCGTTCCGCTCTTTGCTTTCTTCGCCGCGGGTGTCACCGTGGGCGGGCTCTCTGGCCTCGGCTCGGCGCTGAGTAATCGGGTTGCAGTGGGTGTTGTTGGCGGCCTCGTCATAGGCAAGACGATCGGCATTCTGGGGACCACTTTGGTGGTCGGCAGGCTGGTCCACTCACCGTTGATGAAGGTGCTGGCGTTGCCGGATTGGATCGGTGTCGCGATCGTCGGCGGTGTCGGCTTTACGGTGTCGCTCTTGATTGGACACCTGGCGTTCGGCGGTGATGCGGAGCGGGTGGCTGATGCCCAGGTCGGCGTCGTGGCTGGGTCGCTGGTGGCGGCGCTGATAGCGGCGGCGGTGTTGGGCTGGCGTAGCCACCATTACGCGGCGGTGCGCGCCGCGCGGTCAATCCCGCAGCCTTCAACCCGCTAGTGCGCGCCAGCCGTTGGCCTATCCGTCGCGCTGGTCGCGCAGCCGC
>JBDTAR010000080.1:0-7433 GCA_039924545.1 Nakamurella sp. | reverse complement strand
CGAGGACGTGGTGCTCGAGGATAGAGACGATGCGCCAGATGCGTTGCGGGTGTTCCTCACTCTCGCCGAGGCACGGGACTTCGCCGACCACGCGGCGCGGATAGTCGCCGCCGGACGACCGCCATGCCCGCTATGCGGAAACCCGCTCGAGCCAGACGGTCATATCTGCCCGCGCTTGAATGGGTATCACCGCGGCGCCACCGGCTAGTCGTTCTGTCCGCACAGTGAGCGTCGCACACAGCAGGTCAAGGAGTGTCCCATGAGCGCCGCTGAGCTGCCGCACGGCCGAGACAGCGCGACACCAGACTGGTCCGCGCTGCTGTCTGCCCTTGCCTCCGGCGAGGTCCAATTGGACGGCCGATTGGTCGAGTCCTCGAACAACGCCATGGTCGGCGCCGTGCACGGCGATGCCAGCGGGGACACCCACGGTGCCCAGTACACGACCCAGTCGATAGTGAGATGCGTCTACAAGCCGATCCGCGGCGAACGCCCGCTATGGGATTTCCCGGGTGGCCGGTTGGCGTGCCGGGAAGTCGCTGCGTTCCTCGTGGCACAGGCCGCTGGCTGGCAAGTGCCGCCGCCAACTGTTCTGCGTGACGGACCCTTCGGCGAGGGCATGGTGCAACGGTGGATCGAGGGCGCCGAGCCTGACCGCGTGGCGTCTGTGTTTCCGGTCGATCAGCTGCCAGACGGTTGGCTTCCGGTGCTGCATGCCGAAGACCAGGACGGCCAGCCCCTGGTCGTCGCGCATGCGGATCTGCCGGAGTTGGCGACGATCGCTCTGTTCGACATTGTCGTCAACAACGCGGATAGAAAAGCATCACACCTGTTGGTGGCACCGGATGGAGAACTCTTCGGCGTTGATCACGGGCTGACGTTTCATACGGAGCCGAAACTGCGCACGATCCTGTGGGGTTGGGCGGGCCACCCCATCACGCCTGACCTCGTAGACGGTCTGCGCCGTTTATCCGACCAGCTCGGCGATCAAGTGGACGGCCCGTTGGCCGCGGATTTGTCGTCATACCTCTCCATTGCCGAGGTCTCGGCGCTCGCCGACCGGGTCGCTACGCTGATGGAGCGGCCCGTGTTTCCGCTGCCACCGGCCGATCGGCCCGCGATTCCGTGGCCGCCACTGTGAACCACACAGACAAGAACCAAACAGCCCAGAACCAAACAAATGTGACGCAAGTAGCTGGCCAACACGTACGGCCCGCGGCCACCGACGATGGGGTTTCAACTATGACGACAATCCCGACCGGAGTCGCCCGGGTATTCGGCGCCACCGCACGCGGCATGGTGCTCGATGCGGCGGCCGGCGTGTGCCGCGGGATCGAATACGTCGCCGATCGCAAGGCCGGCCGCAGCCGCGCACTGTCCACGCTGCGGGTGCGGGCGCTGATCCTGTCTGACGATCGCGGTACCCCGCTCGCGGTGCCGGACCAGCTGTCGGCGGCCTTCGATCGCGCCGACCGGATATTCACCGATGCGGCCGGACTGCGGGTGCGCCTAGTCGGCGTCGACGTCGTGACCGAGCCGGCCCCCGTCGAAGTCCTCGACCCACGCTCGAATCGGCGCCTGCTGCTCGACCACATTCGTGGCCGCACCGAGTTTTTTCGTCGTGAACTCGCACCCCGCCCGCTGCTATCCATCGTGGGAGATCCGGTCACTGTCGTCGTCGTCCGCAATATCGCCGGGACTGTCACCGGGTGTTCGCTGGGAATGACGGCTGACTGGGTACTTGCGCAGGCAAGTCTGTTCGAAGCAGCCAATCCGCGCGGCTACGACGAAACAGTGCTGGCCCACGAACTGGGCCACGCGCTCAACCTGCCACACGTACGGGATCAGGCGAACCTGATGAACCCTGTCTCCACGCCCCCGAACGCTGTGCGCGGCACGTCGCTGCGTCCGTGGCAGGCAGCGATCGTCGCGGCGAATCGGCATGTCATCCCCCCGGCGTAACACGGGGGTAGGCATGGGCCGATAGGCTGGTCGGCGTGCATTCCTGGCAAAGTCCCCTCATCTCCCCGTTGCCCGAAAACGTAATCGGCACTCTGCCGCCACTTCGGCTGTTCGATACGTCGTCGCATTCGGTCCGTGCGACCGAACCGGCGGCCACCGCCCGCATGTACGTGTGCGGTATAACCCCCTACGACGCAACCCACATCGGGCACGCCGCAACCTATGTCACCTTCGATGTGATCGGCCGCTATTGGCGCGCCGCGGGTCACGACGTCGAGTACGTGCAGAACGTGACGGATATCGACGACCCGCTGCTGGAACGCGCCGAGCGCGACGGAATCGATTGGCGCGACTTGGCAGCGCAGCAGATCGCGCTGTTTCAGGGGGATATGGCTGCCCTCGGCGTCGTGCCGCCCGCGCATTACGTCGGCGCCGTGGAGGCGATGGACGAGGTCGCCGATGCCGTAGCCACGCTGTTGTCTTCTGGCGCTGCCTACCAGGTGGACGACGAGGAATTCCCGGACATCTATTTCGACGTCACCACTACCGGCCGGTTCGGCTACGAGTCCGGTTATGACGAAGCGACGATGCTGCGCCTGGCTGCTGAGCGCGGCGGTGATCCGGACCGCGTGGGGAAACGAAACCGGCTCGATCCGTTGCTGTGGCGCTGCGCCAGGCCGGGGGAGCCCGCATGGGACTCGGCAGTCGGCCGCGGACGGCCGGGGTGGCATATCGAATGCGCAGTGATTGCCACGAACCGCCTTGGCGGGCGCATCGACGTGCAGGGTGGCGGATCGGACCTGATCTTCCCGCATCACGAATCTTCGGCGGCCCATGCTGAGGCATTGACCGGCGAGCACCCGTTCGCGAGTCACTACGTGCACACCGGAATGATCGAGCTCGACGGCGAAAAGATGTCCAAGTCGCTCGGAAACCTTGCGTTCGTGTCAAAACTCGTCGCCGGCGGCACGGATCCGATTGCGATTCGCGTGGCGCTACTCGCCGGACATTACCGCGACGATCGCCCCTGGTCAGATGAGTTGCTGACCACATCAATTGCGCGTCTCGCGCGTTGGCGGGCCGCAGCGGCACGCTCCGGCGCCGAAAATTCGGAGCACGTCACAGCGAGTACGGCAGCACATTCAAAGACACGTATGACGCTGTTCGCGTCGGCTATCGCCGACGATTTGGACACTGCGCGCGCGCTGGCAGTGCTCGACGACTGGGCCGCCGACGATGCCCGAGGCTGCGCGGCAATGGCACAAGCCGCAGACGCGCTCCTGGGTGTGACGCTTCGCTGATTGCTCCGATTCGTTGATTCCCCTGCTGATTGATTCTGGTTGCCGCTCCCGCTAACTATCAGCGGCCAGTACCGGGCTTGGGGCGTCGTCGACGGAGATAGCGCTGGAACTCTTCGGCGAGGGTTTCGCCCGACATGGGTTCGATTGCGACCGAGGCGTCGTCACGCTCCTGCAATGCCTTGATGTACTCAGCGATCTCGTCGTCTTGCTCGGCTAATTCGGTCACCCGCTCTACCCACTCGTCGGCCTGCTGAGGCAGCTCGCCGACGGGCACTTCGATATCCAATGCCTCTTCCGCGATCCGGAGCAGCGACAGCGTGACCTTCGGCGATGGTGGATCAGCAACGTAGTGCGGCACGGCCGCCCACAGGGCGACAGCGGGAATTCCCGCGGCGATAGCTGCGGCCTGGAGCGCTCCAGTGATCCCCGTCGGCCCGTCATAGCTGGATTCGCCGAGTCCAAGCCGCTCGGCTGTCTCTTCGTCCGGCGCTGATCCGGTGATCTGGATCGGCGTCGTGTGCGCGACGTCCGCCAAGAGCGCACCCAGTATGACGATCGTCCGCACCTCGGCTTTGAGCGCGATCGATACGAGCTCATCGCAGTATCCGCGCCATGCGAAGCTGGGTTCAATACCGTGCACGAGCAGCACATGGTGTGCCGCGCCGGGAAGCGGGCACGTCGTGACCCTGGTTGTCGGCCAGGAGAAGTCACGGGTGACGCCGTCTTTGATGGTGATGCTCGGGCGCGACACCTGGAAATCGTAGTAACGCTCCGGGTCGAGCTCCGCGTACGGCTGCGCGTCCCACGTCAACGCAAGATGCTCGATAGCGGCACTTGCGGCGTCTCCTGCGTCATTCCATCCTTCGAAGGCGGCCACCATCACGGGGCCTCGAAGAGTGCGCTCGTTATTCACGGTGCAAGCTTACTTGCTGGGCTTTTTACTCTAGTCGTGTGACTGCCGCAACGGATTCTGAAAAATCGTCCGATCCGTTCTCTATCGGCTGTTTCGGGCAAAGACATCGGTGGGGCGCACAGTCCCGCTCTTGGTACGCGTGTCAGTCATACTCCGCAGCCAGATGACGCACCGTGAGCAGTGGTAGTAGCTGTGGTCGTTCCTGCGCCGTTCATTGTCATCAACCGACGGAATAGTTCACTCGTCTTAGATGGAGGTCACGTATCACAAATAGTGTGATCTTTGTCCGAGGGCATCCGACTGGTTCGGGTACCGGCGCCATAGTCGCTACTCTCGGTGCAACGTCTAATTGAACTCGTCGGCGAATCCGCCCCAGTGAGTTCCACGATGGGAGCCAACCGGCAATATGAGTCAACAAGCAAGCCTTGCAGCAGTCTTGTTCGATATGGACGGCACGCTGATCGACTCGGAGAAGCTCTGGTCTCTTGCTCTCGGAGAGGTTGCGCACGAGCTCGGTGGCACGCTGTCGGCAGAAACTCGACTCAGCATGGTCGGCACGGACTTGGTGAGTTCGGTGCAGATGTTGCTCGACGATCTTGGTGTGGACGCGGAACTTGACGTCGTTCAGCGGCTCCTTGTCGACGCCACCGCACAGCACTTTACGACCTCGATCGAATGGCGTCCGGGTGCGCAAGAACTGTTACAGCTGGTGCACGACGCAAATCTACCTACTGCGTTGGTGACTTCGACACATCGCAACCTCACCTCACTAGCGCTCGAGACGATTGGGCGCGGCTACTTCGACGTCATTGTGTGCGGGGATGATGTTTCGCACACGAAACCGCACCCGGAGCCGTATCTCACGGCGCTGGCGGCGCTGCACGCTGATCCGACACGATCCGTAGCTATCGAGGATTCGCCAGCCGGATCACGTTCTGCCGCCGCAGCAGGTCTTGCCACGCTGGTGGTTCCGCTGGAGTTGCCGGTCGAGGCCGCCCCAGGATTGACGATCACTGACACCTTGGTCGGCGTCACGTTAGGAACGCTTCGTAGCTTGCTGTAGCGCGCTGTTCCGCCTTATTCAATGAGTGCGGCAGCCATTGGCGGCAGCCGCACCGCCGAGCAACCGATTTCAGAGCCGTGCATTTCGCGGCCACCGACCTCAGCGTCAGTGATTTCGGTGCCCGCTTCGGTCGTGAATATCACCCGCCCCGATAGGTGGTCCCCGTCGCGACGAAGGGTCACGTGCTGCGCGTGCTCAGCCAGGTTCACGACTACCGCGAAACACGCGCGGTAGACGACAAGCCAGCGCTCGGCTTCGCTGAACTCGATGCGCATGTCCGACCACGGCGCACTGACGATGTCCGGGTGTGATCGTCGGAATCCAAGCAGCTCCCGGTACAGTGCCAGCATGCTGGCGTGCTCGCCGACGGCGCTTTCCTTCCAGTCCAAAGCCGCGCGGGCGAAGGTGCCGGGGTCCTGCGGGTCCGGCACGGACGCGGGGTCCCAACCGTGTCTGCTAAATTCCGCGAGCCGGCCGGCGCGCGTCTTCTCGGCCAGGTCTTCCTCGGGGTGTGAGGTGAAAAACGGCCAGGGTGTCGACGCAGCCCATTCCTCGCCCATGAACAGCATTGGCGTGAACGGCGCGGTGAGCAGTAGCACGGCGGCAATCGCCTGCGCGGCGTAGCCGGCCTGCTGCGCCATGCGGTCCCCGGATGCGCGGTTACCGATCTGGTCGTGATTCTGGATTGACGCGACAAGCCGCCATGGCGGAACCACATCGGTATCGATAGGACGCCCGTGGCTGCGCCCCCGGAAGGAGGAGTACGTGCCATCGTGGAAGTACCCGCGCTGGAGCACCTTCGCCAATGCCGATAGTGGCGCGAAATCTGTGTAGTAGCCGGATGTTTCGCCGGTCACGGCGGCGTGGATCGCATGGTGGATATCGTCATCCCAGGAGGCTGTCAGCCCCATGCCTCCATGGGCGTGCGGCGCAAACAGCCGGGGGGCGTTCAGGTCGGACTCGGCGATCAGGTGCAAGGGCCGCCCAAGATGAGCGGCAAGGGCATCTGTTTCGACCGCAAGTTCCTCGAGCAGCGGCATCGCGCGGCTGTCGGAGAGTGCGTGTACGGCATCCAGCCGTAGCCCATCAACGTGGTAGTCCGTAAACCACATGCGTGCGTTGTCCAGGATGTAGCGCCGCACTTCGTCAGAACCGGCCCCATCCAGGTTCACCGAGTCGCCCCAGGTATTTGCCGCGTCGTGGTGCAGGTACGGCCCGAACTCCGGCAGGTAGTTGCCGCTGGCACCGAGGTGGTTGTAGACGACATCCTGGACTACACCGAGACCACGCGCATGGCAGGCGTCGACGAACCGCTGGTAGGCCGCAGGGCCGCCATAGGCTTCGTGCACGGCGAACCACAGCACTCCGTCGTAACCCCAATTCCATACGCCGTTGAACGCATTCACGGGGAGCACTTCAACAAGGCTGACGCCGAGTGCGGCGAGATAGTCCAGCCGTTCAATGGCGGAATCCAGAGTTCCACCGTGGGTGAATGTACCGATGTGCAGCTCGTAGATCACCGCACCGCTCAGCGGCAGCCCTCGCCACGCGGAGTCGTTCCAGCGGTACGCGGACACGTCGAATGTGCGGGAGCGCTCGTGCACCCCGTGCGGTTGCCGTCGGGAGCGTGGATCCGGCCGCACCGGCCCGTTGTCGATCCGGAAGCCGTAGTCGACTCCCGTCTCCGCGCAATCGACGTCGACACGCCACCAGCCGTCGCCAACGGCGCCCATCGGAACGTCTGCGTCGCCTACACACAGTGTCGTGCTGGTGGCGTTGGGCGCCCACACCGAAAATATCCGCATATCCACCACCGTAAAGGTCGGACGATCAATCCCGGAAAATCACGAATCCAGGAGCAGTAGTGCAACGGGATAGCGGGCGAGAATCTCACCGACGTCGAGTATGACGATGTCCTCGCCGTCACTCGCGCCGCCGAATGTGCGCCCAGTGAACTCATCCCGCCAAAGCGCGCTCGGAAGTGCGATAGTCGTGCTGCCGAAGCCGCCGTTGGCCGCAAGCCCCAGCGGAAGCCGGGTGGCCACCGTGACAGCTCCACCTCGGTTGAAGGCGAGCACGTGGAGTGCCGCGGAGCCGGTTGCCTGCACCGGTTCGTATCCGGTGAACGCATCCGGTCGATCGCGGCGTGCCCGTAGCGACCGCGAGGTCACCAGGAGTTTCGCCGCGCCAGTCTCAT
>JBDTAR010000079.1:0-6029 GCA_039924545.1 Nakamurella sp. | reverse complement strand
GGTGCGCCATATGCGCGGCGTCGTGGCCGGCGCCGCTAGGTACGGCCTGCCATTTGTATCCAAGGCCGTCCGCGGCTTCGGCGATCCGATCTTGCATTGTCGGACTACATGGAACCGGGTCCTGGTCGTTGAGCCATTCAACCATGGTGGATACCCCACGCTTTTCTGCGTCTGCTGCGATCTGTTCCACGACCTGCTTCTTCGCTCCGCTGAGCCATTGCTTATCTACCGAGCGGAGTTCGCCCCAGATGCGGGCACTACCAGGCACGACGTTCAGTGCGCCTGGCGAGGATTCGATTCTGCCCGTAGTCGACACCCCGTGTACCGGGGCGCCGCAGCCGACGCGCTCCACCGTCAAAATTGCCTCGGCAGCCGCCACCAGTGCATCGTGCCGGTTCGCCATGGGCATCGTTCCCGAATGGTCCGGTCGGCCCGTGAAGTGCACTAACAGCCGTTCGATCCCGGCGATAGCGGTGACGACCCCAATGGGGTAGCCAATACTTTCCAGTAGCGGACCCTGCTCAACATGGAGTTCGATATAGGCGTGCAGAGAGCCGGATTTCCAGCCCTCGCGCAAGGATTTGTCTGGGTCTGCTCCGTAAGCGGCCATGACGTCACCAAGCCGACGGCCCTCGTCATCGATACGGTCGAGATGTTCGGGCGTGAGCAACCCCGCCATTGCGCGGGATCCTACACACGAGATTCCGAATGTGTTGGGTTCCTCGCCGAGGAAGTCCACGATGTAGAGGTCGCGCTCCAACTGCGTCCCGGTTTCACGCAGCCTGCGAGCGACTTCGATACCGCTGAGTACGCCGACCACTCCATCGAAGCGCCCGCCGCCCTGCACAGTGTCGGTATGCGAACCCGTCATCAACGCAGGTTTGCTGCTATCGCGCCCAGGCAGCCGGCCGATGATGTTGCCGACGGAGTCAATCCGCGTCTCGAGGCCCGCGCTGCGCATCTTCTCGGCGACCCACTGACGGGACGCGCGATACGGGTCCGAATAGACACGTCGCGTCCAGCCGGCTTCGCTGCTCTCTGCAAACGCAGAAATCTCCGCAATTTCGGTTGAGAGGCGCACCGAATCCGGTACGAGGTCGTCTCCAGCAAGTGGCATTGTTCGCTCACCTTTCCGACAGGTAAGCGGAAGAGCCGGGAACGAGTTCGGTATTGAGGTAGCGGAGTATTTCGATACCCATAATGTCCTCACACTCGGCCAACCCGGCACGGTTAATGGAGGACGACGAGACGGGCAAGATGCCAGCCTTGCTGACCAGCACCGCGACATCCATACCTGCCACTGCGTCCTTTACCGCGAGTGCCTCACCTGCCGACTTATCGATCATGACGATGGTGTCCGGGTAGGTGGCAACGCGGCCGTCGGCATTGTCGACTGACATGAACTCGTTTAGGTAACTGACGGTGTGATCGCCGATGCGGAACGTGCCATGGTCCCAGCCGCCGTGAGTTTCGGTGGGGGACTGCAGTACGAGTGTGCCCTGATCGACTACTGTTGCCGACAGCGTCTGAGCGACGGCTTCGACGACGGCATCCCCGCCTTGTGCGGCCACGGCGGCCATCTCTCGCCCTAGATCCAGGGCGAGGGAAATCGACCCGTGTGCGCCGTTGGTTTTCACCCAATCGAGTTCGACTGGGTTTCGGGCCGATGCAATGAATCCGCCGGTGCGAACAGAAATATCGCGCAGGACGTCATCGACGGTGTTGAGGTTGCCACGGTTCACCGAGAGATAGTGACCATGAAGCTCGCGATTACCACCGGAAACAACCTGCACGGATTCGTAGTTTGGGCGTTCAGCTAGTCCAAGGCCGCCGAGTTTACCGGTGGGGTGCGCGCGCACGTCTCCAGCAGTGTCGAGCACCGTGACGCCGAGAACTGCCGACTGAATCCAGCCGTTGACGGTGGTTGAATAGCCATTCTGTGCCGTCATCACCGCAGTAATTGGTACGTCCGCGACACGCATCAATTCCTGTAGCGCATGGACATAGTCGACGGGCCGGATCTCCCAGTTCTTTGCCGCCGGAGCTCCGATCGCAGACACTGTTGCCACCCAGGCGTCGGCTGGTAATTCGTCGATGCGCGCCAAAATCGGACGGCTCAACTGAGTCGCAAGTGACCCCATCAATTCGCCGTGGTGCTTCCAACCGCCGCCACCGCAAGCGAGGATTCCACCCCCGAGGACCGCATACCGTGCATCGTCAGCCGTCAGCTCGCGCATAATCTAAGACTCCACTTCTACTTTTGTTCGGGTTGGTAGGTAAGGCGCTGAACTACTGCTGCTGTTCGCCGTCGGAGTTGTGCGGTACTTCGTGGAACCACGGGAACGGAGCTGCCGTGGATTCTCCGTGGCTTTGTATTGTCTGTAGTGCTTCCGGATAGCCCGCAGTGGCATGACGCATCACCCCAAGGCCGGAGTCCGCATCCAGGCACGTCCGAAGCCGAAGGGCAGTGCCGGGCTCGCCGTCAGCAACGATTGAGACTCCGGCAGACTGCATCCACCCGGAGTACCCGCCGCCACCAGAATGGATAGCCACTAAGTCGGCGCCCGTTGCGGCAACCAGTAATCCGTCGAGAAGCGGGAAGTCCGAGACGCCGTCAGAACCGTCGATCATCCCTTCGTTGCCGATGAGCGGATTCGCCATTCCGGCCGAATCCAAATGGTCACGGCTGAAAAGCACCGGACCGTGCAACGTACCGTCGGCAACAAGTGCGTTCGCGGCAACGGCGAGTTGGGAGCGCTCGCCGTGGCCGATCCAGCAGGACCGCGCCGGTAGACCCTGCTGCGGAACGTGCTTTCGGGCTAGCGCGATGCCGTTTGCGACTTCTGGTCTGTCGGGAAACAGTGAACTTGCCAGCGAGTCCATCGTGTCTTGATCGGCCGTATCACCAGAAACACATACCCAACGGAACGGACCGATTCCTTGCGCAAACAACGGACGCAAGTATTTCTCCATGAATCCGGAAATGCGGCCCACTTGATCCGCATGTGACGCACCCAAATGTTCGATGGCTTGGATACGCAGGTTATTGCCGTTTTCAAAGACCACCGCGCCGGAGTCGGCCATCGTCAGCATGGCGCCGACCTGCGCGGCCATCGACGCGCGCGCGTCGCGTTCGACTCGTACCGGGTCGTTTTCTTGGCGCTGCCGCCACTGTTCCAGCGTGTAGCCCAATGGCAGATAGCCGAATCGGGCGTCGTGAGCGGCAGTTTGGTCGGTCACGATATCTGGCGTGATGCCGCGTTCTGCAATAGCGCGGTACACCTCTGCCGCATTGCCGACCAGCCCCACAGCAATCGGGCCTTTCGAGCCGTTGTCGCCGGTGCGCTCTTCAATCCCTGCAAGCGCATCGGGAAGGTCCGTGGCGAATTTATCGATGAGGTGAGCGTCGAACATTCGCTGCACCTTAACCACGTCAGCTTCGATCGTCAGCGAGGAAAGTCCCAGCATTTTCGCACTGATCGGCTGTGATGATCCCATCCCACCCATACCGCTGGTCAACAGCCAACGGCTAGCCATTGTCGCAGCCTCGTGGCCTGGCTGTGCGCCGAAATCTACCTGTGCGACGGTACGAAGCAACTCATAGGTTCCTTGAAGTACTCCTTGCCTGCCGATGTACTGCCACGCGCCCGCCGTCAAACCGCCCCACATGGTTTGCCCTGCCGCGGCGCGTTCGTAGAATCGCTCTGCCGACGACCAGCGACCCACCGTGTTGTTGACGGCAGAGACGACCATCGGCGCGGAAACCCCGGTAGGCAACAGCCCGATTGCGGCGCCGGACTGCAGTACCAAGGTTTGTGATTCGCCCATTTCTAGCAGAGCAGTCGCAATTGAATGCGCCTGCTCCCAGTTCCGTGCGGCCTTACCAAGAGATGCATACACAATAAGGTTGTCGGGATCTTCGCCTACTTCGAGAACATTTTCGAACATTCGCAGCAGCGCCTCGGCGCGCCACGACTTGGCACGCAACGTTTGGCCGCGACCAGCCCGGTAGGTGGTTCCTGGCCCGTCCAAGATGCAGCTGGGTTGTGGATCGTGCTCGCTAGATGTCGGCATTGGACCATTCCTCTCGAGCGATCGAGTCGGGCAGCGCAGCTACGATTTGCTCAGCAACGGATTTGATTTGGCGGATCCGTAGGTCGGTCATTTCGCCGGATGGTAGTTCGCCATCTTCGCCGACCATCGAAATCGAACAAAGACAGCGGCCCGCGACCAACACCGGCACCCCGATACTGGTCAGGCCTGGCGTGATGTGCCCGCGGCTGATTGACACTCCATCCGCGCGGATCTGTGGCAACAGAGTCGCCAACTCTATAGACGTGGGCGACGCTGCGGTAGGTCCGCGACTAATCTGGTTCGACACCGTTTGGATGATGTTTGGTGGCGCGAAAGCCAATAGTGGTAGCGCGGAGCCGCCAGCGGCGATGGGCCGGATCTGGCCGCGGCCGAAAAAGATTCGGTGCCGCCGCGCCGCTGGCGCCCAGTCGATACATAACGCCATGGTGTGGACCCGTACCAGTAGGAGCACCGTGAGATCCGTGGCATCACGAAGCTGCTGCAAAATTGGCTTGGCAACATCAACTAGGTGAGTCTTTTCCGTCGATTGCTCCGCCATCCGAGGCCCCGGGGCAATAAAGCCCTCGTCGTCCACGAGGAAATCTGTTTCCCGGAGAGTCCCGATATAGCGATACACCGTGGATAGCGGAATCGACATGGATTCGGCGATCTCGGCAACGGTGATCCGGCCCCGGTCTTGCACGAGTCCGACTATCTGCAGGCCTCGATGTAGCGAATCGTAACCAGCCGAGAGGCGGCCATGCCCGGTCGTCACCCTAGTACGATTCAAAATTGCTTGGGTCATCTGGATCCACGCAGTACCAGTTGGCCGTCACCGGGGTGCGCCAATAGGCCCTTGTCGACGCTAAATGCGAGCCGTCCACGGCTGAATGTGTGGGTGACGACGCCCGTGTGGGCAAACCCGTCATAGGGACTCCAACCTGCGTTTGAATGCAACGCGCTGCCGTCGATTGTGCCGGGGCGTGACGGGTCAAAGACGATCACATCGGCGTCCTTACCCGGTGTGAGCGAGCCCTTGCGATCGTCGATCCCATACCGGCGCGCCGGATTGATGGTCAACGCATCGATGGCCTGGTCCAATAGTGCGCGGGACGGGTCACGCCGTAATGCTTCGGACAGGGTCACCGTCACCAACGTTTCAACACCGGGGACCCCGGAATGATTGTCGAGGATGGTGTCGTGGTCTTTGAGCTCTGTTGGCCACGGTGCGTGGTCCGACGAGATGATATTGATTTGTCCGCAGGCAAGTTGTTGCCAGAGTCCTTCACGGTCTGCCGGTGTACGCAGCGGCGGGTTGATCTTTAGGCGGCCGCGTTGCGACAACATGTTCTGCTCGGTGAAGACGAGGTAATGCGGGCAAACCTCAAGCGTGACGTCCGAGCCCTGAGTCCGGTACCAGTTGACCAGGTCGACGCAGTGCGGCAGAGACAAATGGCACACGTGCAGCGCATGTCCCTGCGTCGCGGCAGTTTCCAGGGCAGTTAATACACCCAGTGCTTCGGAAACCGGCGGCCTGGTGCGCGAGTGGATCAGCGGATCTAGCGACTTTTGCGATACTGGGTCGGCCAGCAGCCCCTTAATGATTTCGTTGTTTTCCGCGTGGGTGCATAGCGTGACGCCGGTTTCGCCGACCGCCGCCATCACCGACTGCAGTTCTAGATCGTTGATACGCGGGAAACGGACCGGGTCGGTGAGGAACAGGGACACCTTGAATCCGACGACGCCTGCCGCGACCATCTCGGCCGCATGACGCCACCCTCCATCCGGGGCGAGCGTGCCCAGCAGCGCCACATCGATCACTGCCTCGTTCGTGACGAGCTCTTGTTTCGCCTCCAACCGCGGGAGTGTGTTGATGGCGCCGCCTCCGTCGAACGGCATTTCGATGATTGTCGTCACGCCACCGGAGGCCGCAGCACTGGTGGCCGCCGCAATAC
>JBDTAR010000078.1:0-11812 GCA_039924545.1 Nakamurella sp. | reverse complement strand
CTGTTTCGTCGTAGCCGCGAGCGTTGACTGCGTTGAACAGACTCGCCTGTGTCAGCACCCAGTCCGCCGTCATGCCCAAGGAGCATCCGGTGACGCTCCCGGCGATGTTGCGGACAACGACGACGGTGATCGGGTCTCCCACGATCGACAGCAGCGGGCGGGGTGCGAGTTCGCGGCGAAAAAACTCGGTGCGGCCGAGAACGTGATCAAGCAAGAGGCGCCGATTCGAGCGCGGATCAAGGACTTCTAGAGGAGCCGGCGTAGTTGCGACGTCGACGCCGACCAGACGCACCCGCACACCGGCCGCATCGGTGAAAATCCGGTCGGCGCGGTCGAATGCCGCCGAAAGTTGGTCTGGCGCCGCGAGTGGGATACTTCTCGCGTCAGACAGGATCAGCGCCCGCACCCGCACCGTCGACAGTGCCTTGCTGCGGCCAGCCCTACGATCGGCGACATACTCGATCCCGCGACACACTCCCGCTGCGGCATCCAGCACAATGCCGCGGGCAGTGGCCCCGAATACCCTAGCCACTCCCGCCGGGATCGTCGTCATAGTTGAAACCCAATCGTCGGTGGCCCCGGACTCTGCGCGGCGGCCAGCTAGGTGATGCACAGGTCTGTGAATCGTGGCTGTTTGCTTCAAAGCGGTTCGTTCACAGCGGTGGCCATGGGATCGCGGGCCGATCGGCCGGTGGCAGCGGAAACACGGGGCGCGCCATCAGCGTAGCGACCCGGCCGGCAAGCGCCGTGATCTCGCTAGCTGATAGGTATGACGACAGATCCGCGGCCAGCGGGCCGTCAACCTGGCTGCCGAGCTGGTCGGATAGGTGGCGCAGACCGTCCACGAGGTCAGTCGCGATTGCGTGGCCTGCCCAACCCCACAGGATCGTGCGCAGCTTCGGCTCGGTGTGGAAAGTCAGACCGTGGTCGACGCCAAAGAGCTCCCCGTCCGGTGCCACCAGCAGGTGCGAGGCTTTTCTGTCCGCGTTATTCACGACGATGTCGAACACCGCGATTGTCGCCAACTCCGGAAGATCCGCATGCGCCACGATCAGAGGCTGTCCATCCTGGTCTTCAGCATGCAACACCGCAAACCAGCCGTCCGGTAGCTGATCGGCGGGAAACACCGTCGCCACCCGATCGGGTTCAGCGCCCTCGATCCACTGTTGCACCATGCCCTCGCCGAAGGGTCCGTCGCGCAACACAGTCGGCGGCGGCACCTGCCAGCCAGCGGCTTGCGCCACGAGGAACGCGGCGACCTCTCGGCAGGCTAACCGGCCATCTGGGAAGTCCCATAGTGGGCGTTCGCCGCGGATCGGCTTGTAGACGCATCTGACTATCGACTCGGTAGCGTGCTGGGCACCGTGTGCGTCGCTGCTGGCATCGACGTGCACGGTGCCGACCATGGCATTGTTCGAGGACTCGACCAGTCGACCGTCCAGCTGCACCTCGCCGGTAGCGAGGATCGACAGTAGCGCTGACAGGTCCGTTGTCGCGGTATCTCCGACGGTTGGCAGATCAGGAGCGCTCATTGCACACTCCTGGGCATGCCATGCGTGTCGCCCACTCGGTGGGCAGAACGCCTAGCTGCTGGCACCGCGGTGGTATCCATTCAAGCGCGGGCAAATATGACCGTCTGGCTCGAGCGGGTTTCCGCAAAGCGGACACGGTGGGCGTCCGGCTGCGACTATCCGCTGTGCGTGATCGGCGAAGTCCCGTGCCTCGGCGAGAGTGAGGAACACCCGCAACGCATCTGGCGCATCGTCTCTATCCTCGAGCACCACGTCCTCGCCGACTTCTTGGTCGGTGAGCGCCAGTAGCTCGACGATGACGTGTGACCCGGCGCCGTCCCACGCCAGCCCCATAGTTCCGACGCGGAACTCCGCTTCGACGGGGGTTTCCAGAACGTCGCTCTGCTGAATGGCCGTGGGAGCGTCGGTGGGCTGCGCTCCGAATCGTCTACTGACTTCGGTGATGAGTGAGCCGAGGCGGTCGGCCAGGATGGCCACCTGTTGCTTCTCACACGACACCGACACCACCCGGGCACCATCGGCAGCTTGCACAAAGAATTCGCGCTCGCCGGGTTGCCCGACGGTTCCAGCAAGGAACCGCTCGGGAGATCGGAAGATGTGAACCTGTCGAGTCATAGCGCCTCGAGTTTAGGCTACTGGTTTTGCTTTACGACATCACCGCAGGTCGACGAGGTGCGGCCGCTAGTTTTCGGTGTCTGGGTCCCCTCCGAGTGCGGGCGCTGCCCCACCGTGGACGTCAGGTGCTTGTTCAGCGCCTATCCCGGACAAAGTGCCGGTGTCGCCGAGACGTAAGACGAAGCAACGCGTCGATGTGTATCGAATGACGGATACCGATGCGGGGCTGATTACCAGACGTTGGAACTGGTCGAGGTGCATACCCAGCGCGTCGGCGAGGATTGCACCGAGGACATCGCCGTGCGAGCACAGCAGGACCGCGCCGTTTGTATTCGCCGCAGCATGCTCGCGCGCGGCTGCCACCGCCCGGGCGGAGACGGCGGCAAGCGCTTCGCCCTGCGGGAAGACCATCGCCGACGGGTGTTCCTGGACGGTGCGCCAGGCGGGTTCATCGCGGAGCTCCGCAAGTCCTCGGCCGGTCCAAGCGCCGTAGTCGACTTCGTTGAGCCTGTCGTCGATGGTGACGGGCAGTGTGCGGGCCTTTGCCAGCGGCTCGACAGTGGCCCGGCAGCGCTCTAGTGGCGACGAAACAATGGCGCTGATCGTGCAGTTGGCCAATCGTTCGACAAGCATCGCGGCCTGCGCCACACCGGCAGGATCCAAGCCCACTCCGGGGGTTCGGCCCGCGAGTACGTGCTGTCCGTTGGCAATCGAGCGTCCGTGCCGCACCAGAATGACCGTGCTCACGTCGAAACCCCTTTGCCCAGCCGACCGATCGCTTTGCCAACCGTTCCTGCCCGCATATACGCCGCCACTAGCCCAGTACTCCAGCATCGCGGGCCAGCGCCATCACATGTTCTAGCCCCTCGATCTGCAACGGCAGCGGAAGCGAGATCAGGTTCAGGCCAGCGGTTGTCACTCCTGCGTCGCGCAGTCGAAGTAGACCAGCAGTGATATCCGCATCGTTACCGATCAGGCACGTCCGGGCGAGGAATTCCTGCGGGACAGCCTCAGCTGCTCCGGCATAGTCGCGCGAAAGAAACAGGCGCTGAACTTCGTCTGACTCTGCCCCGTAGCCCATCCGGGACGCGATTCCGTGGTAGAAGTTGACTTTCTTCGAGCCCATACCGCCGATATACAGTGCGGCGTACGGGCGGACCCGCTGCGCTGCGGTCTCGGCATCGTTAGCGAATGACACCGGTACCTGGACCGCAATATCGATCGACGCCGGATCGCGGCCAGCGGCAGTGGCGGCTGCCTGTATCGCGTCGATCTGCTCAGTGCCGCTGTGTGAATCGAAAAATATCGACAGCCAACCGTCGGCGATCTCGCCAGCAAGGGCGACGCTCTTTGGCCCGACAGCAGCCAAATACACGGGCACGGTGGGTCTTTCAGTCTCCAGCGCCAGGACTAATGGCTTACCGGGTCCCCCAGGTAGCGGCAATGTGAAGTATTTTCCTTCGGCGACCACCTTGCGCCGGGCAAGCGCGTCGCGCACGATCTGCACATATTCGCGGGTTCTGCCGAGCGGATTGGCGAAGCCAACACCGTGCCATCCCTCAGAGACCTGTGGGCCCGAGACTCCCAGACCGAGGCGGAATCGTCCGCGCGATAGGGCGTCGAGGGACGCCGCAGTCATCGCCGTCATGGCTGGAGTGCGAGCCGGGATTTGTAGCACCGCCGACCCGATCTCAATGCGTTCGGTCCGAGCCGCGATACTGGCGAGAATCGACACTGCGTCGCCCCCGTAAGCCTCCGGAACCCAGACAATGTCGTATCCCAACCGGTCCGCGGCCACGGCAAGCTCGACCTGATTACGCAGTCCGGCCGCACTTGACGCTAGCGGCAACGACAATCCCAGACGCATCTGTCACTCCCCTGTTTGCCGCGCCGACCGGCCACTTTTACCGGGTCGTTCGCGTACCTCACTATGTATGACGCTGATCTTGCCAAATTCTCGGTCCGGGGGCGCGGCGCTCGCGGAACATCGACCGTATCGGCCCCGCTGGATGCCCAGTCAAGAAGCCGCCACGTAGATTAATCATCATGGAACAACGCCGAGTGGGCAGTAGCGGGCTGCAGGTTTCACGCCTCGCGCTGGGCACAATGACCTGGGGCCGGGACACCGATGCAGACGAGGCCGCAGCGGAACTTGAGACTTTCGTCGGCGCCGGTGGAACGCTGATCGATACCGCCAATATTTACTGCGACGGAGATGCCGAATCGATTCTGGGCACCCTCGTGCCGGATGTCGTTCCGCGCTCCGACGTCGTGCTGGCGGTCACCACGGTCGGCGAGAGTGGTCGCGGTCGACTGCTGACGTCGCTCGACGCCTCACTCGCCCGGTTAGGTACGGATTCGGTAGACCTGTGGATGGTGCATGGTTACGACGCAGCGGTCCCCTATGAGGAGACGTGCGCGGCGCTGTCGGCGGCGGTGGACTCGGGTCGGGCCGCGTACGTCGGTGTCTCGGGCCAGACCGGCTGGCAGCTCGCGACGCACGCGACGTGGCTTCGATCGATCGGGCAGCCGCTAGTGGCAGCCGAGAGCGAGTATTCGCTGCTGGCTCGCGCCGCGGAGGAGTCGATCCTGCCCGCTGCCGCAGTACACGGGATCGGGTTACTCGCCTGGGCGCCGCTAGGCCGTGGCGTGCTGACCGGGAAATATCGCGGGGGTACCCCCGCAGACTCCCGCGGGGCTTCGGCACATTTCGAGCGGTACGTGGCGCACCATCGCACTGATACCTCTGCGCGCATCGTGGCGGCCGTCGTCACTGCTGCAGATGGGCTGGGCACTTCTCCGCTAGCCGTGGCGTGCGCGTGGGTTCGGGACCGGCCCGGTGTCGCGAGCACGGTGGTCGGAGCGCGGGATGCAGCGCAACTGCTCGGGTCGCTCGCATCGGAACAAATCACCTTGCCGACCGAGATCTGCGCCGCGCTGGACGACGTCAGCGCCGATGTGTGACTCCATTAACGCTGTGTGCCCCTTCGCTTCTGCACGACCAGATCCCACCGGATGGACTTGCTAGCGGTAGTACCGGTCGAATGTGGATAACTGTTGATCGCGTCAGCGTGACAGTGCGATCCGGATAGCGTAGTGGCGTGGGAGTAGTGGTGCGTGCGGACGTGAGTGTGGTTGACATGTCTGTTTTTTCAGAGTTTTGTGCGGCCGGTTTGTGGCCCGGGGTCAATGCATCCTTCGCGCAGACGCTGGAGGAGGCGGGAGTCGACCGTCCCGAGAAAGTGACAGTGCAGGCGATAGCCGCGTTGTCATCCGTCACAGACAAACGAGCGGGGCGCCTGTATTCGGCCTGGTTGGCTGCGGCGCCCATGTATGAGTTGACCACACTGCTTCTTCCGCAGCGATTGCCGATTCGGTGGGTGCGTCGGCTGGCTGACCAGCTTGGTGACGCTGCGGCCACACTCCTTGCGGCTGACCCGTGGCGACTACTGACGCTGCCCGATGCCACGGTGGCCCAAGCCGATGCGTTTGCGCGTTCGATTCAGCCGGACGTGCACCCGAAAGACCCCCGCCGGCTCTGCGCCCTGCTGGCTCGGATCCTCTACGCCGAATCGCGCTCCGGGCACACTGTCAGTCCCCTCTCCCTCATTGCGGCGGAGCTGGCCCGTCACCAACTCGGTTCGCAAGCGGATGTCGAGGCTGCCGTGACCGCAGGAGTCGCTACCGCCGTAGTTCGACGCGTGATGGGCGCAGACAACTCTGCAGACCAATGGGTGGCGTTGGAGAATCTTGCCGCCGCGGAAGAGTCAGTGGCCCATCACTTACTGCGGCTGGAGCGGATGTCCCAGCCGATTGCCACAGCGAAAGCGGCTCAGGCAGCCGCCGCGGGACTCGACGACACCCAGCGCGGCGCCGTTGTCACCGTCGCCGAGCATGGGGTGTCGGTACTGACAGGGGGTCCCGGAACCGGCAAGTCCCGAACGGTGACGGCAGTGGTGCGTCTGGCGCACAGCGTCGGCGCCGAAGTTGTGGTGGCCGCACCCACCGGACGGGCTGCGAAGCGCCTGACCGAGCTGCTGATGGCAGCGCAGCGGGCAGACACCGAATCCTCCGGTAACGACGCCAGTACCGACGACGGTAACGACGGCATGGAACCGGTGCAGGCGGCCGTGACGATCCACCGGCTGCTCGGCGCCCGGCCTCCAGCAGGCGGACAAGGCAGCACCTTCGAATACGACGAATCAAACCCCATTGAAGCCGACGTCGTCGTCGTCGACGAAACGTCGATGCTCGATGTCGAATTGGCTGCCGCGCTATTGTCCGCGATTCCGGACGGCTCACATCTGCTACTCGTTGGCGACCCGGCGCAGCTCCCGTCGATCGGAGCGGGCAGCGTTCTGGGTGACATTCTGGCCGCCGTAGCTGCCAACGTCGTCACCATCACTGTCACCGAACTGACCACGCTATACCGGCAGGCAGCCGGTGGCGCGATCGCCCGACTGGCTGCCGCAGTGCGTATCGGAGAACTCATAGCACCCGAATCGAACGGGCACGAGGTCATGGTGGTGCCCTCAGCTGACTCCGCCGATGCGTCGCGGCGAGTGATCCAACTCGTCACCGACTCAATTCCGCGCGTTTTCGGGCTCTCCCCCGACCAAATTCAGGTCGTGACGCCGGTGCACCGTGGCCCGGCCGGCACGAAGGACCTGAACACCGCGCTGAAAAAGGCGCTCAATCCTGGCCCTCACCTTGGCAAGACGGTGCGCGGATTCGATGTCGGCGACCGTGTCGTCGCGACCGCGAATCATTTCGATGCGGAGCCGACCGGTTACGCAAATGGCGAAATCGGCACGGTCATCGAGACCAGCCCCAAATCTGTGCTGGTGGCGTTTCCCGGTGGTGAGGCCGAAATAGCAGGCAAGAGCCTCGGCGACCTACTGCACGGCTGGGCGATCACTGTGCACCGAGCGCAAGGATCGGAATGGGACGCGGTGGTGGCGGTGTTCCCACCCGAGGCCGGGCGGATGCTGTCCCGGCCGCTCATTTACACCGCATTGACCCGCGCGCGAATCCACCTGTCTGCCGTCCACGCCGCCGGTCCGGCGCTTGCCCACGCCGTGCGCCGCGTCGGAGCCCGGCCGCGCCGAACGAGGCTAGCGGCGATCCTCGCCGAGGACAACGTCATACATAGTGAACGGCACTCTCAGTAGACAAAACAGGAGCTTGACTTTCAGCAGGTGGTCAGCAGCCGCGTCAACACACGGGTGCCGAAGGTGAGCGCGTCAATGGGTACCCGCTCGTCGACGCCGTGGAACAGCGCCGTGAAGTCAAGATCAGGCGGCAGCCGCAACGGTGAGAATCCGTAGCCAACAATGCCCAACTCGGAAAATGCCTTATTGTCGGTGCCGCCGGATAACACGTACGGAATCGCCACCCCGTCGGGGTCCTCAACGGCCAGCGCGGCCTTCATAGCCTCGACTAGGGAGCCTGAGAACGGGTACTCCAACGCGGGAGCCTCCACCCACTCGATGTCGATGTCGGCGCCGACAATCTCCGCGACCTTCTCCTTGAACTCAGCCGCTGTCCCAGGCAGGACGCGGCAATCGACCGCTGCCTTCGCCGTCGACGGGATGACGTTGGCCTTGTATCCGGCCGTCAGCATGGTGGGGTTTGCAGTGTTTCGTAGCGTGGCAAGAACCAAACGGGAAATGGGACCGAGTTTGCGGACCGCGCCTTCCAAATCATCGTCCGGGAACTGCAATCCCGTGAGCTCGGTGATAGCCACGAGGAAAGCGTCGAGTGTCGCTGTGCGATGCAGCGGAAATTGGTAACTACCCAACCGAGCGACCGCTGCGGCCAGCTTGGACACCGCGTTGTCGTCGTTCGCCATGGAACCATGGCCAGCGCGTCCGTGCGCGGTAAG
The DNA here is from genome assembly GCA_039924545.1 of Nakamurella sp. GTDB lineage: Bacteria > Actinomycetota > Actinomycetes > Mycobacteriales > Nakamurellaceae > Nakamurella. The sequence goes on along the minus strand of JBDTAR010000078.1, from coordinate 3,781 downwards.
CGTCGCCCACGCAATCCCCTTTTCTGCGGATGCGACCAGATAGGCGCGCTTCTCGTTTTCGAGTGTCATCGAAAACCCGCCGACCTCGCTGATCGCCTCGGTGGCCCCGGCGAACCATTCGGGATGGTTTTCCACCAGCCAACCGGCTCCGTGGAAGCCGCCTGCCTCTTCGTCCGATACGAAGGCGAAGATGAGGTCTCGTGGCGGCACTACGGTGTTTCGCTTCAGTTCCCGCGCCACGGCCACCGTCATTGCGACCATATCTTTCATGTCTACGGCGCCTCGACCCCATACATAGCCGTCCTGGATCGCTCCCGAGAACGGGTCGACTTGCCATTCGGTCGGGTCTGCAGGAACGACGTCGACGTGTCCGTGGATCAGCAGCGCGCCGCGGGACGGGTCCGCGCCCTTGAGGCGACAGACGACGTTTCCGCGTCCGGGCGCTGCCTCGACATAGTGGGTTTCGTAGCCCACTTCGTCGAGCTTCTGCTGGATGTACTTCGCTGCGAGTGCCTCTCCGTCGCCTATCGTCGCGGGGTCTCCCGTGTTGACGGACGGGATGCGGATTAGCTCGCTACACAGCTGCACCACCTCGGACTCGGCGAGACTCTGAGTGGCGGTGGGCGTGTCGGTTGCGGTGTCGGACTGGCCTGAAGGCGATGTCGTCATAACCATTTCCTACCACCTATGAGATCTGGCCACACCGGCACGCGGTGGTTACGGCATAGTGATGCGTTATGTCTTTGATGCTGCCCTGGGATTACGCAGCCGGTATCGCGTTCGCTAGCGGCGTGGCGGGTATCTCGCTGCTGCGATCAGAGGGCATACGAACCCGGGCGATCGGTGCATTTCTACGCGAGGGTGCGCTAGTCGTGGGCCTGTATGCGCTGTGGCAGTTGGCTGGACATCTGTCTATTACCGGAACGTCGGGCGCCGTAGCGCGCGCCGAGTGGATCGAGCAGGTACAGCGAAATCTGCATCTACCGTCCGAGGTCGCGATGCAGCACCTCATCTTGTGGTCGCCGTTGTTCGCTCAGGCCGCGAACATTTATTATGCAGTGGTCCATTTCTCGGCAACCATCGCCTTTCTGATTTGGCTCTTTGTCCGACACCGTAGCCAGTACGGTCAGGCTCGAACGGTGCTGGCGCTCACTACATTTGTCTGCCTGGCCATCCAGCTCATCCCTGTCGCGCCTCCGCGGCTGTTGCCGGGCATCGTGGACACGGCGGTCCTGTATGGCCAGTCGGTGTACGGCAGCGGTTTCGGCGCCGATGAGCTTTCGGCGATGCCGTCAATGCATGTCGCCTGGGCGTTGGCGGTCGGTTGGTACGTGTGGCGGATAGCGGATAGCCGATGGCGATGGATAGGCCCGACCCATGCGGTGCTGACGATTTTTGTGGTGGTAGTCACAGGGAATCATTGGTGGCTGGACACATTTGCAGCGGCGGCGGTGCTGATGGGCAGCATGTGGCTCGTAACAGGAAAACATGACTGGCGTCGACGGGTCCGGTCGGTCCGGATCCTTGAAGAGACAGCGGGCGACGCACGGCTGGCTACGGGCCGACAGGGTTAACGAAGGCGCACCCCTGAAACCGACACAAAGCCGCTGCCCACGCGGCACATTTGGGCGCAGCCGGCTTCACGCTGGTTGATGATTTGCCGATAAGTCTTCAAGCGCCGCCTTCGAAGGCGCACTTTTCAAGCAGCACTGGCCGCAGTGCGTGAACAATTCGGTTGGTCGTACGCGTCAGCATGGACAGTTAACACCGGTACCGCCCAGCTCGACTTCGCGGGCGACGTGGGTTACGCGCCTGCGGATTTCCGTGCGGGCGTGCGGAAGACCCACTTCGCTTAGGGCCAGGGCCTACCCGGCAGTTGTTGGCAACGCGGCGAGCTAGTGATGATCCCGGACATGATGGCAGACAGTGCCGGTATCGACGTCGCAGCTGTGCAACGATCGGGCTTACATACATGGCGGGGTCGCATTCCCGTTGCGGACCGGCGAATCCGTCGTCACAGTCCTGCAATTTTTGGATACGGGTGTCGGGGTGCCTAGCCCGCAGCGTCTAGCAATATTGCGGGCGGTCGGTCTGTTGGTATCCGGAAGGTTTGACCGAATGCAGGATCTGGCCGAGCGCGCCGAGCATGACAAGGACATCACGGCGATGACGACCGTGGTTCGGGCAGCCGCAGAGGCGCCCACGGTGGACGCGGCGCTCAAGGTCGCATTAGACACAATCAGGGCTGCATTCGGCTGGGAATACGGTTCGTACTGGAAGATCGATATCGATCGAGACACCTTGGTATTCGCTATTGAATCCGGAGATGCTGGCGCCGAGTTCCGCGAGATCACCCGCACCGCAACGTTCGATAAGGGCGTCGGCATTGCCGGACGCACCTGGCTCAGCGGCGACCTGCTGGTGGTTCCGGACCTCGGCGAGGTAACCGACTGTGTGCGAGCACCCGCAGCCCAGCGGGCTGGCGTGAAATCAGGCGTGTGCCTTCCAGTAAAAGTGGATGACCAGATAGTCGGCACTCTCGACTTCTTCGTGAAACGTTCGGAAGTGCTATCCGAAAGCCGCTGCACCGCGTTACGTAACACGGCGTTCATGGTCGGCCAGTCGCTGGAACGATTCGCAGCTCAAATGCATTTTGGTGATATCGCACAGAGCCTGATCGATTCGATTCGCGATGTCGAGACGAACGTGGATGCGGCCAGCTCGGTAGCAGCGCGTGGCCGCTCCTTATCCGAGTCGACGAACGTACGCGTCGCTGCTCTCGCCAAGGCCAGCGCTGAAATCACCCAGGTGGTGCGCGTCATTCAGGAAATCGCGGCGCAAACAAACCTCTTGGCGCTCAACGCGACGATCGAAGCGGCGCGCGCAGGTGAGGCAGGCAAGGGCTTCGCCGTCGTGGCTGGTGAAGTGAAGGAGTTGGCTGCGCGAACTACTCGGGCGACCACGCAAGTCGAGCAGAAAGTATCCGCGATCAGCGACGAGGTTGCAACTATTACCGAAGCCTTGGAGGCAATTGCTGCGGCGGTCGACGAGATTAATGACTCCCAGAGCAGCATCGCGGCAGTCGTTGCGCAACAAGTCTCAACTGTCCAGGGTGTGGTGTCGGCGGGGAAGCAGGCGGCCTGACGCAGGCGAGTCCGACGCTCAAGCAAAAACGGCTGAACCCACCGACTGTGGGTTCAGCCGTTTTGTCTTGTCCTGAGACATCACACAAGTGTCCGGAGGGGGACTTGAACTGATCCGTCTCTTTTCGCGTTCAGGGGCGCAAATCGGTGTTCAGCTGCATGTTTCCGCAGTTCCCGAGAGACAAGCCCTGGGACAATTTCATCGCGACACGCGTTCTTTCACGGTCGGTAGCACATGAGTTAGCACATGGAATTCGTGTCGAGGGTGGGTCGTTGTCCGCCGTCGTCGGCCTGCTGGACGATCTACGTCTGACGATCCGCTGCGCCAACTCGCGAGTCGTTGCGACGGGTCTGGATCAGGTCACCCGCGCCGATCGGTTGGCCTGTCGGCGCGCCTTCGGGGCGCGATCGCGTCGCTGACACCGTTCAGGTACGACTCGCTCGCTTCGGTCCGGTATTTCTCGGGCTCGCCAGCCGGACCAACTCCATAGGAAGCCCTGTGTCGCAGGAGGATCGTCTTACGACAACGGGGACGTGCCTGGAATCGTCACCGGTTCACGTTCGGTGATCGAAACGGGGGCAGAGAACTTGAGAGGGGTGTTCAGGTCGACGGGTAGGTGTGCTGACGGCGCAGTCAC
>JBDTAR010000077.1:0-17702 GCA_039924545.1 Nakamurella sp. | reverse complement strand
CACTATTTGCAGCTCATGACGTTGCGACCTTGGCCCGATGCGCCAAGCACTCTGCAGCACCATTGCTTGAGAACTGGGGTTATAACGGACGTGCCGTGATGACAATGTTGTCAAGGTAGGAGCGTTTCGCTGTGTCGAATCGCCCGCCACAGGTGATCAATGTCAACCGGGGTTCCCCAGTGGAAGAGAACAGCGCCTCGAGCGGGATAGTGGTCTTCGGGTAGGTCTCGCGGCCGACAACGGTGTATTCCCACTGGTGTTGGTCGGCAGAAGTGACGGAGATCGTGTCGCCAGCAGTGAGCGTGGCGAGATGGAAGAACGCACCAAGACCCTGTGTGGCTGAGTCAACGTGCCCGACAACGACTATCGAGCCTTCAGGCGCTCCCGGAGCGGGACCGTACTGGTACCAGCCGAGCTCCTGGATGTTCTCTGGAATGGCAACATCGCCAGCCGTGTCTACCCCGACAGGGAGCACGCGAGCGTCAATATTGAGCGCTGGTATCCGTACTCGATTAGGTACCGAGGGTGGAGTAACCGGGGCAGTAGCTGGCACTGGGGATATCCCGGGCGGCGAACTGGTGCCGCGCGGTTCGAACGACGTAGGTGACGTACTCGCAGTTGCAGCCGGGATTTCACTGGCCGGCGGCGGTGAGGTCGGCTTCGCCGCTCCGCCGGACATCGTGGTGCCTGTGCCTGTTGACAGCGATAGGCCCTCCGTTATGGACGGAGTCTCAGGTGCCGATGTTGCGGCGAGTTGGGTCGCGATGCCGACGCCGACGGGGGCTGGTAGCAGGCTAGGCGCGTGGCGCGCCAGCCCGACCACTGCGGCTGTCACCAACAGGGCCAGCCCTGAAATAGCGGCGAGCTCGTGCAAGACGGACACCGCCGGCTGCGCCACCGGTCAGGACCAGCACTCCGCCGGCAAGAGCCAATGCCAGTGCCCAACCCGGTATTCCGGTGGCTGACGGTGCGGCAAAGCCGCCGCTGCCGGCCGGTACACCTGCGGGAGCAGCGCTCAAGCCGGAAATGGTCTGAACTACGAGGCCCAGAGTCTTTTGCTCGGCTGATCCGATGGCGTAAACGATTGTTTCCGTGCCTGCCTTCGGTGCCACGTCGGCCGGACCGATCGCGACGGTCGAAGTCCCAGCGAGTACCACGTCTGCCTTAATGGTTCCTGCGGGCAGATCCGCAGACGATTCGTTGGGGTTCGTCAGATCCTTAAATGCAACAGTGCCGTTGGCTCGCACGCCGACTGCCGGAGCTGCGGCGGTGTGCCGTACCACGAGGCGAGCCTGACCAGCCGGTATCGTCGACGTATCGTTGGTGAACGAGGTCAAGGTCGGCTTTCCGTCGACAGTGAGGTGGGCGATGAGAGTGACATTATCGCCTGCCTTCACGCTGGCTGGCGCGGAAATCACCGGTGTGCCGGTGCCTTCGGTGTCTGCCGCCGGATAGATTTTCACTTCATATTTCCCAGCGGGAAGTTCTAGCGGTCCAGCAACGGTGCCCGGCTTGAAATTCGGCAGCGTGTCCTTCCCGTTGACGAACACTGACTGCGCGAGAGAACCTGACATTCCACGCGGCATACTTCGGTGTGCCGCGCAGTGTTCGCAGGCGGAAAGCCGACGAGTTGCTTGAGCAGTTCGGCCTTGCTGACCGGGCGAACGAGCATGTGAACAACTACTCCGGCGGCATGGCGCAGCGGTTGATGATTGCTCGAGCGCTGATGCACGCTCCCGTCGTGCTATTCCTCGACGAGCCAACGACGGGCCTCGATCCACAGTCACGGCTATTCCTGTGGGGTCGTGTCACCGAATTACGAGCTGCCGGCACAACAATTTTGCTGACCACCCACGACCTGCTTGAAGCCGACCGATTGTGCGACCGGATCGCCATCGTCGATCACGGTCAGCGGGTCGCGCTGGACACCCCAGAAGGGCTACGTTCCTTGCTTCCCGGCGGCCGCGGCGTGGAGTTGATTGTCCAGGCCGAAGAAGATCCGGCTCCGACGTTCGCGCCGATCGGCGAGACCGAGTCGGTCGCGCTTGAGTCTGGACGCTGGCGGGTGCGGTGCTTTACCGACGCTGCTCTCGGCACGATAGTTACTGCGGCCGAGCAGCAGAGTAATCAGGTGCTAGATATGCATCGCATTGCGCGAAGCCTGCAGGATGTTTTCGTTCATTTGACCGGGCGAGACCTGCGATGAGCGCCACCGGCCGCGCGACTGCCCCGCGTGCATTCATCGGGTTGCTGCAGCGAGACGCGTGGAACACAGGGCGACGCGATTTAGGAGGGTTTCTAGCACAGGCGCTTTTGCAGCCGTTAGCATTCCTGTTTGTCTTTGGGCGAGTACTACCCGAGATCGGATCGGCTGGCTCCGGGTTCGGCGCACAGCTGCTTCCGGGCATCATTGCACTGACTTTGGTTCTGACTGCCTTGCAGAACGTAGCACTGCCGCTGGTGATCGAATTCTCCTTCACTAAGGAGATCGAAGACAGGCTGTTGGCGCCACTGCCACCGAGTGCCGTGGCGCTAGAAAAGTTACTCTTCTCCACACTCCGCGCCATCATCGCCGCGGTCTTCATCCTGCCTCTGGGTGCGCTGATTCTCCCGGGCGGTCTTGATATTCACGGGGCTAATTGGCCGCTATTCGGCGTGCACTTGCTGGTCGGCGGCTTCGCGGGCAGTGCGATCGGGCTAGTGCTAGGGACCCTCGTCCAACCGAAGCAGATCAACGTGGTGTTTGCCGTCGCGCTCACTCCGCTGATCTTTACGGGCGCAACGTTCTACCCGTGGCAGGCACTGGGCGGCTTGCGATGGTTCCAAGTACTCACCCTGTTCAACCCTCTCACGTACATATCTGAAGGAATGCGCGGAGTGCTGACCTCGACACCACACCTTGCCGTGGGCTGGATCATTCTCGGCGCCGGTGTCTCTACTGCGGGTTTCCTCGCCGTAGGCCTACGTGGGTTCTGCCACCGTGCCATCGACTGAGTTGTCCGCCTTCGGCGTTAACACCGTGCCAATTGGGCGAATGGTGGGGTACTACTTCAAGATGGCTCGCCAGTGCGAAAGCCCGGGCGAGATGCGGAGGCTGGAGCGGTAATGCGGCCTAGTTGGTCCGCCGGCTTGCCGTGTTCGAGTCGGTGGTGACTGCGAAGTCATTCATTGCGGTGGTCACTTCCCGCAGGAATGCAAGCACTACCTCAGCGTCGTGAGGATCGAGTCGTTCGGCGATCTGGCCCATGGACATAAGCATCGGTGTCAGTGTGCCGCGAACCTCTGCGACCGCAGATTCGGAAGCCTCGAGCACTACGCGGCGACGGTCGCTTGGGTGAGGGTGTCGATGCAGGTGCCCGACCGCTTCGAGTCGATCAACGAGCACTGTTGCAGAGGCCGAACGGATTCCGAGCCGGCGGCCCAACTCGACTGGCCCCAGGGGCGTGGGGCTCGTGACCAGTTCGTCCATCGCAGCGAGATCCGTGTCACCCATTGCTAGCTGACGTGCCATCGCCGACTGCATCCCGCGTCCAGCGCGGATAAGGGAGCGCACTGCATTGCCCACGAGTCGGGCCTGCGAACTGGATTCAAATCTTTGCTTCTGCACGAATTTATTCTAGACTAAGTGGCAACTAGACAAACTAGCGAATAATGTACTCTGTGCAACACGGCCATCCGGCCGGCCGTCCTGCAAGCCCGAAACGAAAGACCATGATGGATCGACACATTGCCTCCGACACCTCAGTCATCGACTCGACCCGTCCGCGGGCGTCGCGTCGTCTGCGTTGGTTGATCCCTGCGGTGATCACCATCGCCTGGCTGATCCTCGGAAGCGTTTCAGGGCCGTTCGCAGGCAAACTCAGTGAGGTCGCGTCCAACGACAGCGCGTCGTTCCTGCCAGCCTCGGCCGAGTCCACCCAAGTGCAAAACGAGCAGCAAGCGTTCACCCGGTCCAAGTCGTTCCCGGCGATCGTGGTCGCGCAGCGCACGTCAGGGATCACGGACGCCGACACAATGTTCCTGAATGCTGCCGCGAAGCAGATCACCACCATCTCCGGCATCAAGGGCTCGACCCTGCCACCGGCTCAGACCTCGACCGATGGTCAGGCAGTGCAGTTGATCGTGCCGATCGACCAGTCGGCTAATCCGGCAGATGCAGTAGAAGCAATCCGATCAGACCTGAGCAATCCGCCGGACGGGCTGACTGTTCTGGTCACCGGCCCGGCCGGGTTGATTGCCGATCTCGGCTCCGCGTTCTCGGGCATCGACGGATTGCTGTTGATCGTGGCCGGCTCGTTTGTGGCATTAATCCTGCTCGTGGTCTACCGGAGCGTGCTGCTGCCCTTCTTGGTGCTGCTCTCAGCCGTTTTCGCACTCGGCGTCGCCAGCCTCGTCGTCTACATACTGGCCGACAACGACGTCCTGGCTCTCGATGGGCAAAGCCAAGGGATCCTGTCGATCCTCGTCATCGGCGCGGCCACCGACTACGCGCTACTGCTGGTCTCACGTTTTCGAGAACAGCTGCGGGACACCGACAATCGCGTCGACGCGATGATGACGGCCTGGCGGGCCACGCTTGCCCCCATCACCGCGTCGGCCGCAACCGTGATCCTGGCGGTCCTGTGTCTGCTGTTCAGCGATCTGAACTCCAATCGCGGACTAGGCCCGGTTGCGGCCATCGGTATCGGCGCAGCATGGCTAGCCTCCATCACGTTCCTGCCGGCTGTTCTCGCCGTGCTGGGCAGATCAGCATTCTGGCCGCTGCGGCCCAAGCTGGGCTCAACTCACCCGGAGACCCGCGGAATCTGGGGCCGAATTGCGCGACTTGTCAGTCGGCGACCGCGGACCATCTGGAGCGCCGCCACCGTGTTACTCCTGATCGGCGTGGCATTCCTGCCGACGCTACAGGCCAGCGGAACCTCCCAGTCCGAAATACTGCTGAACAAGACAGCCTCGGTTACCGGCCAGCAAATACTCGGCCAACACTTCCCCGGCGGCACCGGCTCACCCACCGTGACTATTGCCAACCGGGCGCAAGCAGACCAGGTTTTGACCGCATCCCGGGTGCCGGGGGTGTCGTCATCGATGCTGATGAAATCCCAGAGCGGCCAGCCGGTAACTGTGGACGGTCGCGTCGAGATCCTCACGATCCTCGATGATCCCGCGGGTTCAGAGCAGGCGGTCTCCACCGTGCGCCAACTCCGGCAGGCCGTGCATGCGGTAGCGAATGCGGACGCCCGGGTGGGCGGCCCGACGGCTGCCCAGCTCGACACGCAACAGATTTCGGAGCGGGACCGTAGCGTGATCATCCCCATCGTGCTGGTAGTGATCTTCTTGGTGCTCGCACTGCTGCTACGAGCACTCCTAGCCCCGTTATTGCTGCTGGGCACAGTCGTGCTGTCCTTCGCAGCGACACTGGGCGTCTCGGCGCTGGTCTTCAACCACATCTTCCACTTTCCTGGAGCCGACCCAGTCGTGCCGCTGTTTGGGTTTGTCTTCCTAGTGGCATTAGGTATCGACTACAACATTTTTCTGATGACTAGAGTCCGAGAGGAAGCGGTAAAGCACGGGACCCGTGAGGGCACTCGTCGTGGCTTGGCGCTCACCGGCGGCGTGATCACATCTGCCGGAGTGGTGCTGGCCGCGACGTTCTCTGCGCTGGCGGTCCTCCCGATCCTGTTTCTGGCTCAGATCGCATTTATCGTGGCGTTCGGTGTGCTGCTGGACACGATCATTGTTCGGTCCCTGCTGGTCCCCTCCTTGACCATCGACATCGGTCGGCGAATCTGGTGGCCGTCGAAGTTGGCGCAAGTCCCGGACGATGGCCAGGACGTATCGACCATGGCCACGTCGCCGGGGACACGTCATAAAAAAATCGAGGCACTATGACGACACGGTGCGTATGTGATCGGACATTGGCAGCGAAGGCGGTGATACAGCGATGAGACTTCCCGGTTGGCTGGCCTCAGCTCTTGACACGGTGATGGACCGGACAGTATTGATTGGTTACTCGCGCCTGGGATATCTAGCCCGCCGCGCCCAATGGGACCCGGCGGACCCCGCGTCCGGAGCGCTGCGCGGTGCCACAGCGCTAGTGACCGGTGCGAATTCGGGGTTGGGCAAGGCAGCCACGGCTGGCCTGGCCGAGCTCGGCGCCCGAGTCATCATGGTGGTGCGCAACATGGAGAAGGGGCAGCAGGCGGCGAGTGATATCCGCGCCGCGAACCCGGATGCGGATCTGCAACTTGAGTCGTGCGACGTCTCGAGCCTGGAATCTGTTCGTGGTCTCGCGGCACGACTGCGAGATGACGGGCGAGCCCTGCATGTGCTGGTTCACAACGCGGGGGCACTGCCCGCTGAGCGCGCCGAGACCCCAGATGGCCACGAGATGACGCTGGCCACGCACGTCCTCGGGCCGCTTCTCCTCACCGAGCTCTTGCGGCCGCAACTGCGCGCAGGGTCATTGGGTGGAAAGCCGGGTGCACGCGTCATCGTCATCTCCTCCGGAGGCATGTATACGCAGCGGCTACCAGCGCGGGACCCTGAGTGCCGCATCGGGGAGTACAAAGGCGCTGCAGCATATGCGCGAACTAAAAGGTTGCAGGTTGCCTTCACCCCGATGCTGGCAAAACGGCTGGCAGGCGACGACATCAGCGTCTATTCCATGCATCCCGGGTGGGCGAATACGCCTGGAATTGTCGCGTCATTGCCTGGTTTCAGTCGGCTACTGCGGCCGGTGCTACGTACGGCGGAGCAGGGCGCCGACACTGCCGTCTGGCTGGCGGCCACCGATCCCGCGCCGGAATCTGGTCTGTTTTGGCACGACCGCCGGTCACGACCAGATCAGCTGTTGCCCTGGACTAGGTATAGCCCAGCCGAACTCGACCGTGTGTGGCGCTACTGCCTGGACGCCGCGGGTGTTGATCAGCGAATGACGTCATCGATATCGAGACTTTTGGATGACGACCAATCCGGGGTGTCTGTCGTGCCGAATAACCGGAAGAAGGCCCCGGAAGCTACGTCAGTACGGGAAACCGACCCCAATACGGAGGAGGAACCCCTGCAATGACAGGTACGACACGTGGCACCGTGGCGGTGATCGGAAGCGGCATCGCCGGACTGACGGCTGCCTACTTGCTGCAACGCCACTACGACGTCACCCTTATCGAAGCAGACGATCGGCTGGGCGGTCACGCTGACACCCATGACGTGCTGACCCCGGACGGCCGCTGGATCAACGTCGATACCGGCTTCATCGTGCATAACCGTTCGACGTATCCGAACTTGGTCCGCCTTTTCGGTGAGCTGGATGTTCCCACTCGCGCGACCGAGATGAGCATGTCGATTTCGTGCCCCGACTGTGGGCTTGAGTACGCCGGCGCGCGCGGGTTGGGCGGGGTATTCGCGCAGCCCCGCCGAGTGGTAGACCGCCGGTACCTGTCGCTACTGGCGCAGGTGCACCGGTTTTATGGGGATGCGCGCAGGATGTTGCGCGCGGAGGAAGCGGATGTTGATTCCCTCTCGCTGGCCGGTTTCGCAGCGCTGCATGGGTACTCCGACTATTTCGTTACCCATTTTCTGCTGCCGATCGTTTCTGCGGTGTGGTCCACTGGGGCGGCCATGGCAATGCAGTATCCAGCCCGGTATCTATTCGAATTCCTTGAGCACCATCAAATGTTGCGCGTGAGCGGTAGCCCCACCTGGCGGACCGTGGTCGGGGGATCACGCACCTACGTCGAACGCGTCGTCAAAAACCTCAGCGCGGTGCATACCTCGACTCCCGTCCGCGCGGTCACTCGACATGCGGACGGGGTAGAGATTCGCGACTCTGGTGACCGGATCTTCCACGCTGATCATGTGGTGCTTTCCACCCATCCTGGACAGGCATTGGCGATGCTGACCGATGCAACACCGGATGAGCAGACACTTCTATCCGCTATGCCGTACTCGCGGAACACTGCGCTATTGCACACCGACTTGACGCTGTTGCCGAAAGCTCCTCGGGCCCGTAGCTCGTGGAATTACACGGTTCCCGACTGCGCGGCACGCCCCGACGAAGCGGTCGGCGTCAGCTACTGGATGAACCGGCTGCAGGGGCTTGATGAGCCGACTGACTACGTGGTGTCGCTGAACTGTGCGGACAGGGTCGACCCCGCGACCGTGATCGCCCGCCGGAACTATGAGCACCCGATCTATAACTCCAGCTCACTTGCTGCCCAGCGACTCCTGCCGGCGTTGAACACGGGGCGGACCTGCTATGCAGGCGCATACCACGGGTGGGGATTCCACGAAGATGGCTGCGCTAGTGGTGTTGCCGCCGCCGCATCATTAGGGGTGGATTGGTCATGACGGTCTTCAAAGGAGCCCTGTCTGGGCTTGGTCACCATGTGCATACCGAGGGTCAGGGCGACCAAGGTGCCGAGGGTACCGGTGCGAGCGACGCCCCTGGACAGTCGCCGAATCTGCTGGCGCCTGCCCTGTACGACGCCGATTTGGGCCATATTCGGACGATGCCGACGCGGAACGAGTTCTCCTACCGCGTCTACTACTGGCTGGTCGATCTTGATGAGCTGCCGCAGCTGCCATGGTGGCAGCGGCCGCTGGCTCGCTTCGAAGCCCGCGATCACTTGGGTGACCCTGACCGCAGCATCAAGGACAATGTGCTGACGTTCTTGGCTGACAATGGTGTCGAACTGCCTGGCGGACGGGTGTTGATGTTAGCCAACGCCCGGAGCTTCGGCTACGTGTTCAACCCGATCACCGTGCATTGGTGCTACTCCGAAACCGGTGAACTGGTATGCATTCTCGCCGAGGTGCATAACACTTACGGCGAGCGGCACGCGTACTTGATGCGACCGGATACCAAGGGGCGTGTGCAGCAGGACAAAGAATTTTACGTTTCTCCTTTCCTCAGCGTGGACGGTCACTACCTGATGCGGTTCTCACCCCCAGGGCAGACCCTCTCGATCACCATCGCACTTCGGCAGGACAACACAACAGTTTTCACCGCGACGCTCAAGGGCACCCGTCGCCCCGCCACTACGCGGTCGCTCTTACGTGCGGTCGCCCGCCGCCCGGCAATGTCGATTTTGACAAGTGTCTGGATACGGCTGCGCGGGGTTCGACTGTGGGCCGGCCGGCTACCGATGGTGAAAAGAATTCCGCACACTCCTCAGAAAGATGTGTAATGACGACCACCCAGAGCACCACACGCCAAGATCTGCCGCACCAGCCGATTGATGGCTCGCCGGCTCCGCCACCCCCTCGTGTGGTGCCGCCGAGTCCGACCGGTGCAGTGGTGGCGACACGGGCTGCAATTGCCCGCGCCATCATGCGTCGAGCGGTGAAGTCGCTCCCAATTCGGGTCTACTTTCCGGATGGCACCTACTGGGGCAACGGAAGGGAGAGCGATCCGCGCATGCTGCTACACCGTCCCGCAGCGTTCTTCGCGCGCCTCGGTGTCGACGCAAAGCTCGGATTCGGCGAGGCCTATATGGCTGGCGACTGGGACGCAGCTCCCGGCACGGATTTGGGGGAGCTACTGACACCCTTCGCCACGAACCTGACGACACTGGTTCCGCTACCCCTGCAACGGTTCCGAAGCCTCGTTGATCGGCGTCAACCGGCAGCTGAGGAGAACACTCTCAGCCAGTCGAGGCAGAATATTCACCGCCACTACGACCTATCCAACGACTTGTTTACCGCCTTTTTGGACGAGACGCTGAACTATTCCAGCGCATGGTTCGAGCCTGGAGACGACTTGGCCGCAGCTCAGCGTCGAAAAATGGACAGCATCCTCGACTTTGCGAACGTTAGGCCGAACTGCGACGTGCTCGAAATCGGCACAGGCTGGGGCGATCTCGCGATCCGCGCAGCACAGCGCGGTGCGAACGTGACGTCAGTAACCTTGTCAAAAGAGCAACGCGAACTGGCGATGGAACGCGTACAGCTAGCGGGCGTGTCCGATCGAGTTCGGATTGAGTTAAAAGACTACCGGCAGGTGACCGGGAAATACGACGCGATCGTCAGCGTGGAGATGCTCGAAGCAGTTGGTATGCGTTACTGGCCAACGTTTTTCGCGACCCTCGACCGGTTGCTCCGACCCGGCGGACAGGTGGGACTGCAAACTATCACCATGCCGCACGACCGGATGCTGGCCACCCGCCGCTCCTATACGTGGATCCACAAGTACATATTCCCCGGTGGCATCATCCCGTCCGTCCGCGCTATCGAAGACGTACTCAGCGCGCACACCGGACTGGCCATCACCGACGGCAGGGCGCTTGGCCCGCACTATGCGACAACGCTGGGGTGTTGGCGGGAGAACTTCCTAGCTAATTGGACGACGATCAGCCGGAAAGGGTTCGACTCCACATTCAGGCGAATGTGGGAGTTCTACCTCGCCTATTGCGAGGCTGGGTTTCGCGCCGACTACCTCGACGTCCACCAGTTCCGTTTGGCCCGGGTTGCCGGATGAGAGTGCTTCCTCTAGAGAGGATCTAACATGAAGATGCGCCCAGTGTTAGCCCACGCGGCCGCCGTGAGTGCGGCCGCTATCGCCGGCGGTCTGCTGACCAACCCGACATCTGCGTGGTACCGCACGCTGGCCAAACCTCGGTGGCAGCCACCGGCAAAACTGTTCGGCCCAGTGTGGTCCGGGCTCTACGCAACAATCGCCTACGCTGGCTCCGCCGTGTGGTCCAAATCCAATGACGAGCAGCGCAAACAGTGGGCAAGAGCGCTGACCGTAAATCTGGTGCTGAACGCGACCTGGAGCGGGTCCTTCTTTCGGTCGCACAACCTAGTGTTTGCCGCTGTTCACGCAAGCCTGCTCGAGGCTTCGACTCTTGACCTGATCCGGCGTGCCCGGACTGTTTCGGCGCCAGCCGCAGCGGCATTGGTGCCGTACGCGGCCTGGGGCGGGTTCGCACTCGCGCTCAATGTCGATATTGCACGCCGCAATAGCACGTCGCTTGGCCACTTCGTGGACGCTCTACACAGTAAGAAGTAACGATGCGGACGGGGTACAGCTATGAAGGATCAGCCCAACACTGTTGAGGCACCCAGCACTGCCGGCGCAGAGACCCGCGGGCAACCGCTTGTCCTGGTTACCGGCGTGACCGGGTATATCGGCGGTCGACTGGTTCCCGAACTGCTCGACGCTGGTTTCCGGGTCCGGGTGTTGGCCCGTAAGCCCGCAGTGTTATCCGGTAGACCATGGCTCGACAGGGTTGAGGTCGCAGCCGGTGACGTATCCCACCGCAGCGAAATCGACGCAGCCATGGTTGGTGTCGACGTCGTTTACTACCTGATTCATGCTCTCGGCACGGGCTCTGGTTTCGCAGCGCAGGAGCGCAGCACTGCCGCAACTTTCGGTGACGCTGCCGCGCGCGCAGGAGTGCGCAGAATCATCTATCTCGGAGGGCTTTTTCCGCAGCGCGAAACTCTCAGCAGTCACCTGGCCTCGCGTCGTGAGGTGGGTGAAGTGCTGCGTGCATCTGGAGTCTCTACAGTGATCCTTCGGGCTGCCATCATCATCGGCTCCGGGTCGATATCGTTCGAAATGCTGCGCTACCTGACTGAACGTCTGCCGGTGATGGTGACGCCCAAGTGGGTAGACACGCGCATCCAGCCCATTGCAGTGCGAGACGTGTTGTATTACTTGGTCGGAGCAGCGGGCGCCGACGACATGTCCGGTGCATTCGACATCGGCGGCCCGGACGTCCTCACCTACCGCCAGATGATGCTGCGGTATGCCCGCGCGGCAGGTGTCCCTCGTCCGAGGATCCTGGTTATCCCGGTCCTGACGCCTGCCCTGTCCAGCCATTGGGTCGGTCTGGTGACGCCGGTCCCGGGCCGGATCGCCCGGCCGCTGGTCGAATCACTGGTCAACGAAGTGGTCTGCAAGGAACACGACATCGCTCATTTCGTGGCAGATCCCGCTAGCGGGTTGATCGGTTTCGATCGCGCTGTTGAGCTGGCCCTCAAACGAATCGGTGACGGCCAGGTGTCCACCAGTTGGTCGTCGGCCGCGTCCCCGGGCGCGCCGAGCGACCCGCTGCCGAGTGACCCAGAGTGGGCTGGCGGCTCGCTCTATGTGGACGATCGTGCTGGTGTGGTGGCCGCTACACCGGAGCAGCTCTGGAGTGTCATCACCGGCGTTGGGGGCCGCAACGGTTGGTACTCGTGGCGATTGGCCTGGTGGGCTCGGGGGCTGTTGGACCGCATCGTTGGCGGCCCGGGCCTGCGGCGGGGGCGACGCGACCCAGTCGCGCTGTCGGTGGGCGACGCGCTGGACTGGTGGCGGGTGGAGACCATCGAGCCGGTGCATTTGCTGCGGCTGCGGGCCGAGATGCGTCTGCCCGGACTCGCATGGCTAGAGTTGATTGTCGAGACCGATGACGAAGGGCGCACGGTGTTCCGCCAACGCGCGTTGTTTCACCCCAGAGGCCTTGCTGGCCATGCATACTGGATCTCAGTGTTGCCTTTTCACGGCATCGTCTTCGGTGGGATGCAACGCAATATTCGAGCTGCTGCGAGTCGTCTACCGCGACCGGAGGTTCCGGCGATGCCCCAAGATTGATCGCCAACGCAGCAGCGTGCGACGAAGTATCAACACATGTGAAGGTGCATCCATGACAGTTCTTGAACCCGCTAGTTCCGAGCCTGGCCGCCAAGCTCGGCTGCTGCACGAGCTCGAGCCAGTGGTCGCCCAAAACCTGGACCGCCACTTCGCCCACACCAAGGACTGGAATCCGCACGATTACGTGCCGTGGAGCCAAGGTCGTGACTTCGCCTTCCTCGGTGGAGAGGACTGGCGTCCCGAGGAAAGCGCACTGGACCCGGTGGCCAAGACGGCAATGGTCGTCAACCTGCTGACCGAAGACAACCTACCTAGCTACCACCACGAGATCGCCACTCGCTTCGGCCGCGACGGCGCCTGGGGTCAGTGGGTGGGGCGATGGACGGCCGAAGAAGGCCGACACGCGATTGCGTTACGCGACTATCTGGTTGTCACCCGCGGCGTCGATCCGGTCGAGCTGGAGAAGCTACGTATGGCCCACATGACCAACGGCTTCGACTCCGGCGACAAGAACGCACTGCAGGTGCTCGTCTACGTTTCATTCCAAGAACTGGCCACCCGAGTGTCGCATCGGAATACCGGCGCCGCCAGTGGTTGTCCGTTGGCCGAACAGATGATGAAGCGCATCGCCGCCGACGAGAACCTGCACATGGTGTTTTACCGGAACCTGGTCGCGGCCGCTCTGGACAGGGAACCGGACGAGGCCATGGCGGCGATCCGTGATGAGATCATGGACTTTCAGATGCCCGGAGCAGGGATGCCTGGCTTTGCCCGCAGCGCAGTAGTCATCGCGCAGGCTGGAATCTACGACCTGCGACTGCACCACGATGACGTGGTCGCACCTGTGCTGCGTTTCTGGAAGGTCTTCACCCGTACTGACCTCGGCCCGGCCGGCGAGCAGGCCCGCGAACAGATTGCCGATTTCATGACCGTTTTGGACGGGCAGGCAGACCGATTCGTTGAACAGCGAGAGCAACGTGCACAGCGGCGGGCAGCCCGCGCCCAGGCCTGATGCCCGGGCCCGAAAAGCGGCGCGCGGTGCGGCCGTTCCCACCCCGGCCGACTACTGTCGAGGCCACCGATACGGGCTTCAGACTTTAATAGCAGCGGTCCCGGCGAGCAGTGCCGCGGCTGATCCGGTGACATGCTGATCGGGAAGCAGGCTCGCGCAGAGCAACGACGCGGACAGGTCGTGCCAGACTCGCGGCCGCCGCAACATGCCGTGCCCGTCTCTGTTTACCAGCACGAAGCCAGCTGGCATCCCCGCCGCGCGAAGCGTCTCCACCCGCTCAATGCTGGCTTGGGCTGAGGTGGTCCGATCCCGACCGCCGTGGATGAGCATGACCGACGTCCCGAACCCTGTCGTGATCGGCTCCCCGGGTGGTATCCAGGGAGCGAGGCCAATGATGGCGCGCACCGACGGATAATTTGTGACTCGCAAGGCAACCCGGCCCCCCATTGAATGCCCGACGACACCGATTGGGAGCTCCGGGAACCGGCTGGACAGTTCCCCTAACGCCCACAGGGCATCCGCCAGCGGCTGAGCCCCGTCATCGTTCCAGCCGCGTGTGGTGAACCTCAGCCTGGCGACTGCCAGCACACCCTCGGCGGCTGCGCCGATAGTGTTCGCCAGCGGGAGCATGCGTAAGACTGCCAAGTTATGCGGTTTGGTTGGTGCGAAACTGTGCTCCTGCCCGCCGTGCAGCACCAGAACAACCGCTCGTGGCGAGGGGGAACCGGAGCTCACTATCAGCCTGCGCGTCATACGTCGTCACTGGTAGCTCGGTACATATCCAAAGCTACTTGGCGTTCGATTGTGTGATCCACTATGGGAGCAGGGTACCCGTTCGGTGGGCCGCCAGGCGACTCCCATGGGGCGTGAATATGTGGCGTGGTAAGGCCTTCCAATTCGGGTATCCACTGGCGAATGTAGTCGCCAGCTAGGTCGAAGCGTCGACTTTGCGTGATTGGATTCAGAACGCGATAGTACGGCGCGGCATCGGTGCCGGTACCGGCCGCCCACTGCCAACCATGCTGATTGTTGGCGAGGTCACCATCGACCAGATGACGCATAAAGTGTCGAGCGCCACGAGGCCAGGCGATGTGTAGATCCTTGACCAGAAACGAGGCGGCAACCATGCGGACGCGATTATGCATCCACCCGGTGGCTGCAAGCTGTCGCATACCCGCGTCCACGAGGGGGTAGCCAGTGCGGCCCTGCTGCCATGAAGAAAAGTGCTGGTCGGCCTGCGGACCCGTTGCCCACATCATGGTCGCCATCCGAGGCAAGAATGACGAACGGGCGCTATCGGGCCAGAAGTGCAGCACAGTGGCATAGAACTCGCGCCATGCCAGCTGCCGAGCAAAAGCATCATCCTCCGACTTCAGATCGGCGAGAAGCGTGCGCGGGTGCATGGTTCCGAACTTCAGGTCGACGGACAACCGTGAGGTGCCTTGTGTAGCAGGATAATTCCGGTGCTCGGAATACAGTGCGAGCCGGTCATGGCGGAATTGGATCCATCGCGAATGTGCTGCAGGCTCGCCGGCGTCAAGCAGGACGGGCCGCGCGGTAGCCGTGTCGGTGCCGTCGGTAGGAATGGGCAGGATCGGACAGGTCGCCCATTGTGTATCGGCAGGGGGAGGCGGCGCTGGGCGGCGCCACCCGTGTCGCCGCCACGCGCGGTAGAACGGGGTGAACACTCGATACGGTTCGCCGGCGGCATTTCGGATTCGACCGGGGGATACCGCGTAGGGTGACCCGGTGCGGATCAGCGCGATTCCGTCCTCATCCATCACACGCTTTACTGCCAGGTCGCGTGTGGCTCCGTAGGGGCCGAAGTCGGCCGCGATATGGACGGTGCGCGCGCCGGTTTCCTTTGCCAGCTGTGGTACCACTTCTGTCGGGTTGCCAGCACGGATCGTCAATCCGCCGCCGCGCTCTCGCAATTGCTGGTCGAGCACTCGGAGCGTGCGAAATAGGAACGTCTGACGGGGCGCGCCCGAAGGCCGGATCAGCGCCGGATCGAGGACGAAGAGGGCGAGCACGGGGCCTTGATCCGCGGCGGCAAGTAAGGCGGGGTTATCGCCGAGTCGAAGGTCGCGGCGGAACCACATAATCGAGGGTGCCGGCTTCATGTGCCTCCTTTTCGGAAATCAATGATTGAACCGAGGGGCTTCGGCAGCGACCGCGGGACGACGGCCAGCACGATCGGCCGCACGCTCGCATAATACTTCGTTAAGCTAGTAACGAGGTTAATTAAGCATTCTCTTACTCGGGCTGGGGGTAGTCAGTTGTTCGAACACACCAGTGTCGTGAACGGTGATATCGAAGAGGTATTTGCCTGGCATGCGCAGCCCGGCGCGTTTCGTCGGTTGGCACCCCCGTGGCAGCCTGTGCGAGTGTCCACCGAGGCTCGCTCTCTCCGGGATGGGACCGCGACATTGGCGCTGCCAGCCGGGATGCTATGGGTTGCGCAGCACCAGCCGGCTGGCTTTCGGCCGCCGTACTCGTTCGTCGATACATTGACATCGTGGCCACTGGCGCCGCTGCTGGGCTGGCGGCACGAGCACCTCTTTGAACCTGTCGGCGAGCATCAAACGCGAGTGATCGACCGGTTATATAGCCACATTCCCAATCGAGTGGTAGCGCCCATGTTTGCGTATCGCTCCCGTCAGCTGGCCGACGATCTTGCGGCACACCACTGGGCGCGCGCGCTCCGCGCCACCCCCGCAACAGTGGCGGTGACGGGTTCCTCGGGGCTCATCGGATCTGCTCTATGCGCGCTGCTAACGACCGGCGGACATCGGGTGATTCGGTTGCAGCGACGCCGGACTGACGATCCTGATGCACGCTGGTGGAATCCCGATGATCCCGACGCGGACCTACTCGCTGACGTGGACGTAGTGGTGCATCTTGCTGGGGAGCCGATCGCCGGCCGATTCAGCCCCGCACACAAGAAGAAGATTTTCGACAGTCGAGTAGGACCGACACGCAAGCTTGCCCTCCTGGCCGCCCGCACCGCTGAGTCTCGCGGACGCACCGCTGATCCCGGCCTGCGATTTGTCTGCGCCTCAGCTGTCGGCTACTACGGGCCGGACCGCGGAGACGAAATCCTCACAGAAGAATCCGAACGCGGGGATGGGTTTTTGGCCGACGTAGTAGAGCAATGGGAAGAGGCAACCGAACCCGCTGCTCACGTGGGGGTGCCCGTCGTTCGGGTGCGCACTGGAATTGTGCAAACTCCGGCCGGCGGCAGTCTGCGCCTCCTGCGCCCGCTGTTCGGGGCGGGGCTCGGTGGTCGACTGGGTGACGGTCGGCAGTGGACTGCCTGGATTGGCCTTGATGACCTGTTGGACGTGTACCTGCGTGCGATCGTTGATCCCGAACTCGACGGCCCGGTTAACGCCGTATCGCCACAACCGGTGCGCAACAGCGACTATGCCGCCATATTGGCGCGGGTACTGCATCGCCCGGCGTTTCTTCCCACGCCGACCGTGGGTCCGCGACTGCTGCTCGGTGACGAGGGGGCGCACGAGATCGCGTTAGCCGGTCAGCGTGTTGTCCCCGCACGGCTGATCGGCAGAGAACATCTATTTCGCTTCGAGTATCTCGAACCTGCGCTACGCCACCTGCTCGGTAAGTCCCATCCGTGAGGCACCTCGAAGGGACGGGCTGCGGGGCCAGCGTCGATTCGGATCAGAGCTGATCTAAGGCTTGTTTCATTCCGAGTGCTCCCTCTTTGCCGAGACGTTTGACCAGGATCGACAGAATCGGCGTGAGCACCTTCAAGATGCCCTGAAAATCGAATTCAGCCCGATATGTGACCGTCGACCCGCTGCCCTGCGGCTCAACGGTGATGCGATCGTTCGCGACCAGCGATGAATTTTCGCCACGGAGGTGAATGTGTTTTCCGGGGATGACCTCCTGGACGACGTAGATCACTGTGTTCACTCGCCCGGCGAATTTCGACGTGTTCTCGTAACGGGTACCGACGCCGCCGTTACCTTCTACCCGGATGGTTTTCACTGTTCCCGGATCCCATTGGGTGCTGGTGGTGAAGTCCGCTAGGTAGTCGAACACCATGCCCGTGGGTTTGTCGACGTTCACTGTCTCGTTAAT
>JBDTAR010000076.1:0-3988 GCA_039924545.1 Nakamurella sp. | reverse complement strand
GATTGGCGTCGCGGACGCGTTCGCGATCCGCGTCGCTGATGCGCCCCACCGTCCTATCCACCACAGCGCCGAGTCTATGGCGTAGTGGGCCCGCGACTAGCCGTGTGCCTTGGTGAAGAGACGCGCGTGCCAGTTGGTCGCCTCCGCGTCAGTCAGCAGCGAGACCTGGTCGATGATCACGCGCAGTTGTCCGACGTCGCCGACGGCGGCCTCGTAGAAGCCGGCGAATACTGGATCGAGCTCGTCTTCCCCCCGGTCAACGAGGACAGCAACCAATTCGGCAAGCAACTCCTGCTGTCGACGCTTGCTCGCTTGATGGTCCGGATCGTTCATGACGTAATGGAATGCGATTGCCTTAAGCACCGCGACCTCGGCCGCAAGCACCCGCGGCACGGTGAGATTGGCGTCATATCTGGTGAGTGGTTCGGTGCCGAAATGCTGCCGAGTTCCAGCGATAGCGCCTGTGACGAATCGGCCGGTGAGCTCACTGGCGAGTTGTTTCAGCGCGGCCGCTGCGCGCATTCCGGGGGGCAGACCGATGCGATTTGAGACTGCCTCGAGCGACAACAGCGCAGCTAGAACCGCCGCCAATTCTGCAGCAGACTCGGTCGAATAGCTCTGAGCCGCAGCTTCCGCGACCGCTAACCGTTCGTCGGCGGACTGCGCGAGACGCACCAAGTCAATCCGGCCCGCAACTACTCCATCTTCGACGTCGTGCACGGAGTAAGCGACATCGTCTGCCCAATCCATGACTTGCGCTTCCAGACATTTCGACGCGGAAGGGCCAGTGGATCGCCGCACCCAACGAAATACGTCCAGATCGTCGTCATACACGCCGAATTTGCCGCCCGCGGCCGGCCGCTGCCACGGATATTTGATGACGGCGTCCAGCGAGGCGCGCGTGAGGTTGAGCCCGTCACATTCACCGTCCGGCCCTATCACCTTGGGTTCGAGCCGCGTGAGCAGCCGAAGATTTTGCGCATTCGCCTCGAAACCGCCTATGGCATCAGCGATCTCGTTGAGCGCTGCCTCACCATTGTGGCCGAACGGAGGGTGGCCTATATCGTGCGCAAGGCCGGCGAGATCCACTAGGTCCGCATCGCAACCGATACCGCTGCCGATATCGCGCGCGATTTGCGCCACCTCGAGCGAATGAGTCAGCCTGGTCCGCGGAACAGCACCCTCACCAGGCGAGACGACCTGCGTTTTTCCGGCGAGCCGCCGGAATGAGCCGGAATGCAGAATGCGTGCCCGGTCGCGGCAGAACTCGGTCCGTCGGGCCGCGTCGACCGCCATCGATAACGTCGCAGATTTCGCTGGCTCCGCCGCACGGCGCTCGACATCCGACGGGGTATAGGTCCCACGCACTGCGGTGTCGTTATTGCGCCCGTTAGCGTTTCCGCCCACATTCGTCATGTCACAACACCGCCGATCCGGATCCGGACGAGCCACCTACCAGCCGATAAAACACGAATCCGGCCAGTTCGCGCGCAATGTATCTCACACGAATCGCGGGATTGGTCGCGGGGCCAACGGCGACCGGTGACGTCTGCACAGACAAGCCAAGATCACGGGCAATCGCCCGGCTACGTGCCATATGCCACGGATCAGTGACAAGTATGACGCTGTCCCAGCCACGCTTGTGCGCCACAGCCGCAGCCGCTCGCAGTGAGAGCAAAGTGTCGATTCCGATTGGGACGGCGCTCACCGATGTTTTCGGTACGCCGACGCCTGCCAAATATCTGGCGCCGGCCTCCCCTTCGGACACGGAGTCGCCCGGCTGCCCGCCGCCGGTCGTAATGATGGTCGGAGCCGCGCCGGAACGGTACAGCTCGGCCGCATGATCTAGCCGCTCACGAAACACCAAAGACGGTCTCCCGTTGTACTGCGCCGCGCCCAGCACAATGATTGCGTCCGCATCAACCACCGACGTGGACTGCGCAAACTGAACGATTCGGAGCGTCACTCCGGCAGTAATCACCACCGCAAGCAGCAGCGCGCCCGCCACGTACCGTGCGAGCGTGCGGCCGACATGCATGGGCGATTTCACCTACCGACGAGGCGCGCTCTACGCGCCGACGAGACGTTGGGCCAGGTATCCCTGCACCTGGTCGAGGGCAACTCGCTCTTGCACCATGCTGTCGCGCTCACGGATCGTCACGGCGTAATCCTCCAGCGAATCAAAGTCGACGGTGATACAGAACGGGGTGCCGATCTCGTCTTGGCGACGGTAACGGCGTCCGATCTGACCGGCGTCGTCGAACTCGACATTCCACAGCGTGCGCAAGGACGCCGCGAGGTCCTTGGCAACCGGTGACAGGTCCGCATTGCGAGACAGCGGCAACACCGCGGCCTTTACTGGCGCCAGTCGCGGGTCGAGCTTCAAGACGGTGCGCTTGTCCACACCACCCTTGGTGTTCGGCGCCTCGTCCTCTGTGTAGGCATCTACCAGGAACGCCATGAGCGACCGCGTCAGGCCAGCGGCTGGTTCAATCACGTAAGGGGTGTACCGCTCGCCCGTTACCTGGTCAAAGTAGTTGAGGTCTTTACCGGAGTGCTTCGAATGCGTGGTGAGGTCGAAGTCGGTGCGGTTGGCGATGCCTTCTAATTCCCCGAATTCGTTGCCCTTGAAGCCGAACCGGTACTCGATGTCCACGGTACGTTTCGAGTAATGCGACAACTTCTCTTTCGGGTGGTCGTAGTGCCGCAAGTTGTCCCGCGCGATACCGAGATCGACGTACCAATCAGTGCGCGTCTTGAGCCAGTACTCGTGCCACTCCTCATCGGTTCCTGGCTCGACAAAGAATTCCATCTCCATCTGTTCGAATTCGCGGGTGCGGAAGATGAAGTTTCCCGGAGTGATCTCGTTACGGAACGACTTGCCGATCTGACCGATACCAAACGGCGGCTTTTCGCGCGCGGCGCCCATCACGTTCGCGAAGTTCACGAAAATACCTTGAGCGGTTTCGGGACGCTGGTAGTGCAAACCGGATTCATCTTGTACTGGGCCGAGGTACGTCTGCAGCATCATGTTGAACTGCTTCGGTTCGGTCCACTGTCCACGGACACCGCAATCGGGGCAGGCAATGTCAGACAACGCAATGGCGTCCGGATCGACCGTGTCGCCGCCATGGCTCTTCTTCGCTGCGACAGCCTCCTGAAGGTGATCCTCGCGATGCCGCTTGTGGCAGTTCAGGCACTCGATGAGCGGATCGGTGAACGCTGAAACGTGACCGGAGGCCACCCATACCTTTCGCGGCAGGAGGATCGAAGAGTCCAAGCCGACGACGTCGTCGCGCCCGCGCACCATCGACTGCCACCACTGGCGTTTGATGTTCTCTTTTAACTCCACGCCGAGCGGGCCGTAGTCCCACGCCGAGCGGGTTCCGCCGTAGATCTCGCCGGCCGGGAATACGAATCCCCTGCGTTTCGCCAACGAAACAACGGCGTCCAAACGATCGGCGGCCACGGCACACTCCTGATCTAGCGACTGATCCTGCGACTAATTCTGCAGCAGCGCATGTCCTCGTTCGAGGTGTGCGTGCAAGTGCCCAGCGTATCGAATGCCCAACCGGCTCCGGTGCGCAGTGATAGGTATGACGCTTTTCGCGTCGGCTTCGCCTCCGTTGCGCTCGCCTCTGGTGAAAATGCGGCGATACCCGGCCGCGCCACTAGACGGGCAGAATGTCCGTTATGCCGCTGCACGTGCGACGTCGCAGACGCGGTGGGTAGAACGGCGGGCCGTGTGGGGGTTAGTTGGGCAGGTGATCTATCAGGATCGAGTGCCACTCGCGAACCAACAGTGGCGCCGTGGTTGTGGTTTCGACCGAATCATTTCCGGACTCGATGACGGCGCCGCCAGCCCCGCCGGTTACCGTCCACGAAATCGTGTACCGAGACGTGACTGTCACGGGCCACACACCCGTGCCGCCGGTGCGTTCGGGAAGTGACCGCCAAATATAGGTGTAGCCGCACGGCGGAGCGCCTG
>JBDTAR010000075.1:0-19144 GCA_039924545.1 Nakamurella sp. | reverse complement strand
TCTGCAGGCCGATCTGGCGCAGGCGCTCGGCGTCTGACCGGCCCTGCGCTGCTGCCTTATCAGCCAAGGTGCGGACCAGATGTGAAGGTGTGTGCGCGATTGCGTCCGCACCTTCACAACTGGTCCGCACCCTCACATCTGGTCCGCACCTTGGCGGGAGGGCCACCGGCCGAATATCGGCAGCGCTGCGTGCTGGGCTCAGAAAAGCGCTTCGGGCTCCGGCAATGCCCCCGAAACCCCCGGCCCCGGCCTCGAAACTTCGGGGATCGCGCTGTAACGGACGCCTCCCGGTACGCCGGGCCCAGGCTCGGGCACCGCCCCGCGCGCATAGGCAGACGCGGCCCCATTCGCCAGCAGGTCGGCGGCCTCATTGAGTGGGTGCCCCGCGTGCCCCTTCACCCAGCGGAACTCAATCTGCCGCCCTGCGGCGCGGGCCTGCGTCATACATGTATCTAGGGCTTTCATGATTTCGAGGTTGAGTACCGGCTTGCCGTCGCCCTTGCGCCAGCCGCGCTTCTTCCACCCAGCCATCCATTTGGTGATTGAATTGATGACGTACTGACTGTCGCAATATATGACGAGATCCTCGTCGGTGTGGGAGGTCTGGGTCAGAAGGTCGAGTACCGCCGTCAACTCACCCTGGTTGTTAGTTCCGTGCGGCCAACCGCCAGCAGCCCATGTCGTCTCGTCGGAATACCAGCCCCAGCCGGCCGGACCGGGGTTGCCGAGCGCGGATCCATCGGCGGCAGCGGTGATTGTCACGGCCTCGATCCTGCCATGCTCACCGACCGACTAAGACGAACCCTGTATGACGCCGTTCGTGACTGGGCCGCGGCGCGGAAGGTTTAACAACGAGTGACATAGCCGTAGAAGATGGCCGTAGAAGACTCGGCAGCGGAAGACGCAATTGCGGCAAATTTGGCCCAGAAAAAGCTTCAGGCCCCTTCCGGCTCATACCGGGAAGGGACCTTCTGCAGGGGCGCAAATCTCATCTTGTGTCATCGGGTGATGAAATTCGCGGAGGC
This sequence comes from Nakamurella sp., assembly GCA_039924545.1. Taxonomy (GTDB): domain Bacteria; phylum Actinomycetota; class Actinomycetes; order Mycobacteriales; family Nakamurellaceae; genus Nakamurella. The sequence goes on along the minus strand of JBDTAR010000075.1, from coordinate 18,119 downwards.
TGTCTCGGCGTGTCGAGGGGAGACACGCCGGAGGACAGCTTATTGGCTTGCGCGAGGCCTTGAAAGACCGCGGTGGGAAGGCTAAAAATGATGGAACACGGCGCGAGCCGTGGGTCGGGCCGATTCGTTGGCGCGCCGAGACAGGTGATCGCAGCGACGCGCGTCGCCCCGGTGGGTTTCTGGTAACAGGAGCTCTCGGTCGTCTTGGTGAGCTGGATCGCCTGGCCGCGCGGTACCCCATGTCCGCGGCGCCCCCCTTCGGGTGGGATTCGCTGCTGGGCGTGAGCTGGGCTTCACGGCCTGGTGCCGCCGGTTTTGCGGCGTACGCAAACCGGCTAGGTGTGGGATCGCGCAGGCGGGGCTCTTTTTCGACTCATACTCGAGAAAGAGCCCCGCTCCCTTTTTCGGGCCATGCCTGATGTTTTGGTGTTATGCCTGCAGTTTTGGTGTTATGCCTGCAGAGCGGTGTACTCCTTGGCGACGGCTGCGCCGAGCCGTGCGTTGTTCTCCACCAGTGCGATATTCGCAGTCAGGCTCGTTCCGCCGGTGATTTCCACGATGCGGCCCAGTAGGAACGGCGTGGCTTCCTTGCCGTGAATGTGCTGGGCGTTCATGTCGGCGAGTGCCTGTTCGATAATGCCGTTGATCTCGTTCGCCGGAATCTCGTCGGCTTCCGGGATGGGGTTGACAACGGAGATGCCGCCGTCGATTTCTAGACCCCACTTCGCGGCCATCACGGCTGCTATCTCGGCGGGGGTATCGACGCGCATCGGTGCATCGTGGCCACTCTGTCGGGAGAAGAACGCGGGGAACTCATCGGTGCCGTAGGCCAGCACCGGAACCTCGAGGGTTTCCAACGTTTCTAGCGTGAGACCGATGTCCAGGATCGACTTCACGCCGGCGGAAATCACGGCCACGTTGGTGTGTGACAGCTCGGTCAAGTCTGCGCTGGTGTCGAACGTCTGCTGGGCGCCGCGGTGTACGCCGCCGAGCCCGCCGGTGACGAACGTGGTGATTCCTGCCAGTGCGGCCAGTCGCATGGTGGCGGCCACCGTCGTCGCACCGTGTAGGCCCTGTGCGACGACGAATGGCAGGTCGCGCACGCTGACCTTGATGACATTCAGATCCGAGGCGAGCAGCTGCAGTCCAGCCTCGTCGAGTCCGATCTTCGGCTTGCCATTCAGGATGGCGATTGTGGCCGGCACGGCTCCGTTGTCTCGGATGATCTGCTCGACCTTCGTCGCCATTTCCACGTTCTGCGGGTAGGGCATGCCGTGGCTGATGATCGTCGACTCGAGGGCGACGACAGGCCTGCCCTCGTCGAGTGCGGTGCGGACCTCGTCGGTGAGGTCTAGGCCGGGGTGTGGTGCGCGATGAGACGTCATGTGACTTTCTCCTTAGTGCGGGTCAATTTTGAGGTTCGGCGGACGGGCCCGGACGGTGTTGCGAGCTGTGCCGTGGTCAGGGCCGTCGCGACCAATGGGTCGGTGAGGTCCGGTCGGACGGTATGGGGGCTGGCAATGGTGAGGGTTGCTGCTGCGTGTCCGTACCGGGCAGCGCCGACCTCGTCTGCGCCGCCGAGCAGCGCGTGGCAGAACGCGGCGAGGAGGCTGTCACCTGCTCCGGTCACGTCGACCACATCGGTGTCGATTGCCGGGATTGGGGTGAACCCGTCGGGACCGGACAGCAGCGAGCCCGCACCGCCGAGGCGGATCCACACGTAGCGCACGCCGCGTTCGTGCAGGAGTGCGGCCGCGGCCCGCAACTCTCCGCTTGTTCCTGCAGGAAGGCCGGTCAGCGCAGTGACCTCGTCTCGATTCGGGGTGATGAGGTAGAGCGGATGCGCCGGATCGAACATGCCGGGCAGCGCCGCCAGCGCCGCGGCCTTGGGCACGCTCACCGACTCCACGATGATCCGCACCCCGGCTGCTGCTCCCAGATTGCGCGCGTAGCCGAGGGTCTCGGACGTGAGGTTTCCGTCCAGTACCAGCAAATCAGCGCTGGCGATGACATCTCGCGCCGCATCGATGTGAATGGGGGAAAGCTCGGCGGTGGCCGCCATGTCAGAGACAGCAACGACTAGTTCACCGGTGGCGTCTAGAACTGCGGTGTATGTGCCAGTTGCGACGTCGGTGCGGACCGTGTAGTCGAGATGCACTCCGGCGTCAGATGTTTCGCGAATCAGAGTGTCGCCCAACGGGTCTCGCCCCACGGAGGCAACGAGATGAACCCGGGTGCCGAGTCGGGCGAGGTTTTCGGCTATATTGCGGCCAACTCCGCCGGGGCTCATCGCTGCGTGCCCGGGGTTGCTGGTGCCGGCGACCGCCGCAGCCGTGCTGCGCGCCTTGACGTCCATGTTCGCGCCGCCCACCACCACCACGCCGGGCTCATCGGCCAGTAGATAGCCGCGGCCAAGGATGGTGCCCTTCTTGCCCAGGTTGGACAGGTGCACGTTGACAGCCGCGCGGGTGGAGTTCAACCGCGCGGCGATGGCATCCGAGGTGAGCATCGGATTGCCCCGAAGCAAAGCGAGTATCAGGCGCTCTCGGTCCGTCAGGCTCATGCTTAGTAGAGTAAGGCATGCTTAGTGCGATAAGCAAGACTGGGGAAAGGTGGAATACGTCATAGATAACGAAGTCGGATGCGGCAGGTGTGGCCGTCGCTCACTCGGCCGCCCTAACCCTCACTCGGCCGCCGCGAACCCCGGCTCCCGCCCCCATGTGCACTTCACACATCCTTCGGCCACTTCACATGCGCTGCAGGGTGTGTGAAGTGGCCAAAGGGTGTGTGAAGTCGGTCGAGGGCGCGGCGCGGCGCGGCGGGGTGCGGGTTGCTGTGGCCAGGGGCGCGGCGGGGTGCGGGTTGGTGTGGCCAGGGGCGGGGCGCGGCGGGGTGCGGGTTGCTGTGGCCAGGGGTGCGGCGGGGTGCGGGTTGGTGCGCGGTCGGGGCCGGGGCTGGTGTGGAAGTCCGGCTCCGGGCTCAGGCGCTTCCCGGCTAGATCAGGCCGAGCGCCATCATGGCGTCGGCCACCTGCACGAAGCTGGAAATATTGGCGCCGGCCGCGTAGTTGCCCGGCTGGCCGTACTCGGCGGCCGCGGCGGCGCAGCGCTCGTGCACTGACACCATAATTTCGCCCAGTCGCCGGTCAGCGTGGTCGAACGACCACGAGTCGCGCCCGGCGTTCTGCTGCATTTCGAGGGCCGATGTGGCTACTCCGCCGGCGTTTGCTGCCTTGCCCGGCGCGTACATCACGCCCGCGTTCTGCAGCGCGTGGATCGCGTCCGGGGTGCACGGCATATTGGCGCCCTCCGCCACTGCGATGACGCCGCCGTTGATGAGACAGAGTGCGTCCTTCTGAGTGAGTTCGTTCTGCGTGGCGGACGGCAGCGCCACATCGCACGCGACATCCCAGATCGAACCGTCGGCCACGAACTCGGCATCGTCGCCGCGCCGCGCCGCGTATTCCGAGATGCGCTCCCGCTCCACCTCTTTCACCTGTCGCAGTAGCGCCAGATCGATGCCCTTGGCGTCCACTACGTAGCCGGTCGAATCCGAGCATGCGACAACGATCGCGCCCAACTCTGCCGCCTTTTCGATGGCGTGGATCGCCACGTTGCCCGACCCTGACACGACCACGCGACGGCCGTCGAGTGACGTCTTGCGGGTGGCAAGCATTTGCTCGAGGAAGTACACGAGGCCGTAGCCGGTAGCTTCGGTGCGAACCAGCGAGCCGCCCCAGCCGATGCCCTTGCCGGTGAGGACGCCGGACTCGTAACGGTTGGTGATCCGCTTGTACTGGCCGAACAGGTAACCGATTTCCCTTCCACCGACACCGATGTCGCCGGCGGGCACATCGGTGTACTCGCCGATGTGGCGGTAGAGCTCGGTCATCATCGACTGACAGAAGCGCATCACCTCGGCGTCCGAACGACCCTTCGGATCGAAGTCGGCGCCGCCCTTGCCGCCACCGATCGGCAGCCCAGTGAGCGCGTTCTTGAAGGTCTGCTCGAACCCGAGAAACTTGATGATGCCCAAATAGACCGACGGGTGGAATCGCAGTCCGCCCTTGTATGGCCCGAGTGCGGAGTTGAACTCGACCCGGAATGCGCGGTTGATGTGGATCTGGCCTTCGTCATCGGTCCACGGCACCCGGAAGATGATTTGCCGCTCCGGTTCACAAATGCGCTCCAAGATGGCTCGGTCCGCGTACTTCGGATGACGCTGCACCACGGGATTCAATGACTCGAGTACCTCGCGCACCGCCTGGTGGAATTCGGACTCGCCGCCGTTACGGGACAGGACGACGTCATAAGCGGATTGCAAAGCGGGGTGGAGTTCGATCATGGGGAAGAGTTTACCGTGCTTCGGAACCGGTTCAGATTCTCTGACCAGCACCATCGGCAGGAATTCCCTGTTGCGGAGATCTGCGTTGGAACACGGCAGAGTGCGGGTGAATTTGTTGCGACGCCGCCGAAATGCCGCACGAACTCCCGTCGTGTCGGTGCGAATGCGCTCGAAGTCACGTTTTCTTCGGGATGGATTGGTGGACGCCACGCAGTGGAATCATGCTGGGTTCGCACTTGTTTCACCGGGCGCTTCCAGTTCCGGGGCCCGCACCGTGGGCGGGGCCATATCCTTATGGTCGTCATGACAGAAAATCCCCGGGGGCCACGTGAGGAGACTTCGTCGGCCGCAGCTTCTCAGGCCGCAGCTTCTCAGGCCGCAGCTTCTCAGGCCGAGACTTCACCGGCCGCGCTCGCGCCGGCCGATCTGGCCATCCGTATTGGCGCCGTGTCGCTGGACGACGCATACCGGCTGCGCAAACGTCTGACCAAGGTGCGTCGCCTCCAAGGGGCGACCCGTCGCCGGGAGCTCGCCGCGCTTGAGCAGCGAGTAGACCGTGCTGAAAAGCGAATAGAGGCGAGGCGCAGCGCCGTCCCGACAATCAGCTACCCGAGCGACCTACCGGTCTCGGGCCGAGTCGACGAATTGGCGGCGGCGATTCGCGACAATCAAGTCGTCGTCGTAGCGGGCGAAACCGGTAGCGGTAAATCCACCCAGCTGCCCAAGATCTGTCTGTCTATCGGACGGGGAATCAACGGCCTGATTGGCCACACCCAACCCCGCCGCATCGCCGCTCGCACCCTGGCAGAACGCATCGCCGAGGAAACCGAGACTATCGTCGGCGGCGCCATCGGGTACGCGATCCGGTTCGGCGACCATACCGGACCGCGCACTCTCGTCAAGCTGATGACCGACGGCATTCTGCTCGCAGAGATTGTTTCCGACCCAGACCTATTGCGCTACGACACGATCATTTTGGACGAGGCACACGAACGCAGCCTCAACATCGACTTCCTACTCGGCTACCTGGCGCGCCTGCTCCCGCGCCGTCCCGACCTTCGGCTCATCATCACCTCCGCGACCATCGACCCGGAGAAGTTCTCCCAGCACTTTTCGGGCGCACCGATCGTCGAAGTATCCGGACGAACCTACCCGGTCGAGATTCGTTACCGCCCTTACGGTTCTGATGACTCTGACGATGATTCTGAGGACGATCCCGATGACGCGGACAATGACTTCGGCGGTTTCGAAGAGCCGATCGACCAGACGACGGCCATCGTGCGCGCTGTCGATGAGCTCACGACCGCCGGCGACGGCGACATCTTGGTTTTCCTATCAGGTGAGCGAGATATTACCGATACTGCCGATGCGCTGAAGGCGCACCTGAAGGGTCGCGGCGGACTTGCGGGTTCGATTGAAGTCTTGCCGCTGTACGGCAGGCTGTCCATGGCCGATCAGCACCGGGTATTCGCGCCGAGCGGACGACGGCGCATCGTTTTGGCGACCAATGTGGCCGAAACATCGCTCACGGTGCCCGGAGTGCGATACGTCATCGACCCGGGTACCGCGCGGATCTCGCGGTACTCGTCGCGCACCAAGGTGCAACGTCTGCCTATTGAGAAGGTCTCCCAGGCTTCGGCAGGGCAGCGCGCCGGTCGATGCGGCCGCGTGGCCGATGGCATCTGTATCCGTCTGTACTCAGAGGAGGACTTTGCGGCGCGGCCCGAGTTCACCGACCCAGAGATCATGCGCACGTCGCTGGCATCCGTCATCTTGAAAATGGCGTCGTTGGGGCTCGGCGAGATTGAGTCTTTCCCATTCCTGGACCCACCGGACGCCAAGCAAATCACTGACGGCATTACGGTTTTGATGGAACTCGGCGCGCTTGACCGCGCCTCTGGGCCAGGCTCAGGCCGTGCCGCAGTGCGCCTCACTGGCATCGGCCGCAAGCTCGCGCAGCTTCCGGTCGACCCCCGACTTGCTCGGATACTCGTCGAAGCGGACCAGCGGCGCTGCCTTTCCGAGGCCCTCGTTATCGTTTCTGCATTGGCTATCCGTGATGTCCGTGAGTATCCGCTCGAAGAGCGTGACAAGGCGGTCGCATACCATTCCCGGTTCGTCGACCCTACTTCTGATTTTGTTGGATTCGTAAGCCTGTGGCACTACCTCAAACGGCAGATGAAAACGTTGTCCGGCAACAAGTTCCGCAAGATGTGCAAAGTGGAGTACCTGCACTACCTGCGCATCCGCGAATGGCAAGATCTGCATGCGCAGCTCATGTCCGCCGCCGGCAGCCTTGGCATGGCCATCGACGATTCCGTCGTGTACGAGATCTCCGCTACCGAGCCGACGGGCAGCGCCGCGACGGGTCGTGCTGCCAAGAATGCTGGGACCAAAGGCGCTGCTGCCACAGCCGTTTCGGTGCAAGGTGGGCCGCAACGTGGGTCGGCAGCGATTGGAATCGACCATGAAGCGCTTCATATCGCGCTGGCCGCCGGGCTGCTATCCCATATCGGTTCTCGGATCGAACGGGAGTCCAAAAGCGGTAGTCCGATCGCGGCGAGAAACGAGCGAAAGCGCAAGTCGCTACGCGAATATCAGGGAACTCGTGGCACCACCTTCGCGATCTGGCCCGGGTCGGTATTAGCCAAGACCGGCGCGCCATTCGTCCTAGCGGCAGAGCTCGTCGAAACATCGCGCCTGTGGGCCCGCACGGCAGCGGCGATCAAGCCCGAATGGATCGAACAGGTCGGCGGAGACCTCTTGCGGCGCAATTATTCTGAGCCGCGCTGGAGCGGGAAACGCCAGGCCGTGATGGCGACTGAGAAGGTAATGCTGCTCGGCGTCACTCTCATTGCGGCGCGCACCGTCTCGTACGACAAAATTGATCCAGAGCTTTCCCGTGAGCTGCTGATCCGCCACGGCCTGGTGGCTGGCGAAATGACCCTGCCACTGCCATTTTTGGATGCGAATGTGGCCGCACTCGATGAGGTCGCTGAGTCGGAGCGCCGGGCTAGGCGCCGGGACATCGTCAAAGATGATGACGCCCTCTATGCGCTCTACGACCGGTACATTCCCGCCGACGTCACATCCGGACAGCGCTTGGAAGCCTGGTGGCGCAAGGCATCTCGCACAGACAGCACAGTGCTCCGGTTTACTCCGGAGATGCTGGTGGCCGCCGGTTCGGAACTGGCGAGACGGGATGAATACCCAGATCAGCTGGATGCCGGAACCGCCAGGCTCGACCTCGCCTACGTCTTCGAACCTGGTATGGCTACCGACGGCATCACGGCGACGGTTCCGCTGGCCGCGCTGGCGTCCATCGACCCGTCGTCCGTGCCGGCGCAGGTTCCTGGATTGCGTCGGGAACTGGCGCTGGCGCTGATCAAATCGCTGCCCAAGGGATTGCGGCGTGCCTTCGTGCCGGCACCCGATTTCGCTGACGTGGCGCTCGTGCGCATCGGGAACACCTCTGGGGCGCTGCCCGACCGACTTGCCGAGGAGCTCACCAGCATGACCGGGATCGGCGTCACACCAGCCGATTTCGACTATTCGAAGGTGCCTGATCACCTCCGGATGCGTTTTACCGTGGTCGACGCATTGGGACGCGCGGTGGCATCCGGTGACGACCTGGCTGTCATGCAGCGCGAACTGGCGCCGGATACTCGACGCGCGCTGGCGATGGTGTCTTCGACCGTGGAGCGGACCGGACTTACGGCGTTCCCGGCTGAAGGATTGGCGCAGCACACCACCGGTACCGCAAGCGGCGCGCAGGTGACGGCCTATCCTGCTCTTGTCGACGCGGGTGACAGTGTGTCGATCCGGGTGTTTGCCGATCCGGCCGACCAAGAGCGCGCCATGCGCGCTGGTACGCGGAGGCTGGTTGCCCTCGTGTTACGCAGCCAGATCACCGGGCTTGCCGGAAGGATGCGGCAGTTGGCCGCGCCGCGCGGGCCGTCTGCTCCCGGCGCGAAATCGACGCTGACACCGAACGATCTGCTGCGTCTCGCGACCGCGCCGCACGGCAGTCTGCCTGCGCTGATCCTGGATGCCGCGGATGCCGCGATTGATGCGCTACTCGACTGGGCGGGCGGGCCTGCGTGGGATGGCGGCGCATTCGACGTGCTCGCCGCGCGCATTTCCGGGCAACTGGAACGCGCGGTCGCCGATATTTTGGCTGCGACAACCGCCGTTCTCACCGCGGGGTCCGCCGCTGACGCCGCTATCGCCGGGCTGGTCGCGGGGGGCGACTCTACCGGCTTGGCGCTGGCGCCGACGCTCAAGAAGGAACGCGACCGATGGCTCACGCCCGGTTTCATCACGGCCGTCCGTGCGGGACACCTGCCGGACGTAGCGCGGTACCTGATGGCGTTGGCCACCCGCGCCGAGCGGGCACGCGAGCGCCCGGACCGTGATCGCGAACGCGCGGCAGAAATCGCCGACCTGCAGAGACTTCTGGCTGATCGGGAGGAAGAACTGCGGCCCGAGCGGCGGGGTGACGACGATGTCACCGCCGCGCACCGACTGCTGGCGGAATACCGCATCGCACTATTCGCGCAGCCAATGAAGACGGCAGTTCCGGTGTCTGTAAAGCGGATCCGCGCGGCTATTGCAGCGCTAGCCGACTAGACCTGCGCCCGTCCGCTAGGACTGCGCCCGTGCGCTAGGACTGCGCCCGCCGACCAACGCCCGCCCACCAACAGAAGCGCTACTTCTTGTCGCCAGCGAGCTTATCTACGAGTCCGCTAACCGCGTCCTCGGCCTTGTCGATTTTGTCGCCGTGACCGATCTTGCCGGCAACGAAATCGCCGACCTTGTCGATGCCGTCTTTGATCTGCGCGGCATGATCGCCGACCAAGTCCTGGGCCTTGTCTTTTAGTCCGTCGAAGTCGACCATCGGCGTTCCCCTGTCGTACGAGAGTGGTGGAGAAGCTATCCTACCCGTTCGGTGATTCCGTCGGTCCGGATGAAGAGCCCGTCGTGATCGACAAGCACCTTCCGTTCCCCATACGAGCCGGTGTATGAAATGAGCGCGCCTTCGTCGGTCACCGATTCGTTGCGACCTACCTGCACCATCGGGGTCACGGTGAGGTCCGGAAGGCTGATCGAGGCGACCGTCACCTCGACCGATGCGCCGACAGTGGTGTGCAGGCCGAGTCGGCGAATGGGCAGCATTGCGGAGAATGCCGAATCCGCGACGTAGACATCGATGGCGTCGTTCAGAGCGGGTACCGGGACGGAACCCGTCACCGATTCGGCAACCCAGGGACCGCCGGGGCTGCGGGTCAGCGACAGTGAGCGCTCGCCCGATACATCATCGCTACGGACGGTGATCCGCCGGGTACGGCCCTCGCCGTCGACGGCAATTGAGTACACGGCGCCGTACGCCGGGTCCTGCGTGGAAACGATGTACCCCGTGGCGCGCAGCGCTAGCCCAGAGAGGGCCACTCGCACAGACTCCATCTTTCGTCCATCTGGCGATGAATAGCTGATCATCTTTGTGGTGCTTGGTTCAGTCACGTGGGCTACGGTATCGCGATTCTGGGGGACGATGGGCCATCGCCCATGGGACCATGGGCGATGTGACCGAGAGCCGTGCTGCGACCCGTGCGCCTGAATTAGGCGAAAAGCCTGGCATGACGGAGTTCTCGTCCGACGCTATTCCGGCCGCTGATGCGTCCGTTCGCTTCGGGGGACTGCTGCGCGACGCGGGCCTTTTCATCGCGCTGCTCGCGGCGGTCGGTCTGGTCTCGGCGCTGCTCGGCACCGCAGTGACGGAGCCGCCAGTAGTGGCCGGGTTCACAGCTGGCCCGCTGGTTCGGTACGGCATTCCGTTCGCGCGGATCGTGCTGGACTTCGGAGTCGCGGCCGCAGTCGGCCTCGCAATTGTTCCGAAGCTCTTGGGGTTCGATCGCGCTGAGCGCACGGAACCGGTGCTCGCGCCGACCAGGCGTTACGGCGTGTGGGCTTCCGGGCTGTGGGTGGCCGCCGCCTTGACGTCGATTGTGCTGTTGGCCGCCGAAATGACGGCCGGCGAGTGGTTGACGCCGGCGTCCGTGTGGCGCTATGTCACCTCGATCGCCGCCGGTAAGGGCCTCATGTTGTCGGCCGCATGCGGGCTGATCTCGTGGTGGCTGTGCCGTTTGTCGGTGCGGCACGGCGAGAAGGTGCCCGCTGAGCTTCGGACCGGCGTTGCCCTGTTCGGCCTACTACCGCTTCCGCTGACCGGCCACGCATCGAATTGGTATTACCACGACCTATCGATGGTGTCGATGGAATTGCACGTGACGGCATCGTCGTTGTGGGCTGGTGGTTTGGCGGTGCTAGTAGTGGTGTTGGCGCGGCACCGCGATTTGCTGGCGATTGCGCTGCCGAAGTTTTCCCGTCTTGCCACCTGGTGCGTGTTCGTCGTCGGCCTGTCCGGTATTGCCAATGGACTGCTGGAGCTGTATTTGTCGCCGATCACCAGGCTGCCGTCGTCTTTGTGGGAGACCCGCTATGGCGTCATGTTGATCGCCAAAGCGGCGTGCTTCGCGGCTGTTGCCGTCATCGCGATCGTTGTGCGCAGCCGGGTGATGCCGGCAGTTGCTGCCGGGCGCCGTACCGCATTCGCCGCCTGGTGCGGCTGGGAGGTCGCGGTGCTGACCGTCGCTTTCGGTGTGGCGGTGGTTCTCACCCGCGCCGAGGTTACGGCGTTCTAGGGTTACGGCATTCTAGAGTCACCGTGTTCTAAGGGCGCTGTCTGAAATCGGGTCCTCAGTGGTCGCGGGAAATCCTACGAGGACGCCATGCTCGTTGCGAGAGGGTTCCGGCGCGAACGTCACGGCCAGCGGCAGCGGCCGAGGTGTGGATAGGCCTATTGTCCGGCCCGCGAACCAGGTGGTGCCGGCCCAGGCGGCAATCAGCAGCAATGCTGCCCACCAGGCCGAGCTCCAGTCGATGGGCGGTGTGGATAGAGCGGACCCGGACTCGTAGGCTGCGCGCGTCTCGGGAACCGACATCTTCGCCAGGTCAAGGGGCGTCCGCTCGAGGACGGTTTGCAACAGTAGCGACCCATAGCCCCCGGCGGTCACGATCATCGCGCCGACTACAGCTCGTACGTACGGGCGCATCGGGACCACGAACGCGAGATCCACTGCTAGCCCGACCCCGATCAGCCAGAACGGAACTGAAGACGGCGGGAAGGCTGTGTAGAACAGCGCCGGCCAGATCAACATCCGATACACCACGTACAGGGTGACGGCCGCCGTCGCGACCCACATGCGGCCAATAAGGATCCGCATGAAGATCAGCACCGTTACACACAGAACGACAGTCCAGACTGGATAAACCCAGGCCGGGATCGGTAGCGCGAAGTGCGAGACAGTGAGATCGCTGGGCGCCATGCCCAACTGCTTGGCCATGAAGGTCATCAGCTCGCTGTCCCCGTAGGGTTTGCCCGCGAACCAGGCGCCGATACTGAGAATCCCGTACTCCTGCTGGTAGTTCGGGAAGAACACGTTCTCGAACAGCAGCGCGGCGAGCGCCGTGATTCCGGCGGTGTACTGCCAGGCAAAGCTACCCTCGCGCGGGTAGCTCGTGTACCAGTTGCGCACCACGCCGGCCAGCATGATCGCGGTGCCGCTATACAGCAGCGCGTGCGATGGCGACCATGAGGTGATGTCTAGCCCGTTGACCCGATGGTTGATTACATCAATGGGCGCGGCGATAACGAAGATGATGGTGCCGGTCTGCATAATCCGCAGCGAGCGCTTATCGGCGCCGTAGCCGGTGAAGGTATGCACGAGCACGAGCACGATGGCAATGCCGGTGCCTAGGGTGTTAATCAGATGCGGCGGAGCGAAGTCGTCTCGCAGCCAATGGAAATGCCACGATACGTCCCAGGATGAGCCGATCAGCTTGAATACGAATGCCAGCAGCCACCACTGCAGCATGACGACCGTCACCGACCGAGGCGTGACCCGCCCGGGTGTTCCACGCGTCCAATAGGTGCGCAGAAAACCGGCGAGGCGCGTCATAGGTGCTCCTTTGTGATGCGGGCGCTGTGCAGGTGTGGGCGCGATTAGTCTAGGCGACTGCGCTCCTGCGCGGCGTGAATCAACGGCCCCGTGCGAGTGGCGATTTCGCGGGTCAGCGAAATAACGGTGACGGTCCGGGTCACGGTCTCGTTTTCAACCACTTGGTCGATGACTCTCTGCAGGTCGGTGTTGTCCCGAGCGACGAGCCGGACCCACAGGTCGGTGCCGCCGGTGACCGTGTGCGCCTCGATTACTTCGGGGATGCTGATGAGGTGGTCGACCACGGCGGCGCGCCCACTGTGCTGCGCGATTTCCAGTGAGAGGAATGCGGTGACCGGAAATCCGAGTGCCGCCGGGTCGATGGTGGGGGCAAGGTCGTGGATGACACCGCGGCTCTGCAGCTTGTCGATTCGGGCTTGTATGGTGCCACGAGCAACCCGCAGCCGACGCGACGCCTCGAGAACGCCGACGCGCGGTTCGGCCGCGAGCAGGTCGAGAAGCTGGACGTCGAGGCTGTCGAGCTGCATAGTCGAGCCTTCCATAATGAACACCGGTGTAAGCGCAAGGATAATTGGTGAGTGCATGCCGCAACATGTACAAGAAACTACGAAAAGTACCACACAGCATGTGCAGTATGCACCGGAGTCTTATGACGACGTGCCTGGCCGCCGCCATGCTGCCACAGCCTACGGGGTAACGACGCGGACCCGGCGAGGACAACGTCATACCTGATGGGGTCTGCGGTGGAGCTAGTCCTCCGGTGGAGCTAGTCCTCCGGTGGATACATGGCGTCAATGACGAAATCCGTTGCGGTGCTGGATATTCCCGTGACGTATCCACCGCCGGAGCCGACGGAAAGCAGCTGCTCGGCCATATCGTCGCCAGTCAATTGCACTGACTCAAGACCGTCGAAACGCCGATCGAATTCCGCGCGCGCATCGAAGCCGACCGTCGCAAGTTTGGCCAGCGAGCCCGACGATGCCAGCGAACCGCGGGCTACGCCCAACTGGGCCAATGCTTCGTCCATTGCATCGATGACGTAGCTCGCGTTCGTTTCGCACATTGCCCGGGTGAGCTCGGGCCGCGTGGCAGCAACACGGGTTCCGTCGCGGAACGAACTGGCTGCCAATGACAGTGCGAGCGGTCCACCCATCGAACCGACCTGAGCGAGCGCGGCCGCCATGAGATGCGGCAGATGCGAGATGCGGGCCACGGCGTCATCGTGTGACACTGCTTCGCACGGCACCACGCGAGAGCCGATCGTCACCGCCAGGCCCGCGATCGGCGCCCATAAGTCGACGTCGGAATCCTCGCGCAGCGTTGTCACCCACACATGGTCAGCGAACAGTTCGGCAGATCCGGCCGCCCAACCAGAGTGTTCAGTGCCCGCCATGGGGTGCGATCCGATATAGCGGGCCTGCGGGGCTAGCGCCGCGACCTCGACGGCTATTGGAGCTTTGACGCTGGCGACGTCGGTGAGCCGGGTGGCCGGAGCGAACTCGTCGATGCGTCGCAGCAGCTGGGGGAACGCGGTGATAGGCGCCGCCATGACGACAAGCGCGTCGGCCTGGGTAGCGCGCTCTAACGCAGCGTCCAGCTCGTCGACCACGTCGAATCCGTCGCCAACTGCGGCTGCCCGGGTGCGTATCCCCGGCGCCCAGCCAAACACCGGAACATGCGGTTGGACCGCGCGCATCAGTGACCCGCCGATCAGCCCCATGCCGAGGACGCAGACCGCTGCCGGTAGTGGTGTATTCGTCATTCGTCACCTCCGTGGGGGTTGATCATTCCCTGTCTCCGCGCCGCGCGCAGCACTGGGTCCACACGCTTGCACGCGTCGGGTGATTTGGGTGGTCGTGGCATCGTGGGCGCCGCTGCCGTACCGTTGCCATCGTGAGTATCGAAGGCTTCGCGATTGCAGTCGCGCACGACGGCGGTTCATGGCGCCTGACCGAGCTCGACGACGCCTTACTGGACGACCTAGATGGCGTGTTGACCGCGCTGCGGAGGTTGGCAAGTGACGGTGGCGCGATCTTCGGGGTGGTTCAGGTCGACGAGGAGTTTTTTGCGTTGGTGCGGCCTGTGCCAGGCGGAGCGGGCCTGCTGATCTCCGATGCCACGGCGGCCCTTGACTTCGATCTAGCGTCCGACGTTTTGGATCTCTTGCACGTTGAGGTTCCCGACGAGGACGACACGGACGACGATCCATGGCCGGAGGGTGACATGGGGTTGCTTGCCGATTTCGGGCTCTCCGAGCAGGAGATGCAGATCATCGTCGACGATGGCGAGCTGTACCCGGATGAGCAGCTTCAGCTCATCGCCGACCGCTGTGGTTTCGGTGAGAAGTTCGCGGCCCTCGTCGATGTGGATCACGACTAGCGGTGTTGCAGATGGGCTCTGTGCAGGGGTCTGACGCGGCCCTGATCCGCCTAGCCCTTGCCGAAGCGGCGCGCGCCCTCTCGACGGGCGATGTCCCCATCGGGGCCGTGGTCGTGGATCAAACCGGCGCCGTCATCGGGCGCGGCTGCAATGCGCGAGAGGCAACCGGCGACCCAACCGCGCACGCCGAGGTGGTGGCTCTGCGGGCGGCGGGCGGCGAGACTGGCTCCTGGAATCTGTCCGGTTGCACTCTCGCGGTGACGGTGGAGCCGTGCACCATGTGCGCAGGCGCGCTCGTGGCGGCGCGCGTTGACGCCGTCATATTTGGATGTTGGGAACCGAAGACCGGGGCTGCTGGATCTCTGTGGGACGTGCTGCGAGACCGCCGCCTGACACACCGCGTGGAGGTTCGGGCGGGTGTGTTGGCGGATGAGTGCGCGAAGCTGTTGGCCGACTTCTTCGTCGTTCGCCGCTAAACCACCTCTGGGCCGCTGCGGCTCGCCGCTGCATGTTCGCTGTCGAAGTGCGGGGATCAAGAACACCAGCGAACTTCGCCACCGACGAAGGTGCTGTGTACTTTCACCTGGTGGAGCTCGCTGGGATCCATGCTGAACGGATCGTCCGCAAGGACGGCAAAGTCGGCCATCATGCCAGGGCGAAGTCGGCCCTTGAGGTGTTCCTCGTATGACGCAAAAGCCGGCGCAGTCGTGTAGCAGTGCAGTCGTGTAGCAGTGCAGTGCTTCGGCTGCATCGAGGCAATAATGCCCAGTCGGGCGATGCGCTTGACATCTGAATGCTGCAGATACTGAGCATGTTCGATGCGGTAGCGCAGCCGGTGTTCGTGGTGGCCGGACAGCACCTCGGCAAACGCGTCGATCAGGTCATGGTTGGCGCGATCTCCAATCGCATGTGCGGCAATTGCGATACCTGCGTTGTGGCTGTTGTGCACCAGGTCTCGTAGCTCTGGCAGAGCCGTTACCGCATGGCCATGATTGCCGGGTTCGTCGGCGAAATCGTGACTCATGAAGCAACTGTGTGAGCCGACTGCCCCGTCTGTGAAAAGCTTCACCGGACCGGTGCGGATCCAGCTATCGCCGTCGCCGGTGGCTAGTCCGCTGTCAATCGCGTCGGTCAGGTCGGCGTGTCGGATCAGCTTGTGCACCCGGATCGGGAGGTCACCCGCCTTGCGGAGTGCTTGGAATGCGTGGAGCGCTTCGAGCCCATCAATTCCGTGGATAGACGTCAGGCCATGGGACAAAAGACGATCGAGAGCGGAGCGCAGCAACGGTTGTAGGACGGTGACATCGGCGATCAGCTCGTCGAGCAGGTGCGTCGCCGTTTCGCGCATGATGCCGGTCGGCTCGCCGTCGGCATCGCGATCTATCCGCCCACCAGGAGGATTAGGTGTGGTGCGGTCGATGCCCAGTGCCCTGAGCGCTGCGGAATTCACCCAGGCTGTGTGGCCGTCAATGGTCGGCAGCCACGCCGGGCGGTCCGGCACCGCGTGGTCGAGGCTGCGGCGGTCGGGGAGTACCGGTACATCCCAACGATTCGAATCCCACCGACCACCGAGCAGCCATGCCCCTGGCTCCAAAGTGGCGGCGTGCGTCCGGATGAGATCGAGCGCGATATCCAAGCTTTTTGTCTTGCGAAGGTCCACCGACACCAGGTCGCGCGCATACATCGACGTGTGAATATGGCTGTCAGTCAGGCCAGGGATGACAGTGGCGCCGCCGAGATCAACATGCCGTGCTCCTGGCCCGGCCGCGGTGACACACTCTTCGGCGCTGCCTGCTGCGATGATCCGTTCGCCGCGTACCGCCAGCGCCGACACTGTCCCGAAGTCGTCATCAAGAGTGCGGATCACGCCTCTGGAGAAAACAGTGGTCGTTACAGCAGCCTTTCTTTTGCTAACGAGTCATCCAGGTGTGGTGAGCGCGGGAGTGATCGCGTTCACACTGTTTGGGGCGGTGTTCGTACAGTAGCGAGCCGTTCGAGATAAAAACAACTAAGCAGAATGGCAGTGGGTCTCGGCGGAAGGATGGCGACCTAGTGCGCAATCCGGTGCACCTATAGGCGCTGCAGGAAGTGATCCGAGTTCGATCCTTTGCAGGAGTAGCCCACCGACTCGGGTACACGCCGTCCGCCGTCTCACGGCAGATGGCTGCGCTAGCGTGTCGGCCCGGCCCCGGAATTTCTGACGGGTCGGATCTCATCGAGCAGTTGGCTGTTGCCCACGCCATTGAAGTCGCACTGATCTTCCGCTTTGAAGGCAGCGCCATGACGTGGCCGTCCACTCGTTGCGTCCGGACGCTGTGCTTGGGTCCGATGGTGGTACTACTGCCAGACAGCTGGGCCGCGGAGGCGGGGGACACAGTGTCGTTGGCCGATCTTGAGCCTCTGCCGTGGATCTCACACTTTGCCGGAACCGTCGGCGAGTTAGCGGCTGCCCGCGCGTGGGTGTCACACGGGTTGGCGCCGCCATTGGTCCAGAGATGGTGACACGCGGCCTGCCAGAGGGCGTGCAAATTTGACGACCGTATGACATGAACATCGGCCGAGAGGTGGTTGCGCTCACGCGAGCTGGCTCAGCCAGCGCAGCCGTACCGACCCCCATCGACTTGATCGCGGAGGGGCTCGAATCCGCGTAGGCCCCGACGGGGCGGCTTACGTGCGCCTCACGTTCCGCCTCGGGGCAAATGGGTTGCGACCGCCAAGTTCTTCCGCGTGCGTCGGGCCTTTTAGAGTCCGGTAGAATTCTCGACGGTAGCGTGTCCGAGCGGCCGAAGGTGCAGCACTCGAAATGCTGTGTGGTGCAAGCCACCGTGGGTTCAAATCCCACCGCTACCGCGCATGAAAAAGCCTCTGATCTGGACTGTTTGTCCAGGTCAGAGGCTTTTTGTTGATCATGAATCGGAGTGCATTTAGGCCCGTGCCCACTTTCTGCCCACAATCGTCGGTGAAATGGGCTACTTTGAGGTACTCGCGACGACGAGAAATCGCAGGTCAGCGCGCATTGCGACGCGATAGGTCGTACTGCGGGGTGGGACGAAACCCAACCGCTACCGACATAGAAAATGATGCAAATTTGCAATATCGTCGCAGCTCACCGACCTTTTGTTGATCCGTGTGGATCGTCGAGAATTTCGCGTGCCCACACTTGCCGAAGCGATTGCGCGATCGAGGGCGTCCGCGACGGCCGCTAAATCGTCGTCGAAGTAGTCTGCGTAGATGCCCGAGGTCATGGCTTCGGAGCGCTCTCCGAGGATGCGTTTGAGCGCTTTGACATTGGCTCCATCATGCACGGAGAGTGACGAAATGGTGTGGCGTAGGTCGCGGGGGATGCGCCGGTGAGCCAGCCTGCTTGTGAGCATTTTC
>JBDTAR010000074.1:0-6176 GCA_039924545.1 Nakamurella sp. | reverse complement strand
GCCCCGTCCGCCGATGGAGCGTTCAGGCGCAGGAGAGGGCTGAGCCGCAGCTGCGTGCCGATGGGGCTTGATCATTGAAAGAAGCGAACGAGTCGACCATCGCGTCGACCCCGAGAAGGTAGCTCGGGGATCCAGTGGCCCTATTGCCTACTGCTAGTCGGCGGTGTCGCCCAGCCCGCTTCGCGACGTTAAAAGCCGTCGGAACGACTCAAGTCGCCCCTGCGTAGCACCGCCAGCGGCGACGAGATCGTCTAGGGCGCAACCGATTCCCGGGGCATGGTGGGTGCAGCCGGGTGGGCATTCCTCTCTAGCCGGTAGCAGATCGTCAAACGCCGCGAGCACATCGTCGACGCTAATGTGCGCGAGCCCGAACGACCGCACTCCTGGCGTATCGACCACCCAGCCACCGCCCTCAAGAGGCAGGGCAATCGCCGATGACGACGTGTGACGTCCCTTGCCGACGCCCGTCACCGTGCCGATTGCTCGGCCTGCTTCTGGGACAAGCGCGTTGACCAGCGTTGACTTTCCGACTCCGGAGTGGCCGACGAGCGCGGTGATGTGCCCGGTGAGGGCGCGTCGGACGGCTTCCAGGGCAACGTCGTCTAGCGGCGCATCGGAGTAGGTGTTGGGCTGTGTATCGACCTGTCCGTCAACCATCTCGCCGGCGCCGACCGTGCCGCGCTGTGATGTCAGCACCGTCAAATCGAGGTCGCGATAGTCGGTGAGAAAGTCGGAAGGGTCGCGCAGGTCGGTTTTCGTCACGAGCAGTATCGGGTGCAGATGGCCCGCGTAGGCGGCGACCAGGCATCGGTCAATGAAGCCTCGGCGCGGCTCCGGGTCTGCGGCTGCGACGACTATGAGGAGCTGATCCGCGCCGGCCACCAGGACCCGCTCGGAAAGGTCGGTGTCGTCTGCGGAGCGGCGCAGGATGCTGGCTCGCTCCGCGATTCGGACGATCCGTGCCAGTGAGTCGGTGCGCCCCGAGGTGTCTCCGACCAGGGCGACGCGATCGCCCACCACGATCGCGTTTTTGTGCAGTTCTCGGGCGCGCATGGCGATGACGGTGCGGGCCCCGTCTGGGTCAGCGACGGCGCCCATGGGAGCGCGGGGGTCGCCCATCAGACAGGTGTAGCGCCCGCGGTCCACGGTGGTGACGAATCCGTCGATGGCATCGGCATGCGTCGGCCTGGTCTTAGTTCGCGGTCTGGAGCCGCGTCCGGCGCGCACCCGAACGTCGTCATTTTCCCAGCCGTCGGCGAGTCGACTCAGCGGTTTGTCCTTTCGGTCGCGCTACCAAGTATGACGCTGTTCACTGTGTAGCCGCATCCGCAGGCCCAGATGCGCCGAAGAGGTTCGCCCAGTCGGCCGCGAAATCGGGCATCGTCTTTGCTGTGCAAGCGATGTCGTCCACTTCCACGCCGTCGACCAGCAGCCCGATGATCGCCCCGGCCGTCGCCATGCGGTGATCGGCGTACGCCCGCCATAGGCCGCCGTGCAGCGGGCCGGGTGTGATGTGCAGCGCGTCGTCATCGGCGGTGATCGTGCCGCCTAGTGCTGCGGCGTCGGCGGCGAGCGCAGCCAGCCGGTCGGTCTCATGGCCGCGCAGATGTCCGATACCGCGCAGGTGGCTGGGGCCGTCGGCGAAGAGCGTCATGGCCGTGACCGTCGGAGTCAGCTCGCCGACGTCGTGCAGGTTGATGTCGATGGCGTGTAGCTGCTCCGGACCGGTGATGGTGAGCCCGTCCGCGTCGAGCGAGACAGTGCAGCCCATGCGCGCAGCGATCTCGCGGAAGCCGTCGCCGCCCTGGGTGGTACGCGCCGGCCAACCCGGCACCGTCACGGATCCGCCGGTCACTGCTGCGGCCGCGAGGAACGGGGTCGCGTTGGACAGGTCTGGCTCGATATCCCACGTCCACGGTGCGACCGGTCCCGGTTCGACGCGCCACACGTTCGGAACATCGTCATATACGGTCGCGCCGACGCGGCGGAGGCACTCGACCGACATCTCGACATGGGGGAGAGACGGCACGGGCGCGCCGGAGTGGCGCACGGTGATGCCGAGTTCGAAGGATGGCGCGGCAAGGAGCAGTCCGGACACGAACTGGGAGGAAGCGGAGGCGTCGATCGTGACCTCGCCGCCGCGCACCGAGCCAGTGCCCCCAATCGTGAGCGGCAATGCGTCCCCGGAAATA
Organism: Nakamurella sp.; assembly: GCA_039924545.1. Classification (GTDB taxonomy): domain Bacteria; phylum Actinomycetota; class Actinomycetes; order Mycobacteriales; family Nakamurellaceae; genus Nakamurella. Next base: position 3,984 of record JBDTAR010000074.1, on the reverse strand, counting down.
TCGACGCCGAGCGAGCGCAATGCCTGCGTGATGGTGTCCATGGGGCGGCGACGCGCGGCTTCGTCACCGTCGATGGTGATGGTGCCGGTGGCCGTTGCAGCGAGCGGCGGGATGAATCGCATGACGGTGCCGGCTAGTCCGCAGTCGATGTGGGCGGGGCCGGTGATGGGGGCCGGAGTTGCGGTCCATTCAGTGTCGGAGGAGGTGTCGACGGCCACGCCCAACGATCGCAGCGCGTTGGCCATCAAGTCGGTATCCCGGCTGCGCAGCGGGCGGCCGATCCGCGACGGGCCGGTGGCCTGCGCGGCGAGGATCAGGGCGCGGTTCATCTCGGACTTGGAGCTGGGTACGGCCAGGGTTCCGCGGATCGGGCCGGTGGCTCGCGGCGCAAGCCAGCCGTCGGTGCCAGACGCGGTGGCCGCAGGCGTCTCGCTGGGTCGGGGATTGTTCGTTGTCGCAGTCACGCGCTCTATCTTCCCGTATCGCTGGGCGCGCCGGTTCGATACCCCAGTTCCACTGGTTGTGTAGGTGTGCGACGCGTTACTCGCGTGCTGCCGGGCTTCGCAGCGGTAGCGCCTTGGGCGCGGTGCCTATTCGCGCGTCATGGTGCCTCGTGTGCTGTGATTATTCGGAAGATGGGGTGGCGCGTTGCGATGCGGGCCAGATCGGCGTCCGGAGAGTCCGCGTTAATGCCGTCGAAGAACATGCCAACCTCGAACGCCCACTTTTTGAGGTACGCGCGCAAAATGGCGGGCTTGTCGACGTTCGCCACTTCGATTGCAGTGAAGCGTTCGACTCGGCGCCCGATTCGCAGTTCGCCTTCGCCCAGCGCGCGTAGGTTTTTCGTCCATTGCACGTGGCCTCGCGGCGCGACGAGGTAGCGGCCTGTGCCCAGGGTGAGCGGATTGACAGGCGTATGCCGCCACTCGCCGGATTTCCGGCCGCGAACCCACAAGACGCGGGAACCGTACACGCTGATTCCCATGCATGCTAGCGCCGTAAACGCTCGGTTCATGACGTTGCGGGTGATTGCGCCGGCAGGAATGACGTGCGCGGCGGCGCCTTCAGCCGCGCCGTTCGCAGGGCTTCCGGGGGTGCCTCCGAAAGTGTCTACGTCGGTGCCATTAGCGGTGTGATCTGCGTCGATGGGCATGAGGTGGACTCCTGAGTAATCGACAATCCAAAACGAGAGCGGCGCTCCTGTTTCTGAGTATGACGCCCTATGCCCCGACTTGCAAGAGCAATGATCTCGAATTCGAGCATCAGTCTGGTTGATATGGCAAGCTTGCGACGTGAGCGCACAATCGAAAACCGTGGGAGCCGCATCAGTGGGACCGGCCGTGGGAGCGGCATCCGTCGGATCAACCGCAGCTGCGATAAGCGTGGGGACGACCGGAGGCGGCATCCGGGAACGTGCTCGGCGAGAGCTCACCGCGGCCATCAAAGCCCTGGCGCGGCAGCAACTCGCCACCTCTGGCGCCGACTGCCTCTCCCTTCGAGCGATTGCGCGCGAATTGGACATGGCGTCATCGGCGATCTATCGATACTTCGCCAGCCGCGATGAACTCCTTACCGCCTTGGTGATCGACGCGTACAACGATCTCGGCGCAGCTGCGGAAGACGCGCTGGCGGCGAGCGCAGGACAACCGGCCATGTCGCGGTGGGTGTCGGTCTGCCGCGCCGTGCGGACCTGGGGCCTCAACCATCAGCACGAATACGGACTGATCTACGGCACTCCGGTGCCTGGCTACCGAGCCCCGAGGGACACAGTCGCGCCGGCTGGCCGGGCAGTGTTGGCGCTCGTGGAAATCATCGTCAATGCGCACGAACAGGGGATTGCACGGCCGCCGAACGAAGCCGTTCCGGCGGCAATTAGCGCCAATATGGCCCGGCTCCGAAACGAACTCGGCATCCCCTTGATCGTCGGCGACGGCGTCATGACGGCCATGATCTCCATGTGGGCTGGACTATTTGGCCTGGTGAGTTTCGAGCTTTTTGGCCAGTTCCACGGAATCGTCGATGTCCGTGATGACTTTTTCGACCATTCCGTGACGCGCCTCGGCCGCAGCGTGGGAATACCGGACTGACTCGGCCGGCCGGGATAGCTGGCGGCGGTGCGGATACTGGTGGCATGTGCGGACGATTTGTACTTGCGTATTCGACCGAAGACTTGCTCTCCGAGTTTGAAGTCGACCATGTGGTGGAGGCTGGCCCCGCGCCGTCGTGGAATGTCGCGCCTACGCAGCGGGTGCGCATCGTTATCGAACGATATGACGGCGGCTCCGTTTCCGGCGGTGAAATTTTCTGCAGTCACGCTCCCGGCGGTCACATTCCCAGCAACGAGAATGACGCTTCCCTGGGCAACACCCCGGTCCGACTACTTCGCACTGCACGCTGGGGATTGGTGCCGCACTGGGCGAAGGACCGCAGCATCGGGCAGAAGATGATCAATGCCCGCAGTGAAACTGTCGCGGTGAAGCCAGCATTCAGAGCGGCAGCGGCGCGACGACGCTGCCTGGTTCCGGCGAACGGATACTTCGAATGGATGGCCGACAGTATTGATGGCAAGGGTGGAGCAGGCGGCGGCGCTGGCAATGGCGGCAAGACGCCGTACTACCTGCACGATCCGGAGGACGCCGTCCTTGCAATGGCTGGCCTGTACGAGATCTGGCGCGACGATTCACTGCCGGAGGATCACCCCGACCACCTGCTGTTGACCACCACCGTCATTACCCGAGCCGCGCCGGACGCGCTGGGACATATCCACGATCGCAGCCCTGTGGTCGTACCTAGGGACCTGCGCGAAGACTGGCTCAACTGCGGCCCTACCCAGTCCAACGGGGGGTCCAAAGCTGGTGCTGGTGGCGAGGGTGATGCACCGGGCGCTGCCGAGCTATTGGCAGCTATACCGCCGCCGACGCTGGTACCGCGTGAAGTTGGCAAAGCCGTGGGCAATGTGCGCAACAATTCGCCTTCGCTTATTGAGCCGGCTCCCGCTGGCGTCAACGGCCTGTTCTAAGCATCCGCTGACACGCCGACGCTCGATAGTGCAGGCAACGACGTTTCCGCAGCTCGGCACGAAAAGACCGCGAACGAGCGTCGATCTATCAGCGGATCGCTCGCGACCGATAGGCGTGGCCTACGCGTGCCCGTCGGCGGCGATGTCGGCGAACGTGGCCCTGGCGACCTTCGCCAAGTCGCCAGGTGCAAGCTCCATCTGTAGGCCTCGTTTGCCCGCCGAGACGTAGATCAGGTCGAACTCCTGCGCAGATGAGTCGATGACGGTGGGAAGCGCCTTCCGCTGCCCGAGCGGTGAGATCCCGCCGTGCACATACCCCGAGGAGCGTTCCGCGTCCGCGACCGCGGCCATGGCAGCCTTCTTGCCGCCAACCGCGGAAGCCAGTGCCTTGAGGTTCAGATGCCCGGAAACCGGCACCACGCCGACAGCGAGCCTTGAGCCGTCGACTTCGGCGATCAGCGTCTTGAACACCCGCCTCGGATCGAGGCCGAGTGTCACGACTGCCTCATCACCGAATGCGGTTGCGGTCGGGTCGTGCGTGTACGGATGAAGCGTGTAGGCGATCTTTGCGCGGTTAAGCGCCGCGATCGCCGGGGTTGGTGCCGAGACCATGACACGAGCCTGCCACACCATTCCGTTGTGACTGCGTGACATCAGTGCCTGGCGACGCACGACGCTGCGTCGCCAGGCACTCAAACCACGGTCACGACCCGAACAGGCACGTTGGGGAATCGAGCCTAACTGAGCCCGTTGTCGGCGACCCACTTCGTCGCGATATCCGCGGGGTCGGCCTTGGTGGCGCCGATCGTCTTTAGCATGCCGGTGAGGCCTTCGGTCGTGAGCTTGGTCGATACAGCGTTCAGCACCGCGGTGACTTCCGGTGTCGCAGCCGATTTTGCGATCAGGGGCACGATGTTCTGCGCCAGGAACAAGTTCTTCGGGTCTTTCAGCACCACGAAGCCGTT
>JBDTAR010000073.1:0-4588 GCA_039924545.1 Nakamurella sp. | reverse complement strand
GCAGCGGCCCCGAACCTCCTCGGAGGTTCGGGGCCGCTGTGCTGGCGCAGCTACACCTGCGTCGCCCGCTTTGGGGTTCGGGCGATCTCGTTCGCGTAGACGTGGCAGGGTCTTCGCAGGCTGCCCGCTCTGGTCGTCTGTTAGCGCTGCCCGTCCGGGCGGATGGCTAGAAGGTACTGCCGCCTCTGCTCTTGAACCATGCCTTGGATGTGCCGTTCATCAGGAACGCGATGATCAGCACGGGAACGATGATTCCGGCGATTGCGAATGCGAATCCGCCGCCACTGGCGATCATTGAAACGATCTGCGCGAGGATCAGCAAACCGCCTGCAATGACGCCAATCTTGGAATTCTTCCCGGTGAGCGCGACGACACCGCCCCAGATCAGTAGCGCGGCCGCGACGATCAGGATGAGGCCGATGACAATGAGGAAACCGCCAGCCGACCGGGTGGATTCGCAGGCGATTCCGGTTGCCTGGTCGGTCTGATTTGCAATCGAATCGCACAAATTGCGCGCGCCGCTAACAAAGCTGCCTGCGGCAAGCGCCACAATTGACGCGAGAACGGAAAATCCTCCCCAGATAAAGCTGAGGACTGCTGCAGCCGTCACCATGCCCGGCCTGGCGGGAATCAGCATTCCGTACCCGGGGGCTGGATATCCAGCGGGCGACCCGTATGGCGGTGGTGGGTATCCGGCCTGACCGTAAGGGTTCGGTGGTGGTGCCTGCTGCTGGTACTGCTGCGGGTAGGGCTGTTGTTCATAGGGCTGCTGGCCGTAATTGCCCTGTTGATTCTCGCCAGTCGGTGTCGTCACGATAAACCTCGCTTAGTCGTTGGGTAGGGAGCGGGGCGGATGGTTCGTGGATCGCCTTGGTTTGCGATGATGACGCGTTCGCCATGCGTCTGTGCATCTTGTCACATCAGGGCAGGCGGGGGAGCACACGTCGCACATCGTGGGATGGGCGTTACCGGTCCGACGACCTAGACGGCTACGCTTGCCATTGCAAATAGTGGAAAATGTGTCCACTAGGCGAGACCGGCGCGGCGCACGCGACGTGTGCTGTGGGGAACATTCTGTGGGAAAACAGAGAAGTGAGGCATCGATGAAGCTGGCGGTGATCCCGGGCGACGGTATCGGTCCGGAAGTGGTGGCTGAAGGGCTGAAAGTACTGCGCGGCGTCGTCGGCGATGTAGAGATGACCATGTACGACCTCGGCGCGGCCCGCTGGCATCGAACCGGTGAGCTATTGCCGGAGTCTGTGCTGCGTGAGATTCGCGGCCATGACGCGATCCTGCTGGGTGCTGTCGGCGATCCTTCGGTACCGTCCGGCATCCTGGAGCGCGGCCTTTTACTGCGGCTTCGATTCGAACTGGATCACCATGTAAACCTGCGTCCGGCACGGCTCTACCCCGGGGTTAATAGTCCGCTCGTCGCCGATACCCCCATCGACATGATCGTGTGCCGCGAGGGCACCGAGGGCCCCTACGCGGGCAACGGTGGCATCCTGCGCAAGGACACCGTGCACGAGATCGCCACCGAGGTGTCTTTGAACACCTACTTCGGCATCGAGCGGGTGGTGCGGGACGCATTCGGGCGCGCAAACCGCCGCCCGCGCAAGCACCTCACTTTGGTGCACAAGACGAATGTCCTCGTGCATGCCGGGCAGCTATGGAGCCGAATCGTCGAGGAAGTCTCGATGGAATACCCCGAGGTGACTGTCGCGTACTCGCATATTGATGCGGCCATGATCTACCTTGTCAACGATCCGGGCCGATTTGACGTGGTCGTCACCGATAATCTCTTCGGTGACATATTCACGGACCTGGCCGCGGCGGTGACCGGCGGTATCGGCCTGGCCGCCTCCGGCAACTTGGATGTGTCCGGCGCCAACCCATCGATGTTCGAGCCCGTCCACGGTAGCGCGCCGGATATCGCAGGAATGGGCACTGCGGACCCGACGGCGACGGTGTTGTCGGTGGCCCTACTGCTCGACCACCTCGGCCGCAGCGATGAGGCCCGCCGCGTCGAAGCCGCTGTTGCGTTCGACCTCGCGACCCGGGCAACGGGCTCAGTGGGGCGCACCGAGGCCATCGGGGATCGGCTGGCGGCGCTAGCGGCGAGCTGACGTGGACCAACTTCTGAGGGCGCTTCTCGCTGGCGGCGGCGTGCGCGGACGAATGGCAGTATCCGCGGGCTGGCCCGCGCGAACAGCGTCATACCTAGTCGGTGGCCTGCACTCGGGGCTAGCGAAGCAGCATTCAGCGGTCCATGCGACAATGAAAAAATGCGTATTTATATCGCAACCGCGATTATTACCAGCTAGCGCGCCAGCGATTTTGAGCTGACGCGCAGACCTCCCGTACTCCGGGAGGTCTTTTGCTTTCCCGAGCGTGGTCGTCGTCACCCATCGACGGTCGTGCACGGACCCGCAGCGACGCAGCCGGCCAATGCCATGACGGTGCGAGAGCACGGCACGCCGCCGACAGCACGGTCACAACCTCGCAAGGACATTGCGCAATGAAAGGGCCTGATATGGCTACTGGATCCTTTACATCCCCTGGTACACCCAGTGGTCTACCTCTCGGTGATTCCTTCCACGTTTTCGACACGACGCTGCGGGATGGCGGACAGCGCGAAGGCATTACTTACTCGGTGGCCGACAAGCTGGCAGTCGCCACGCTGCTCGATGAACTCGGCGTCGGCTTCATCGAGGGCGGCTGGCCCGGCGCCGTCCCGAAGGACACCGAATTCTTCGCTCGAGCCGCCGACGGTGAACTCGCCCTCGAAACGGCTACCTTGGTCGCATTCGGCGCGACCCGCAAGCCTGGCGTTAAGGCAGCCGACGACCGACAGGTTCGAGCGCTCCTCGACTCGCGCGCATCGGTGGTGACGCTCGTTGCCAAATCCGACATTCGGCACGTGGAGCGGGCGCTGCGCACCACGCCAGCGGAGAACTTGGCGATGGTCGCCGATACCGTCGCATTGCTAGTCGCCGAGGGGCGGCGCGTGTTTCTCGACTGCGAGCACTTCTTCGACGGATACAAGTTTGATCATGACTACGGACTGCGCGTCGCCCAGGCGGCTGCCGACGCCGGAGCCAGCGTGATCGTGCTGTGCGACACCAACGGCGGAATGCTGCCGAACGGTCTGGGAAAGATTGTCGGCGAGGTCGCCGAGCGGACCGGGCTCCGGCTCGGAATCCACTGCCAGAACGACACGGACTGCGCCGTAGCGAACACGCTCGCGGCAGTCGAAGCAGGCGTCACTCACGTGCAGTGCACGGCTAATGGGTACGGCGAGCGGCCAGGAAATGCCAACCTGTTCTCGGTGATCGGCAATCTGGTGACCAAGATGGACAAGCCGGTGCTGCCGGAAGGCCGGCTCGCCGAGATGGTTCGGGTATCGCACGCGATTGCGGACCTGGCGAACCTCGTTCCTGATGCGCATCAGCCTTATGTAGGGTCCGTCGCATTTGCGCACAAGGCTGGACTGCATGCCTCGGCCATCAAGGTCGATCCGGCCATGTACAACCACATCGATCCGGCCATCGTGGGCAACGATATGCATATCTTGATCACGGAAATGGCTGGCCGAGCGTCCGTCGAGCTTAAGGCCGCCGAATTGGGCATCGATCTGTCCGCGCGGCCGGAGGTTGTCGCCCGGGTGGTAGAGACGGTCAAGCGCCGCGAGGCCCTTGGCTGGTCGTACGAAGCCGCGGACGCCTCGTTCCTGCTACTGCTTCGTAGCGAGGTCATCCGTGCCGACGGCGCTGGTTCCGACGATTCGGGTCCCGACGATTCTGGCGACGGTATCGGTGAGGATGCGGCATCGCGGGATTCCCGCATCGGCCCGCGCGCCGCCGCCAGACCGTTCACCATCGAGTCGTATCGGGTGATCGTGGAGCACAATGGCACCGGTGGGGCGACATCCGAAGCCACCGTCAAGGTTCTCGTCGGCGGCCAACGCGTGATCATCACCGCGGAGGGCAACGGCCCGGTCAACGCGCTTGATTCGGCGCTGCGACAAGCCATCGTCACGCAGTACCCGCAGCTTGCCGGCGTGGAGCTCAGTGATTACAAGGTTCGAATCCTGGCGGGCAGCGCTGGTACCGGCTCAGTGACGCGCGTGTTGGTGACGTCCAGCGACGCCACCTCGGACTGGACGACGGTGGGCGTGCATGCAAACGTGGTGGAGGCCTCGTTCCGTGCGCTCGTGGACGCGTTGCTGTTCGCCGCCAGCCGGGAAAATGTGCCCGTCTGATTGGCCCGGCTCTAGTTCGATACAATTTCCGTACCGGATCTTTCCTACCGAATTCCGTAGCTGTTCTGGTTTCCGTTCGTGTACTTATCGAGAGGTTCACCGTGCGTCTGGCGCGTATTGCTCATCCGGAAGGTATGTCGTTCGTGGCAGTCGACGGACCCGACGACGCGGCGCAGGCCCGCGAGATTGCCGACCACCCCTTCGGCAACCCGTCGTTCACCGGGCGGCGGTGGCCGATGGCTGATGTACGGCTGCTTGCTCCGATCCTGCCCAGCAAGGTCGTGGGCATCGGCCGGAACTACCATCAGCACGCCACGGAACTTGGCA
>JBDTAR010000072.1:0-17613 GCA_039924545.1 Nakamurella sp. | reverse complement strand
CTCATCATCGCGTCGCCCATTGCCGGAATCTCGTTTTCGATGCCAGATCAAACGGTGCTCCCCGAGTCCGCGCAAAGCCGACAAGTATCCGACCTCGTCGAGCAGGAGTTTCCGGCGCAGGCCCATGCCACGATCCCCGTCATACTTGCTGACCCAACCGACCCGGCGGTCGCCGCGACATACGCCCTTAAACTATCGAAATTGCCCAATGTCCAATCAGTTTCGGCTCAGGGCATGACGGCGATTGGCGGTGTCGCACGCCCGGTGAACCCGCTTGCCGGAACCCTTTCGGCCGACGGGTGGCAACGCCTGACTGTTTTCGGTGAGGCCAACGCCGGTAGCGACGGCGCCACCGACCTCGTTAAAGAGTTGCGCGACGCTCAGATCGGTCCGGGCCCAGGAATTCTCGTCGGCGGCGCGGATGCGGCGCTCGCCGACACGCTCACCTCGATCGGCAAGCCACTTCCGTGGGCGTTCGGCATCATCATCGTCACCACATTCGTGTTGCTATTTCTATTTACCGGGAGTGTGACGCAGCCGCTGCGCGCACTCATTGTCAACGGACTCTCGCTTGCCGCGGCTGTCGGCATCGTGACGTGGGTTTTCCAAGATGGGCACCTAATATCGCTGTTCGGTGCGACGGCGCGGCCGATGGACGCCTCGATGACAGTCCTGCTGCTGTGCATCACATTCGGCCTGTCCATGGACTACGAGGTGTTCTTGACCAGCCGGATCACCGAAATGCACCACGCCGGCGAACCTTTAGTCGAGGCCGTGACCGACGGGACCGCGCGAACCGGAAGGATCGTCACCAGCGCGGCTGCGCTGCTAGCGGTCTCGTTCTTCGCGTTCGCCACCGCGTCGGTGTCAATGCTGCAGTTGTTCGGATTCGGCGCAGGCATGGCCGTCTTGATCGATGCAACCTTGATCCGAGGAATCCTGGTTCCTGCGGCAATGCGACTGCTCGGTCGATGGAACTTCTGGGCGCCGAAACCTCTGCTGCGCGTGTACGAGAAAATCGGCCTCGCCGACGGCTAATCGCGGTGCTTGTGCAGTGCGAGCACATTTTCTGGGTGCTCGACGTTGGTGTGCTCCGACTCCAACCAGGCAGCCGTCACCAGATAGGCGCGCTCGATCAGCTGCTCTGCATGTCCAAAATCTAACGGCGGCACGGCAAGTGGACACAGTGGCGGCACTACCCGCAGGTCGACTTTGTCCGCGAAGTAGGCCGTATCCCGAATTAGCTGGTGCTGAATCAACAGGGTGAGAGCCTGCATGGCGATCGCCAACGTGTGCTTCGGCGCTGTCTTCAACGCGCATGCGTTGCCGCTGGGCAGCACGTAGACGATATCGGCGCCGAGTGCCACTGCCTGGGAGATGGCTGCATTGTCAGCAAGCCCGCCATCGACGTAGGTCGACGGGCCGCGCTGCACCGGCGGGTAGATCCCAGGGAGCGCGCAACTGGCCAAGATCGCGCTCGCCGCGTCACCGGTGGAAAAGCACGCCTCCATGCCGGTCAGTACGTCGGTGGCGATCACATGGACGGGAATCGTTGCATCCTCAAGGTTTTCGTAGTCGAGGCGGCGTGCGATCAGTTGTTTGATCCCCTGGTTCGAGCAGAGCGAGGGCAGCCTGCCAGCCAACGCCATCACGGTGCGCATCGGACGAATAGGAAAGAGATCCGAGCGCTTGAGACCCACCCATACCCGCGCCAGTTCGTCGACCGACTGCGGGTGAAGTCCGCGCCCGGCCAGAAATCCAGCATTGAGTGCGCCGGCCGACGTGCCCACCAAAAAATCAGGCATGACGTCCTTCTGCGCGAGCGCCCGCAGCATCCCGACCTGCACGGCACCGAGGCTTCCCCCGCCGGACAGCACGAACGCGGTCGTCATCGCGGCGCTGCCGCAAACGGCGTCTTCAGTAGACCGTCCATGGCGTTATTCTAACGGTAATCCGGCCTGCCACTAGAAGCGGATCCGATGGGCCCATCGCTACCGATCCGTCTTGAGCACCAGACGCCAGTGCCCCTCCATTGGTCGTAGTGATGAGCCGTATTCTTGGATATGTCAATGAAGTGATTGTGTGCGCGTAGGAGCGGTGTTGGACGAGGTACAGCGCAAGGTCGGTACTGGCTGGACGCTCGCCATCACCTCGTCAGCCGCATTCAGCCTGGCCGGTAGCTTCGCGACACCACTCATCCATTCCGGATGGTCGCCCGCCGCGGTAGTGTCCGCTCGCGTGACCATCGCGTCAATCGTGCTGCTGATTCCGGCCATTCGAGTGATGCGCGGCCGGTGGAGCTTGCTCCGACGAAATGCCGGGCTGATCATTTCCTATGGCCTGATAGCCGTCGCGGCGTGCCAATTGTTCTACTTCAACGCGCTCGCTACATTGGACGTTGGTGTGGCACTACTGCTCGAATATCTCGGCATCATCATGGTGGTGGCGTGGTTGTGGCTACGACACGGCCAACGCCCCCGCGCACGCACCATCGCCGGATCCATATTGTCCATTGCAGGCCTGGTGTTGGTACTCAATCTCATCGGTGGCGGCGTGCATGTCAATGCGTTGGGCGTCCTTTGGGGTCTGCTCGCCGCAGTCGGACTGGCGGCACATTACTTACTATCGGCGCGGCCTGCCTATGGACTACCACCGCTGGTTCTGGCGGCCGCCGGTCTCGCTATCGGCGCGGTCGCCCTGTGGACGGCGGGGCTCGTCGGTCTGACGCCGCTACATGCCGTCTGGGATGATGTCACGCTCGCATCGATGCCCGTGCCGTGGTGGGTCCCGATCCTGGGAGTAGCAATCATTTCAGCCGCGTTCGCCTACGTCGCAGCCATCGGCGCGGTACGCGTGCTCGGGTCAAAGCTTTCGTCATTCGTGGGTCTGGCCGAGGTACTGTTCGCAATCATCTTCGCGTGGTTACTACTGGGGCAGCTGCCAGGCCTAGTGCAGCTTTCCGGCGGCGCACTCATCGTCCTGGGCGTGCTTTTAGTGCGAGCCGACGAAATGCGCGGACACATCGGACTGCCCCGACGGGCACTGCCCAACGCGGACCCGGTCGTGCCTGATCCCGCAGCGTCCGTGTTGCCGGATCCCGCCGGGCCGTTGGTCTGACCTCGGCGGCGTGCCCTCCGCGGCTGGCGCGCGGTCGCCGCTAGCCCAAGTTAGAACGCGTACCGTCCGGCACGACGAGCTAGGCGCTGGCTCTCCGGCTTGGTGGCAATGACCGCGATCTCCTGCGCGATAACCGCCCCCATGCGCCGCGAGAACGCCGCCGCCTCGTCCGCCGCATCGTCGTACTCCGGCACCAACCGATCCACAATGCCGCGCCGCCGCATATCGACGGCCCGAACGCCCTGCGCCGTAGCCATTTCCGCCGCGAACGACGGATCCCCGCCGTGCACAATCGCGCTCGCCCCTTCCGGCGGAAGCGGCGACAGCCACGCATGTCTGGCCGCAATCACCCGGTCAGCCGGCAGCAGCGCCATCGCCCCACCACCGGACCCCTCACCGAGCAACACACACACCGTCGGCGCGGCAAGCGTCACGAGATCGGCAAGACAGCGCGCAATCTCGCCTGCCAGTCCACCCTCCTCGGCTTCCTTGGACAGCGCTGCTCCGGGAGTATCTATGACGGACACCAGGGGTAGGTCGAGCTCGTCAGCGAGCCGCATACCGCGCCGTGCCACGCGAAGCGCCTCCGGTCCGAGCGGGCCGTTCTTGCCTTGCCAGGCGCGATCCTGACCGAGTAACACGCACGGCATTCCGGAGAAGCGCGCCAGCACCAGCACCAACCCTGGCTGCGCTTCACCCTGACCAGTTCCGTTGAGTGGCACCACATCCGTGGCCGCGAAGCGCAGCAGTTCGCGCACACCTGGACGCTCCGGCCGCCTGGTCCGGGCGATCGATTCCCAGGCCGTTTCCTCCGGCTGCTGCTCCTCGGGCGCCGCATCAATGGGCGGCATACCGCGACGGGGCGCGCTCAGCACTGTCAGCGCGCGCGACGCTATGTCGGCAAGCTTCTGCGGCGGCAACACCGCATCGACCAAGCCGTGCTCCAAAAGGTTTTCGGCCAATTGGACCCCGGGCGGGAACGGTTCGTTGTACAGGGCCTGGAACACCTTCGGCCCGAGAAATCCGATGAGTGCGCGCGGTTCCGCGACGGTGACGTGGCCGAGCGAGCCCCACGAGGCGAAGACGCCGCCGGTCGTGGGATGTCTCAGGTAGACGAGATAGGGCAAGCCGGCGGCGCGGTGCGCTGCGATGGCGTCGGTGATCCTCACCATCTGCACGAACGCGGCTGTGCCCTCCTGCATGCGGGTTCCACCGGACGCCGGGGCGGCCAGCAATGGTAGGCCCTCGCTCGTGGCACGCCGGATCGCCTGTTCCAGCCGGTCGGCCGCGGCAATGCCGATAGATCCACCAAGGAAGCGAAATTCGTTGGCCACCAACGCAACTCGGAAACCACGGATCATCCCGGCGCCAGTCAAGACCGACTCGTCCACCCCGGATTTCTTCTCGGCCGCGGCGATGTCTGCTAGGTACTCAGCTGAAAGGCCCTCAGGCCGAATGATCGGCGAGTCCCAACTGACGAACGAGCCTTCGTCGAGGACGATGTCGAAAAGCTCCTGTGCTGAAAGCCTTATCGGCTTCGGGGAGTCGGCGGGGCTGGCAGGGCTTGCAGCACTAGCATTGCTCGAGGATGTCGTCATACCTGGTCACTACTTTCAGACGGAAGGTCGATCCAGTCCAGGACCGCATGTGTGTGCTGGCCGAGTAGCGGCGGCGCGAGATGCTCCCGGTGCCATTCACTTCCGTCCGGCTCAAAGAACCGGAGGGGCGGGCCGGGGATTTCAATCGGCCCCAGTATCGGGTGATCGACGTCGATGAGCAGGCCCTGCGAGCGGGTCTGATCCCACTCGTAGACCTGCTGCAGATTCTTGACTTGGCCGCAGGGTATGCCGATCTCATCGAGTTTCGCGAGCAGATCCCCAGACGTGTAGGCGGCGAACGCTGTGTTGACGGCGGCCTTCACGGCGTCGGCGTTGCGGACCCGGTCCGCGTTGTTCGCGAATCCGTCTTCGCCGAGCGGTAGGCCGAACGCCGGCGCGAACTTCTGCCACAGCCCTTCGGAGCCAATGGAGATCTGTACGGCGCCGTCGGAGGCGTAAAAGAGGCCGTACGGGCAAATCGAGGGATGGTGCGGCCCTTGCGCTTTCGGGATTTCACCGGCGACCGTCCATCGCGTGCCCTGGTAGGCGTGCACCCCCACGACAGCCGCAAGCAAGGAAGTCCGCACCAGCCCGCCGTGCCCAGTCTTCTCGCGTTCGTGCAATTTCCCGAGCACACCGAAGGCGCCGTACATGCCCGAGAGCAGGTCCGAGATGGGCACGCCCATCTTGGTGGGAGTGTCTGGGTCCGGCCCAGTCATGGACATGAGGCCGCCTTCGCCCTGGGCGATCTGGTCGTAGCCAGCGCGACCACCCTCCGGCCCATCGTGCCCAAACCCGGAGATGGATAGCACCACCAAACGGGAGTTCAGCTCCATAAGTCGATCAAGCGGGAAACCGAGACGGTCGAGTACTCCTGGTCGAAAATTCTCCATCAGCACGTCGCTGCGCCGGATTAGCTCGGTCAGTGCAGTCTTTCCGGCATCGCTCTTGAGGTCGAGCGTGACGGATTCCTTGTTGCGGTTACAGGACAGGAAATACGTGGAAACTGTCTCTGTGTCTGTATCTGTATCTGAACCTGAACCTGAACCTGCATCCGCGCCGGTCTGGTCGGCCGCACCGTGACGCACGGAACGCTGTGCGGCCACATCGGCCGCGGTCACGAACGGTGGACCCCAGCCGCGGGTGTCATCACCCCGGCCCGGGGTCTCGATTTTGATAACACGAGCTCCGAGGTCACCGAGCATCATGGCGGCGTGTGGCCCGGCCAGAGCTCTCGTAAGGTCGAGAACAATTACATCTGACAGCGGGCCGGGGTTGGCTGACTGGCTCACAACAGGCTCCCAGTAATTACGCGCGCGGGTCCCGACGTGGACACCGAGCGCTGGCGTTTCTAGCTGAGGCCGAGCCTATGTCCAATGGGTCGTCAGGTCGCCGTCGCTGCTCGCCCATGATTGGGGTAAACCATTGGCAGGATTCGGGCAACATGTGGCAATACGTTGGCAAGTCGGACTTATACAAGCGCCGGGGCGCTGCCGCTGTTTAGTCGGGAAAGCGCCATGACGTAGGCGACGGCCGCCAGAAGGAGCAGCACTCCGACGCCGATCACTGTCATCGCACGGGGCAATGCTTCCAGCGTCTGGGTATCGACAAGAAGCAGCTTGGCTACGGCGACGGCCGCGATGCCTAATCCGCCTAGTCGCAGCACCAATCGGCGGAAACCCTGCCACAGCAGCACCAACGCGACCAGCGTCACGATGACCGTCACCGTGATCTGCCCACCTTGGAAACCGTTCCGCGTCGGCGAAATGGCATAGGCGAACACCATGGTGATGGCGAGAAGCCCGTAGCAGGCGACCGCGCTGCAGCCGACAAGCATCCAGCCCATCATGGTGGTGTGCCGCGTATCAGCTGCGGCTGCGTCGTCGACCGGATATCCGTGCGGGAGGCCTGCTGCCGTTCCGCTCTGGATGGCTGAGTGGACGGCAGCTAGCCGTGCCGAACTGCACCGGGACGCCGCCCACCAGCCCGCGATGCACACGGCGAGGATAAGGACGCCTGCCGGCAGCACGACAGACCAGCCTCGCGATAGGAGGCCAGCGTCGTCGATAAGGCCCCGGGACGGCCAGATAACGAGCGCCTCCGGGCTGAGCGCTGGCCCGGCGACGAGGATGGCGAGCCCTGCCGCCGCCAAAGCCGGAGCCAGCAGCGACATGATGCGCTCCGCTCCGACTGCCATCAGCACGATGACCGCAAGCACCATCCAGGCGATATTGCGCGCGTCACCGTCGAGCAGCCTCAACAGAGCCACCGCTGCAGTTGCGACGGATGCAGACCAGGCGACAATTTTGAGCGATAGCGTTGCCAACGACGGAATCCGCGCGGATGACCACGCAAGCGCAGCAAACATGCCGGCAAAAATGGCAGCTATCACCCCGATGCCGACGTCGTGGAGCGAGCCGGGGCGGGCCACAGCCAATGATATGACCAGCACTCCGGCAGCAACAGCCAGCGATACCGACGCATTGATCCGGTCGGCTTGTGCGGCGTTAATCTGTTTGTTGTGCCCTTCGAAGTCCGCGTAGTCACGGGCGATCTGAGCGGGGTCAAACGAGCGCGGCCGAACTGCAAACGGCCCGGGGTCATCCGGGGCTTTGCCGTCGGCCCAGCGCCATACGAACAGCGCCCATGTCAGCACCACCATGACGATGACGACGAAGAGTGGGGCAGGGCGCAGGTCGTACATCGTCATGCCAAGAAGCACCATGAAGGCTGCCGCTGATGCTGCGCAGATCCACGCAACGAGTCCGACTCCGAGCAGTAGAGATGCGGCCCCGCCTGCCACCATGAGCGCTTCAAAAACGTAGACACTCACGTCGAAACCGCCGCCGACAACGGGGGCGAGACACGCGCTCGCAGCAAACGACACGCCGGCGAGCCACGGTGCACGCCAGGCGATCGCGATTGACACAGCAATGACGACGATGACAACCGACGCGCCATGTCCGACCGCCGGCCCGACGAGATCAGCCATACGCACGGCGCCGACCGTGGTCAGATACAAGACCGCGAGCCCGGTACAGACGAATGTGACGGCGAGCGCGGTCTGGCTTTCCTTACGCCGGAGCAGCCCGCCAACTGCCAGCAACAGCACGCCGACCACCGCGCCGATAAGTACTCGGACCGACGGGCTAAGCAGCCCCTGCTGAATAGCGACGACGAGCAGCATGACGATGCCTAGCACTGTGACACCCCCACCGACCCAGCCCAAAACCTTGAGACCAGCCGTATCGGCCCACGAAGTCGCGACCGATGCCGTAACGGCAGGGGCTGGGACCGCCTGCGCGCCGCGGGGTGCGGCATCGGTCGGGAATCCTGGGTCCAGCGGACGCGCGGACTGAGGCGCACCCCACTGGGGGATAGCACCCTGCGGCGGGATGAAGAGCGGGGAACTGGGTGGTGGAGCCGGCCTAGCTGGCGGCAGTGCCGGAGCAGCATAGTTGGGAGTAACAGACGCGGAAGGGGCAGGAGGCGCCGAAGGCACAGGAGGCGCAACGGGCCCGGGGGCCGCGGAAGAAGTGTGGACGGAAGCAGGAGGCGCCCAATCAGACGCGGCAGGCGCCACATAATAGGGAGCAGCCGGAGTCGCCGGGCCAGTAGCCATGTCCGAATCAACCGAACCCACAGAACCCGCAGAACCCACCGAGTCCGCTCCCGCACGCGACGCAGCCTGCACAAATTTGTCAACACGCGCACTCACATCGGCAAGCTGCGCTGCGACAGCAGCGAGCGCCTCCTGCAACTCGCGCGCGGCACCCGAACCGCTACTGGACCCCTCATCCAAATTACTGCCGGAGTCGCTGCCGAACCCGCTAGCAGAATGGCTATTCGTAGGATCGTCGATCACCTGGGCCCCCTAGGGCTCGATGCACACCGCGCCTTGCGGACGGCCCCAGGGTAGTGGACGACCCTTCCCAGCCCGCACTACTGTCCTCGGCCCATCCACAATCCGCAGGTGACAAGCCTTCCCCCACATTCATCAACAAAACGACAGCACGCCCGTCACCGATGCGAATCCACCCAGGCGCGCCACGTGGTGGGCGGGCGATGCAGCAGCGCCGCGAGAATCGTTCCATTCCCGCAGATACCGTGCGAGTCGTAATAGTCGAACATCGCCTGCAGCCGCTCGGGGCGGGCTACGCCCGGATCGCGATCAACGGCGACCGAAACCTCGCGGCCCAGTACCTCACCAGCAATCTCTGCCATGTCCGCAGTCGAGAGGACTTCCGGACCAGCCAATTCGTAGGTGGCAAATCGGTGGCGGGAGTCGGTGAGTGTGCCAGCTGCGACCTCAGCAACATCAACTAGAGCGACGGGGGTGAATGGCGCCTGCGCAGAGTACGGCAGCGGCCAGCGGCCGTGATCACGGACCGAATCCCACACGCCGTAGGCGTTTTCGAAGTAAGACGCCGGTTGCAGAACGGTCCAATCCAGCGCGGACTCTTGCAGCAGCGCTTCGACTTTCGCCTTGTCGACATGATGCGGCATGGCAGGCACATAAGGATGGATCACAGAGTGATAGACGATGCGCGGCAGACCTTTTGCCGCACAGGCTTGTATGACGCTTCTCGCCAGCCCAGGCTCGTCCGGGTGCATGTTGGGCGCAATGAGATAAACGGCGTCGACGCCGTCCAACGCCGTAGCCAGCGCGTCGGCATCGCCAAGGTCGGCCGCTACCGATTCGGCGGCGCCCGGAACTCCCTGCTGCGCCTGCTCCGCGCGGTGCACCAACGCCCGCGTCCGTACGCCCCGTCGTGACAAGGCTGCCACTACCGCCCGCCCTGTTTTGCCTGCCGCGCCCGTCACCGCTACTAGCTCTGCCATCCGCGCTTCCTTCCGCTTTTCCCCTCGCCGCACGTTACTGAGCGCGGCGCACAGCCCGCGCTCAGTAACACGCGAGGACTTGGACTAGAGCAGGTCCACGTCGGCGAAGTGGGCGCCGCCGGACAGCGTCGCGTAGCCGGGGCCACGGTCAAAGAACGCCGCCTCAGTACCCGCGGCGATGGCACGCTCTCGCTTCGCGCGCTTGTCGGCGCGCAGCCTGTCAGTGGCGGCCTCGTCGACGTCTACTTTGCCGCGCGCTGAGCCCTCTAGTATGACGCCGTAATCGTCGCGGGCGCCTTCGACAGAAACCTTGCCCCAGAGCACGTCTCGCGCCACTTCGGCAGTAGGCCGCTCGAACGGATCTCCCCACCCGCCGCCGCCGGTAGTGCGGACACGGATCGTCTCGCCCGCCTTCACGGGAGCCGCATCCTCGAGCCCTTCGACCTCACGCTCGCTCAAACCGCCCGGGTCGATGGTGACCTGGAACGACTTCCCGGCCTTGCCACCTTTCACGCCCCAGCAGGCCAGGATCGATCGATCGGCGACGCACATGAAGTCGGTATCGATGTCCAGGCGGTAGTGCTTCTCGTACCCGAGCCCGCCGCGGTACCGTCCGGCACCGCCGGAATCGACCGCGAGACCCAATCGTTCGATGCGGAACGGGAAGCGTGATTCAGTGACTTCGGTTGGCACGTTGGAGGAGTCGGGCACCACATGTACGGTGTCTTCACCATCCGCGTAGTACCGGCCGCCCGAGCCACCGCCAAGGATTTCTCGCATCAAGTAGGGGTTGCCGTCGCGATCCATACCGTGGAAGCCGACGTATCGGATCGTCTCCTGATCGGCGGGCATTTTGCCGTCGACCGCCTTCGCGATCACTCCAGAAAGAACACCCAAAAGCCTGAGTATGACGAAGGTCCGGGCATTTGTCGGCGCTGGGAAGACCGGGGTCAGCAGCGTGCCCGGCTCCGGGAATTTCATCTCGATCAGTGGTACGACGCCCTCATTGACGTCCAGCTCGGCCATTCGCTCGGGAGTATCGGCAAGGTTCCGCAGGATGGGTGCCAACCACTTAGCCAGGAATACTCCGTCGGAGTAGTTGGCAGCATGGTTGATCGGGCCCTTCGCTTGCGGTCCGGTTCCGGTGAAGTCAAGGACGATCCTGCCATTCGTCACCCCGTCCCCGTCGGAGAGTTTGGTGAGGGTGATTCGCTGCCGGTGCAGCTTCGGCTCGTCGACGCCGTCATGTTCGGCGTAGTCCTCCCAGACGTACTCGCCGTCGGGAATCTTCGACAGAATCTCGGTGCGGTACACCTCGGTGGTGCCGTCGATAATCGCGTCGAAGCAGCTCTGGACGGTGTCGAACCCGTAGCGGGTGAACAGTTCGCCGAGGCGGGTGGCACCCATCAGGCACGCGGAGGATTCTGCGTCAAGGTCGGCGGCGAGAGACTCCGGCATACGGGAGTTGCGCGTCATGATGGTCAACGCGGCCTTGTTCGGTACACCCTGATCCCACAGCTTGATCGGCGGTACCATCAGGCCTTCCTCGAACACGCTGCGAGCATGCGAGGGCATAGAACCCGGTACGGAGCCACCGATGTCGTCGTGGTGACCGAACGCCTGAACGAACGCAACGACAGTGGGTTCGCCATCGCCGTCGGCATTGCGGTCCACATAGAACACCGGCACCGTGACGCACATATCCGGCAGATGCCCGATGCCACCTTCCGACGAGTAGACGTCGTTGTGGAAAAACACGTCGCCCGGCTTCATCGTGTCGATCGGGAAGTCCCGAACGACGGGCTGCACCAGAGCCGAATACGAACGGCCAGTGAGCTTGCGCAGGTGGATGTCGTGGATGCCTGCGCGGAAGTCGTGGGCGTCCCGGATCATCGGGGAGCGCGAGGTGCGGCCGATCGCGGTTTCGACCTCCTTCTCGACGGAAGCCAGCGTGCCGGCAATGATCTCGACGAGTACCGGGTCTGCGGGAGGCTTAGTTGTCACGGTGTTGACTGTCTCAGGGGCGCTCATTTTCCCGCTCCTTCAGCGTTCTGCTTCGTCGTGCTGTGTTGTGCGGTGCTGTGTTTTGTGATGCCGTGTCCTGCGGCGTCGTCGCGGGTGATGATGAGGTTGCCGTAACGGTCGACTTCTGCGACGAATCCGGGATGGACCGGCACTGTGGAGCCGAATTCCTGCACCACGGCAGGCCCGGAGAGCTTATGCCCCGCACCTAGTTTCGCTCGATCGTAAATAGTCGCGTCGCACCATTGGTCGTAGTAGACGCGGCGCGTTTCGATGACGGCATCCCCGACATCACCGGAGGCCGCAGGGATTTCGAGGATCTCTGGCCGCGGGATCGGCCCGATGCCGGTCGCCCTCAGATTTACCCACTCGACTTGCTGGTCGTCCCGGCCGGCGAAGTCGTATCCGTACAGCGCGTGATGTCCGGCATGGAATTCGGCCTCGACCTGATCTGCCCATGCGGAGGTCACGTCACCATCCGGACAGATGACCCGCACCTCGTAGGCCTGACCGAAGTAACGCAGGTCCGCGGTACGTTCGAAAACCTGGTCGGCGTCCGCGAAGCCCTCCCGCCGGAGCGCGTCGGCCGCCCGGCCGGTGAGATCGCCGTAAATAGCATTAACGACACTGAGATCCAGCGACTTGTGCTGCGCGACATGTGTTTGCACATAGTCGTTGCGCACGTCGACGGTGAGCAGGCCGTACGCCGAGACATTGCCCGGGTTCGGCGGCACCAGTACGGCCGGCAGGTTTAAAATGTCCATCAGGCGGCAGGCGAGCAGCGACCCCGAGCCGCCGAAGGTGACCATCGGGAAGTCGCGGACGTCCAGGCCGCGCTTCACGGTCACCTGGCGCAAGGCATTGGCCTGATTCCAGGCGGAAATCTCGAGAATGCCAGCGGCGCATGCTTCCAGGCCCAGATCGAGCCGCGCAGCGAGCGTCGTCATACCTGCAGTAGCCGCGTCGAGATGCAGCGGAATCTCACCGCCGAGCAGGTGAGGTGGGATTCGGCCCAGCACCAGATGAGCATCGGTAATGGTCGGTTCGGTGCCGCCATTGCCGTAGCAGATGGGCCCCGGATCGGCGCCTGCAGACTGCGGGCCGACCTTGAGGGTGCCTTCCGGCGAGAGCCAGCCGATCGAGCCGCCACCGGCGCCCACCGTGACCACGTCGATCATCGGAATGCGCGACGGGTACGGGCCGACGCTACCTTCGGTGGTCAGCGACGGTTGGCCACCCTGGATCACGGTGACATCCGATGAGGTGCCGCCGCCGTCGCAGGTGACGACGGACGGGTAACCGGCCTTCGCGGCGATCACAGCAGCGCCTAGCGCGCCGGCGGCCGGGCCGGACAGCACTGTCGAGATGGGTTCAAAAACCACTTCTTCCGCCGACAGCACGCCACCGTTTGACCGCATGATGGAGAACGGGATGTGCCGTGTCGGGTCGAGCTCGGCCAATCGCGCGGAGATATTGGCGACGTAGGCGCCCACCTTCGGTTTCACCGCAGCGTCGACGAGAGTCGTCATGGACCGCTCGTATTCGCGATATTCGCGCAGCACCTGGCTGGACAGCGACACGACCGCTTCGGGCATGATCTCGCGGATCACGTCCAGCAGCGCTCGCTCATGGGCGTCGTTGGCGTAGGAATGCAGCAGGCACACACCGAGCGTCGTAATGCCTTCGGCCTTGAATGCCTCGACCGCGCGCACAGCAGACTCGCGGTCAAACGGCCGCACTTCGGTACCGCGAAAGTCGAGCCGACCCCCGACGGTGCGCACCCGATCGGCGGGCACGATCCGCGGCGGCTTCACCCAGAAGTAAGAGTTGCCATAACCATCCGGAACGGACTGGCGGGCGATCTCCAGAACGAATTCGAACCCCTCGGTGGTGATGAAACCGAGGTCACCGACCTTGCCCTCCAGCAGCTGGTTGGTGGCCACCGTGGTTCCGTGCGAGATCGACTCGATATCGGCGGGGGTGGCGCCGATTTGTTTGAGGATCTTGTCGATACCCGTCAAGAAGCCTTCGGCGGGATTCGACGGTGTCGACGGCGTCTTGGTCGTCGCCATCGCACCGGACAGTGAGTCAACGGCCACCACGTCGGTAAACGTGCCACCGGTGTCAACGCCGATGCGAACGCGGCCATACTCCCGGCCGGAACGCGCGCCGTGTGCAGAATTCGCCTGTGCAGAACTCACGCGGATGTTCCTCCCTGGTGGTGCAGTACGGTGCGGCACCGCAGTGCGTTTCGCACCGCAGTGCATTTCGCAACACAGTGCAATCCGGCTACGCCGTGCGATCCGGCCACACGGTGCAGTTCGGCTACGCCTCGAATGGCGTCATACCGATCAACCATGCCCATTCAATCCTGACGAACACCCGGGTATGACGGCAAAACCTGCCAACGCCCCCGTCCATGATCGGTGGGTCCCACCCGCAACAGGTAGTTCGGCGGGGTCGCGGCGCTGCGTACTGCCGGTGAATTGTCCACATGCGCCTTGGCTGCACGTGCATTTCCCGCATGCGTCGTCGGCGGGTGGGCTGCGAGACCACCGTGCTAATCGCGGTCGGGGCGACCTGCCCAGACACCGCGCACATGTCCGATATGACGCCGCATCAACGAGCCGGCACGCTGCGCATCGTTGACCTGGACCAAGTCCAGCAGTTCGGCATGTTCAGCTGCAGACCGCGTAAGAGCTCCTTGCGCCGCTAACTCTTCCAGCCCGTATAAGCGGCTACGCGCACGTAAGCCCGCCACCACCTCGACGAGGTGATGGTTTCCAGCTAGCGACAGTAAGCCGAGGTGAAACCGCCGGTCCGCTTCGACATAGGCGATGAGGTCCCGCTTTTCGGCATAGGTAACAATCTCGGCAGCATTCGTACGCAATTGGGCGATAGTGGCATCCCAAGCGGGGCTGTATCGCTCGGCGATGGACGAAACCGTCGGCACTTCGATGAGCATGCGCACTTCGGCCAGTTCGTCGAGTTCCGTATCGGTCAGGTCCGTGACGCGAAACCCCTTGTTACGTACGGTCTCTATTAGGCCCTCCTTAACCAAGTCGAGCATCGCTTCCCGAACTGGCGTGGCCGATACACCGAATTTCTCCGCCAACATGGGGGCGGAGTAGAGAACTCCGGGCTGCATTTCGCCGGTAATTACTGCCCCGCGCAGTACCTCAGCGACCTGTTGGCGCAGGTTCGCCCGCGATCCAAAGTTGGGCACCACCCACCCGTCGATCGATTCCAGCACACCTAAACCGACCGCGTCCGCAGCGCGCCGCTCCTCCACCATTACGCTCCTTGCTCCTGATTGTGTCCCCGGCGGCGCTCTCGACTCGGTTCCCCGCGGTAGCCGAATGCCAACGCTGCCACCACCAAATCTTCCCAGCCCATCCCGACACTCTTGAACACCCGAGTCCGGGTGAAGTCGGGCTGGCATGCACCAGTGACGATGTCTCTTAGCCCGGTCAACACGGCTGCATCCAGGTGGTTGTGGGCGACCGCCGAGACGACTTCCCCCGCTTCCCGAAGGGCCGTGGCAGCGTCTTCGACCACCACCTGGCTGCGCACTAGCAACGCGGGGTCACATTCGACTACGTCCGGTTCGTGCGACCCGACCGCAATCACCAAGGCGCCCCGTTGCACTGCCTCTGCCGAAAACAGCGGCTCCCTCGCGGTGGTCGCACACACCACGATATCGGCATCCCCCACATCCGTGGCACCTCCGGCGCGAGCAGGGATGCCCAGTTCATGATCCATTGTCTCCGCCAACGATGCCGAGCGCTCGACAGTCCTTGTGATGACGACAATCTCACTGAGCTCGCGTTCGCCGCTCAATGCTCTGATATGCCCGGCCGCCTGGGGGCCGGCCCCAAAGACGACTAAGCGGCACGGTTTTCGTGGGGCAAGGAATCGCGCCGCTGCGGCAGATACAGCTGGTGTCCGTAGCGTGGTGAGGGCTGTTCCATCCATGATCGCCAGCGGGCGAAGACTCTCCCCGTCCATCAGCAGGAAGGTTCCCAGTATCCGGGGCATGCCGCGCATCGGGTTATCCGGAGCAACGCCGACTACTTTGACCCCGGCATAGCCGGGGAGTTCGGCCGGCATCAGCAGCAGCTGGCCGGCACGTACCGGCACGATAGTGCGCGGAGCGCTGACAGCCGGATCGAGGCCAGCGGTGAATGCGGCGATGAGAGCATCCGTCACCCGTCCGTAGGGCACAGCCGCGATGGCTTCAGCATCCAGATAGCGAATAGCCACCGGTTCACCAGAATCACGACTGTCGTCAGGCTTCGCCGACATATCCATCACCGCAACACGAATCCAGTTCCGAGATCGTCACGCGGATCGACGTAGAAACGATGCTCGCCGGTTCGGTACGCCCGTCCCGTGACCTCGGTGATGACCGACTCGCGCCCCTCCTCGGTGACGACATTCGGGATGCGGGCGACAAACCTCGTGCCGATGATCGAGTCGTGTGTGAAGACCATTCCGGGCCCGAGTCGGCCGTCAGCGTGTAGCAACGCCATCCGCGCCGACGTGCCCGATCCACAGGGAGACCGGTCCACCTCGCCATCAGCGAACACCGTGATGCTGCGTTGGTAGGGGCCCGGCGGACCCACGCCCTCGGGCTCAGCATCACCGAAGTCGTCATAGATCATTGTTCCGTAACAGCCCGACAGCCTGCTATCACTGGGATGCTCTGCGAGGCCCGCGTTCTGGACCGCCCACTTGATTTCACGGCCCATCGCGGTCAGGTCACTAATCGCGTCCGGCGAGACAGCCAGCCCAAGCGACTGGGCCGGCAGCGATGCGTAGATGGCTCCGCCAAAACTCACGTCGACCGCAAGGTTTCCACGGGAGGTTTCGACGCCTACCCGCCTATGCAGAACGAACGACGGCACGTTGCGGAACGTCACGTCCAGCACTGCGCCGCCGACACAGCGCACAATCGCGGTCACCCGACCAGAGGGCACATCTATCTGGATGTCAGTGCTGCCGTCGTCTGCCACCGTGGCCACGCCTGTTTCCGCAGCCCACGTCGCCAAAGCGATGGTGCCGTGACCGCACGCCGTGGAAAAGCCGTCCTTATGCCAAAACAGCACTCCGAGCGCGGCACCGGGGTCGTCCGGGGGGACGACAAAACAGCCATACATATCGGCATGCCCGCGCGGTTCGTGGCATAACAACTCGCGGATGCGTTGCGCCTGCGCTGATTCGATCGCCCGCACCCGTCGGTCCGCGACCGTGCTGCCGGGCAAATCCGGACCACCCGCCGTCACAATCCGAAAAGGTTCGCCCGCCGTGTGGTAATCGGTGGTAACGATCCCGCCGTCTGCGTTCATCATCGTCCCCTGCACGCCACGCTCATTGCCCGTACACCGCCATTGTTGTTGTTCGGTCCAAGGTTTCGAGCGCGGGAGGCCAGGTGAGTGCTGGTTCTGTTGCGTCAATACGCGCAGAACCATTCAGCGGCAATGCCGCAAGGTCAGAGAGCGCGAGTCGCAGTATCGGCATCGCGATTCCGTACATTTCAGCCGCCACGACGGCACCCAACACCAGGATGGAATCCGCCTCCGCCATAACAATGGCTGCAGGGGCGGTGCCGGCCCGAATCTGCTCGGCTAGGACGGACGAGGACGACGACGATCCCCGCCCTGCGGTCATCACGAGGATTCGTCCGCTCACCGAGGTACCGCATTGCGGATGGTGACGATCTATGACGGTTCCCTCGGCAGATACTCCACCCCAGAAGGACACGGGTTCGTCGAGAATCAGAAAATCGCCGACGGCCGCGCCTGGATGCAAAATGGTGCACGGTACGTCGCGAATCGCTTCAGTACCAGCCGGTTTCGTCACGGACAACCTTTCCTTCCCGCGCGGATCTCACGCAGTCAGCCAAGGTGCCCAGCGCCACATCGATGCCGAGATTGCCTGGGGCATACCACGCCCACTTTCCGGAATTTGTCATCACGGTGCGCACCGACCGATCCAGCACTGGCGTGACATACGTGCAGGTGTCGGTGACTAT
>JBDTAR010000071.1:0-28924 GCA_039924545.1 Nakamurella sp. | reverse complement strand
CTGAGCGACACCGACCCGCGCGCAGCGGATCTCGCACTGACGCTCGACGCAGGCGGCACGCTTGCTGCCCACGAGGACGACGCGGCAGACCCGACCGCGCTGGTTCTAGCCACCTCCGGATCGACGGGCAACCCGAAGGGGGTGCTGCTCTCGGCGGGACAACTCGCCGCGTCCGCCAGCGCTACTGAAGCGCGACTCGGCGGGCCCGGACAGTGGCTGCTCACTTTGCCGGCAGAGCACATTGCCGGGATGCAGGTGCTGCTCCGCGCGGCCCGCGCAGGCACCGAACCACTGGTGCTAGATCGCGAGAAGCCTTTCGCAGCAGCAGGGTTCGCCACTATAGCCCACCGCCTTCCCGGCCCGCGCCGCTACGTTTCACTGGTTCCGACGCAACTCGCGCGCGTCCTTGCTGATGCGCATGCGACAGCCGTGGCCGCCGACGTGTTCGATGCGATCTTGGTCGGCGGGGCCGCCACGCCGCCGTCGCTGCTCGAGAAGGCAAGGGCCGCTGGTCTTTCCATCGTGACGACATATGGCATGACGGAAACCTGTGGCGGCTGCGTGTACAACGAGGTACCACTCGGAGGAGTGACCGCAAGCATCAACGATGCAGGCGCGATCGTATTGACCGGAAGCATGGTGGCCCGTGGATATCGCGGCCGACCCCACGACCCGGCGTTCGCGTCATCGGGCAGCTTCGTTACCTCTGACGCCGGTATCACATCGGTCGACAGTGACAGCGTCACAAGGCTTATCATCACGGGCCGCGTCGACGACGTAATTGTTTCTGGTGGGGTGAACGTGGCGCCCGCCGCGGTCGAATCGGCCATTCGAGCGTTACCCGGTATTGCGAGCACGATGGTAATCGGCGTCCCGGACTCACAGTGGGGCCGTGCCGTCACCGCGCTCATCGTGCCCGAGCCGGCTGGCCGCCGGTGGACCATCGCAGAATTGCGCGCGGCCTTAACCGGGCTTCCCGCGACACACCGCCCGCATCGGCTCGAGATGGTCGATTCGATTCCCCAACTCCCCTCGGGCAAACCAGACCGGTTACAAGCCGCTTCGTGTTACCTAGAACGGCATATACACCCCGCTGGGTAACGCGCGGCGGAAAGCACGTTAGGGTTGGTGCTCGTGGCGAGTGCAGCGCAGTGGATGTCAGCGGCGCGTCCGCGTACCCTCCCTGCCGCAATCGCGCCCGTATTAGTCGGGTCCGGAGTGGGCGCCTCGCTTCTCGCCGCCGACGGTGACCCCTGGACGGCCGGATCATGGGTGAAGGCCGCGCTTGCGATGATCGTGGCCCTGGCGCTACAAATCGGCGTCAACTATTCGAACGACTATTCCGACGGCATCCGCGGCACTGACGGCGAGCATCGAGTCGGTCCGTTTCGCCTCGTCGGCTCGAAGGCTGCGCCGCCGAGATCGGTGAAGCTCGCAGCATTCACCTGCTTCGGAGTAGCTGCCGCAGCAGGTCTGGTGCTCGCCATCTTTACGGCCTGGTGGCTGATCCCGGCCGGTGTCGCCTGCATCGCCGCGGCGTGGTTCTATACCGGCGGCAAACACCCGTACGGGTACGCGGGCCTCGGCGAACTATTCGTGTTCGTATTCTTTGGCCTCATCGCCGTACTCGGCACCACATTTGTTCTCGCCGAACGAATATCGGCCGTAGCGGTTTCCCTGTCAATTGGTACGGGCTTGATCGCGTGCGCCATCCTGGTGGTCAACAACCTGCGCGATATCGATACCGACCACCACACCGGTAAACGGACCCTGGCGGTGCTCTTAGGCGATCGCCGCACCCGGCACCTATATGCCGTTATGTTGTCGATCGCCCTTGTTGCCGTCGCGATCGCAGGTCTGTGGCAGCCGTGGTGTCTCATCGCGCTGGCCGCGGCAATCCCGGCCGCCAAGCCGGTACGCACCGTACTGCGCGGCACGAAGACGTTGGCACTTATCCCCGTATTAGGCGCGACAGGTATGACGGAGGTCGTGTACGCGGCTCTGCTACTGACCGGCCTGCTCATCGGTCGCTAGCTCCGGCCGCCACCCTCGGCTCATCAGCTAGTCGAGCCGTTCCTCACCGGTGAGTTCGGTGTGCAAACGGTCGCGTTCCGTGGTGCGGTCCGACTTCGCACGAGCGAGTGCCGCCGTGAGATTGCTGCGTTGGCGTCGGAAGAAAACCACCGAAAGCGGCAATTGCAGCACGATCGCGAAGGCCAGTGCCACGATCGGCGGCATCCCGAACGGCGTACCGGCCAACCACAGCGCCGCAGTCAATGCCACCACGAGGCCAAGTCGAATGGCTGTGTAAACCAAAATTGCGCGCCACAGCGGCGGGACTACTCCGTCGCTTCCTTCGTCAGTCACAAGCCCAGGATAGCGGCGTTAGCGGTCTAGTCGGGCTGGGTTGCCGGTTGAGCTAGCGACACAGTCGGCTGCGGCAACACACGCTGCGGCAACACCGCCGTTGGCGACACGGGCCGCGCCTCAAAGCGCGTGTTGAGCACTACCGTGGTGCGGGTTCGCGCAACGCCGCCGATGGCGCGGAGCCGCCCGAGGTAACTGTGCAGGTCGTCGACACTCGCCACCCGGACCATGATGATGAAGGCCTCTTCTCCGGCGACGCTATAGCAGGCCTCCACCTCAGGCATCGCTTCCAACGCCACCGCGATGTCGTCGTCGCGGCCATATTCGCCGGGCTGAACACCAATCAACGCGGCAACGCCGACGCCTATTTGACGCTGATCCACGACAGCACGGTAACCGCTGATCGCACCAGAGGCTTCAAGTTTCGCAACCCGCTCGTGTACCGCCGACGAGGACAGCCCCACGACTCTGGCCAGCTCTGCGAAACTCTGTCGGCCATCGAGTCGCAGCGCATCAACGACTGCTCGGTCCATCGCGTCCATGGCGGCACCTTCCCCTCTCGCTACAACAACTCGTTAGAGCAACCCCCGAAGCATGACTGCCTTCTGCCCACCTACCAAAACCAGCAAGTCAACCAGACGTAATTCCACCCCCACGCTGACCTACCAGTGAGCGGGCCGTCACCGCAAACGTGCCTCGACATGAACCCCGTCACATAGTTACCATTTCGTTACCCAAACCATACGATTCGAGTAGGTGGACAGAAAACGGGCACAATGGTCACAGCGCCAACGACAAGCCGATCCCCCGCGCTGATCACAACGGTCCGTCCCTAGGGCCTGATCTTTAAGGAGGCACCCATGAGCGACGAGACTGTGCCCGCTACAGAGCGGCTGCTCACCCCCGGCGAAGTTGCCGAAATGTTTAGAGTCGATCCGAAAACCGTGACGCGTTGGGCATCGAGCGGGCGGATCGGTTCGATCCGCACGCCCGGAGGTCACCGCCGATTCAAGGAAGCCGAAGTCAAGGCGCTGCTCGCGAAGCTCACCGTGGAAGCTCATGATGGGCCCGCAAGCATGGCAAGCCCGTCCGCCAGCCGTTAACCCCCACACTCGCGTAAGCTGACAAGCAAACGAGGGAGGTGGCCACGATGTATCTCATCGTTGCTTTTGCTGTGACGGTCCTAGTGATCACACTGGCATGGCGCGGCGTCGGAGTCACCCGGCAACCAGGTGACGACGGCGGCGGGCACATGCGGCTACCGGAGCGTCCGCCGCGCCCTACTCGACCTGCGCCACGTCGATTCATCGCTCCAGACGACGACCCAGAGTTCCTGTCCGAAATTGACAGGCGGTTGCGTGGCGAGGGTAAGAACAACTAAGAGACTGCTCAACAACGGCTAGATACAGATCAGCGTCATACTTCACACGTCATTCGGCGCGGTAAGTATGACGCTGTTCTTGTTTATGACGCTGATCT
Organism: Nakamurella sp.; assembly: GCA_039924545.1. Taxonomy (GTDB): domain Bacteria; phylum Actinomycetota; class Actinomycetes; order Mycobacteriales; family Nakamurellaceae; genus Nakamurella. The sequence continues at coordinate 25,078 of JBDTAR010000071.1, read as the reverse complement.
TGTTTCAGCCCACCTTGTTTCAACGGCGTCGACGACACGCCCGCTCACGCACCCACCCCGGTCACGCACCCACACTGGCGCGCGCCGTTCACCGAACCGACTCAGTTGAGCCCGGCGTAGGAGTGCAGGCCCGATACCACCATGTTGATGAAGAACAAGTTGAAGATAATCGTGCCCAACCCCAGCACAGAAATCCAGGCCGCTGGCTTACCGCGCCACCCGGCGGTTGCTCGAGAATGCAGGTATCCGGCGTAGACAACCCAGGACACCAGCGCCACGACCTCTTTCGGGTCCCAACTCCAGTACGAGCCCCACGCGACCTCTGCCCACAGCGCACCGGCGATGATCGCGAACGTGTAAAACGGGAACGCAATAATCGCCGAACGGTAGGCGATGCGATCAAGCTTGTCGGCGACGGGAAGCCGAGTCACGGCATGCACCCCGGTGGCCGCGCCAGAAGCAACGCGCTCGTCGAACCGCAACCGCGCGAGATAGGCCGCCGCCGCGAGACCGGACAGCATCAGCACGCCGGAGGACAGCGAGATCGTTACCACGTGGATGTTGAGCCAATACGTGTTGAGAATCGGCACGACCGGCGCCGACTTCGTGTACAGCACGGTGCCCGCCAGGAACACGAGCACGGTGATTGGCGTCATCACGTACATGCCCATGGGCCGCGCGGCGTGATTGCGCCATAGGACGACCAACCAGCCGGCCACCGCCGCTCCGGTGATCATGAGCGTGAACTCGTACATATTGCCCCACGGCGGCCGGTGGGCGGCCGCGCCGCGCAGTACCAGCGCCAGGACGTGCGAGGCGAAACCAATTGCCGTCACGATAACGGCGGCGCGGCCCAGCCGGTCAGCCGTCGAGGTCTCCCGTTGCCCCGGCCCATCGGCGGCGTTAGCACTATCAACCCCGGAGTCAAGACCTGCGCTCGACGTTGCGGTTCGACCACTGCCCGCAGTGACCAACTCTCTGGCTGGCAGCGTGGCGCGTCGGCTCGCAGATTCGATGGTGTGGCACACGAGGGCTACCAGGTAGCCCGCCATTGCTCCCTCGAACGCGAGATCTGAAAGGTGCGAAAGGTTCTCGTCAATCACGATACTGATTCCTTTGTGCCGTCTGCTACTTGTGTTACATCGACTGTCGTTTTATCGCCGGCTTCGCGTGGTACGCCAGCTCGTGCTGGTAGTTCTGCACTCTCGGCAGTCGGGCCGGTCCCGCCGACAAGGCCCACCAGCGAACCGAACTCACTACCGTATCCAGCCTGGTCAGTGCGCGCGAGACCACCAATCTCGACCGATGAGCTGACGCTTAGCGTAGGCCCGCTTGGCCCATCTGGCATCAGCGGGGTGATCCGGTACCAGACCCGTCTCCGTTTGATAGTAAGCGAGGTGAGGATTCCACCGATGAGCAGAATCGCGAACAACAGCGCTAAGCCTTGCACCGGATCGTAGGAGGTCTGCAGGGACACGAAGTTCTTCGCCCCGGTGAACGTGATGACGGTGCCGTCATTGAGCGTCATCGACTCGCCGACGGTCAAGTTCGCACGGCCTTGCGCCTTTAGTAGTCCCTTGTCAACCTGTTTCGTGTCGATGGCAAAAATCGACTGTGGAGTGCCGTGATCCAGACCGAGATCGCCCCGATAGACCTCAATTGCGACGGTGGGAGCGAGCATTTCCGGGTAGCCGGACGTCAGGACACCATTCGACACGATTCCGCTGGGGGCGAAGATGCCGACAATAGCTAGCTGGTTACTACCTACCTGGGCGCCACTGTAGCCGGGCGGGTCGGTGATCTTGACGACGCCATCCGAGGTGAACTGCGAGTCCTTCGGTTCGAACGGCGCGGAATAGGCACGCACGTCACCGTTGGGGAAGCGAACGGTGAACTGCGGGTCATAGCCGTGGCCGAGCAGGTACAGGCGCTGACCGGAAAGACGCAGCGGGTCGTTGATGTTGAGCATCTGCTGGGTGAAGTGCGTCGAACCTGCTTCATTGCCGACCTGAACACCTAATTGAGCCCGGTAATACGTCGCCACGCCCTGACTATCGTAGCCAGCCTCGAACTTTTCCACGTTGACGCAAAACGGTGCCATATCTGTTCCATCTACCATGCGGCCGGGGGCGAAGTTGTCGTAGGCGACTGGGGCAGACGAGCAGAACCCGTCACCTTCGGTGACCAGGACCGAGCCGGTATAGCCGAACATTGACCCGATCGCCATCGAGAAGAGCAGCCCCAGCACGGAGACGTGGAAGACCAGGTTGCCGACTTCCCGCAGGTACCCACGCTCGGCGGACACCGTCACTACCCCGGATGTTTCGGTCCGAACAACGGTGCGCCAGCCGCCGAAACCCTTGTGCCGCAGCGCGACCCTGATCTGTTCGGCGACCGCGTTGGCGTCGCCATCGACGGTGCGGGACGCGTGGTGCGGCATCCGTGTCAGGTTCTTCGGGGCGCGGCCAGGTTTCGCGCGCCACTGTTTCACCAGTTCGATGCTGCGCGGCGTGATGCAGCCGACGAGGGAAATGGCCAACATTAAGTAGATTGCCGAATACCACGGCGACGCGACAACGTCGAAGAATCCGAGCCGATCGAGCAACGGCCCTAGTATCGGGTGGGCAACGATGTACTGCGCCGTTTTCGTCTGGTTCAGGTACCACTGCGGCAGCAGAGCGGCAGGTAGCGACCCCACCGCCAGCAGGAACAGCAAAATCAGCGCGGTACGCATGGAGGTGAGTTGCCGCCAGAACGTCCGACCGAACGACTGGGTATGACGAATGAGTGCATTCGGTCGATGGGCGCGCCCGGGCATCTCCGGAGACGAGTCATCGCCGGCGCCGTTGAACGCAGCACCATCCGCCGTGCCGCTGAGAACAGCTTCGTCTCCGGCACGGTCAGTTACCACACCGTGTGAGGCATCGCGGGAATCACTCACAACAGCAGCACCGTTCCTTGCAGAGGAGCTAGCAAATATCCCCACAAACCAGTCAGCATGGCCACGCCGATCGCCACCAGGACAATCGCCCCACCGAGTTGAATGCCGCGGGCGTGTGCGCGCAAGAACGTAAGAGCGCTTCCCGCCCAGCCAAAACCGAGCGCGAGAATCATGAACGGTATACCGAGCCCGGCGCAGTACAGCATGACCAGGACGAGTCCGCGAACGGCACTCCCGTTCCACTCCGTAGCCGTCGACAGGGCAATGATCCCGGCCAATGTCGGGCTCGTGCAGGCGAGCCAGCCGGTCCCGAAAGCGGCGCCCAGAATGGGCGCGCCCCACAGCCGATCCGCACCGCGGCGTCTTCTCGTGTTGCCGCCTCGGCCTGCACCCCGGGCCCGAATACCCGGCCGCCACTCCCGCTGCAGCGCCGGAAGCGCCAATACCAGGCCCATCACAATCGACACGACGCCCGATATCTGCACCAGGAGCGCCTGATTCGCAATGAACGAGGTGTACACACCGAGTACTAAGGCGCTCTCGGCGATAAAGACAATGGAGAATCCTGCGACGAACAGGCCCGCCGCGCCCACTGCCCGCCAGCGCACGGTCCGCGGCGCGACTGTAACGGTGGATGCCTGACCGGCGTGCACCTGGTTGCCCTGCGTCTGACCGTCCTGCATCTGAACCGAAGACCGGCGCGCGGGCAGCGCATCTGCGTCAGAGCCGACCAGACCCACCAGGTATGCGAGGTAACCAGGCACCAACGGGACGACGCAGGGCGACGCGAACGACACCAGCCCGGCGGCGACGGCTAGCAGTCCCGCGACAGCGAACGGACCGGAGACCACCGTGTCCGTAATACCGCCCACTATCAGTACCTCTCGGTTCGCATGATCATCACTTTTACTTTCCGGCAGCCGATGCGCCGGGTGTGGTCGACTCAGCTGCGATCGCCGCAATCCGCGCCTTCATCTGGCCCATCGGCACTGCCGCTGACACGAGCCATATCTGCGCCACGCGACCAGCACGGTCGAGCACGATCGTCGACGGAATCGCGGTGGCTGGGTATCCCTTCAAAGAAAGGATGGTGCGCATGGTCTGATCGTAGATCGACGGGTAGGGAACTTTTTTCGCGCTATGAAAATCCTGACCAGCCGTGCGGTTCGGCTCCTTGAGATCGACCCCCAGGAACTGCACCCCGCTGGACGCGAGTTGCGTTGAAAGCAGCGAAAGGCTGTCTTGCTCTTCGCGGCACGGCGGGCACCACGAACCCCAGAAGTTGATGACAACGACCTTGTCCATGAACTGCTGCGCAGTCAGGGTCTTGTCGGTCATCAGGTCGGGGCCGGAAAGTGTCCCGATGGTGCCACGGTCGGCGGGCTTATAGGCGATTTCGGTCTGCCCACCGGGCGAGACGAACGTGAACGAGCCGCCGTAGACGGCCTGGTCGTGACCGGTCGAACAGCCTGTCAGTGCGAGTCCGGCGACCAACACACTCGCTACTGCAATGACAATCCCGGCGCGGACTCGCGAGCCAAGCCCTTCGCGGCGTCCACCATGTCGAAGCCTCTTAGAAAGAAGCCGCTTAGAAATCCGCGTCGTCATGCGCCAGTCGCCCCCGCAGTCGATGTCGGCACCAAATCGGCAGCCGGCTCGGCGTAGTCGATGGCGGTCACTACCCCACCGGTAAAGGTGATCGTCGTGATCGAGGCCAGGCCGCATTGCCTCTTCGCCGGGTTGTGCCACAGTCGACGGCCCTCGAGGAATCGGCGCAGTGTCCAGATCGGCAGCTGGTGCGAGACCAACACCGCATGACGGTCACCCTCGCCAGATCCGTCAGCGCTGCGGGCCCCATCAGTGGCTGCCTGCGCGGCCGCATAGGCGGCGGCCATCATTCGGCGCGCGATCGACAAATATGCCTCGCCCCAGGACGGAGTGAACGGGTCGAGAACCTTTCGCCAATTGGCTGGCCTCTTCAGTACCCCATCACCGACGGCAAATTTAGAGCCCTCGAATACATTCGCCGGCTCGATCAGCCGCACATCGGTGACCACGTCTAGGCCCAGTTCGCGGGAGATGGGGATGGCAGTTTCCGCGGCGCGCTCCAGCGGGGATGCGGCCAAGTACGTGACCTTGCCGCCGACGGTCGCCTTGAGATGCGTGGCGACGCGTTCTGCCATCGCCGTGCCCACATCGGATAGGTGGTAGTCGGGAAGGCGTCCATAGAGGATCCCGCGTGGGTTATGCACCAGTCCGTGTCGCACCACGTGCACCACGGCCCGCGGTCCGGCCGGCATAGCGAAAGCTGAAGCGTCCACAATCACCCGATCAGTGTCCCAGGCCGACATGTGAGCCAGCCAGGCTGGCTCCCATGAGAGCCCGTCGCCAGATGTCCGTCACGGCCGACACCAATAGCAGGCCGGCCACCGCGCCGACGCCGATCGCTCCGGCCAAGAGCGGACCGGAGTAGCTAGTAATCACCGTAACGGTGCTGCCAGGCAGAAACGCCGGGAACGAATGGTCGACAATTCCCTCTTTAGCCAACCCCACCGCCACCGCAACGAGCACGGCCGCGCCGAGCACCGCTAGCACCGTGCGCAGCGCCAGCACGGCGCGCAGTTCTCGATGCACTTTCACCGCGCGACTACTTGGTCCAGCCAGCATCGACCCCATCATTAGGCGTGCCGACGAGCCTTCACCCGCACGAAGTAGGTGGCGCCGGAGGAGACGTAACACAGCACAACGGAAATCATCAACAGCAAGGTGGCGCCGAGCACCACGGGGCTCGTCATGCCCAACATCATTGCCGCCAACACCGTAATGACCGTGACGGCGATCGTGACGCGGCGAGCCCAGAGTCGGCCCATTCGCAGGAACACTCCGGCGGCGATCAAGCCGATGCCCATCACCAGGAACACTGCGGACACAATCACACTGGCCATTTTGAACGAGTTCCAGTCACTGCCGGACATCTGTACCAAGCCCTGACAGGTGGCTGCCGATCCGGTCGGCGCAGATTCGGTGACCGCGGTGGTACCGATGCCGCCGAATTGGCTGGTGCAGTCGTTGATCCAACCGTTGTATTGCTTGCGCGACGCTGCGAGCATCGAATTGATCGTGATCACACCCAGCCCGCCGGACAGGACATACACGGCCCCTGCCACGATCGACAGCACCATCGCCGCGATCACGCCCTTGGGCGCCTTGAGCGGGCCGCCGTCGTCGTCGGGAATCGGGCGAGGGGCCAGTGCTGCGGACATAGAGGCGAGGAAGCCTCGCTTCGCTGGCCGATTGGGCTGGTTACTGTACGGCTGGTTTTCATAAGGACCGGTCACGGCATCCAACTTACCGGTCGTGGCGACCACTTCGGGCCGGATAACCGGCACGAACGGCGTCTTACCTGAAAACAAGCACTCATCCAGCATTCCCCGGTGCCCAGCCTGAGGCCGCTACTGCACCTATCAACGCTGCGTCGATCGAGGCAACTACCGCAGTACCACGCGCGCCAGCTTCGACTCACGGAAGTACGTGTTCGACGCGGGCATATACATAGCGATGATCGCCGCCGCGGCCAGCGCAACACCCACCCAACCGAGTATGACGGCTCCCTCGGGCTGAGCCAGCCTGACAGTACTGAACGACGCCGCTGAATTCCCAGCGGCCCCGGCGAGCACCGACAGCCCGCCCAGCACGGTCAGCACGATGCGCGACCAGTTCCGGCCCGAGCGCATCTTGAATCCGAAGAAGAGGTAGATGAACAGCGAGATCGCGAGACCCACCAGGCCGATAGTGATAAGGAAAGTCTTACCGAACTGCATCGCAATATCCGACTCAGTGCTGGACATGCCGGCCGCATTGATGGCTGCGGCAAATTCGTCGTAGTAACTACCGGTGAATAGGAGTGCGCTCGACGCCACCGTCACGAGCAAAATTACCATCCACAGAGCAAATGCCAGTGAGACTGTTGGTGGGCGGGTCGGTGACGGCGTCGCCTGGCCGCCGGGATACCCCGGATAGCCGCCCTGCGCCGCCCCACCCGTGGGGTAGCCCGGGTAAGCGGGTACACCATAGGGGTTCGTCGGCTGCTGTGGATACCCGGGCTGCGGATATCCCTGCTGCGGATATTGAGGCTGGCCGTATCCCGGCTGACCGTATCCCGGCTGTGTGTACTTCGGCTGCGCATATCCAGGCTGTGGAGAGCCCTGCTGTGGATACTGCGGCTGTGGATACTGCGGCTGCACATAGCCGGGCTGCGGAGTGGACGGATACTCGGGCTGCTGAGGATATCCCGGCTGCTGCGGAGGGGTCGTCATGGCCACCAGAGTAGCGGTTACCGGCGGCAGCGCTACTGGAACCTTTGCTACTTACGTCGCGGAGCCTTCCGCGGCGGCGGCAGCGCACCCTCGGCCCGTAACCGATTGGCGTGTTGTGCCAACGACTCCACCAACAGCGCCATCTCGGGGCGCTCCGGCACAACATCAACCCGCAGGCCGAACTCACGCGCGGTTTCAGCAGTCTTCGGCCCGAGGCAGGCGACAATGGTTCGCGCATGCGGCTTACCGGCGATTCCCACCAGGTTCCGTACGGTTGACGCCGACGTGAAGCACACGGCATCGAACCCACCGGACTTGATGGCCTCGCGGATCGAGGCTTCGGGCGGCGATGCGCGAACGGTCCGGTAGGCCGTCACATCGTCCACTTCCCAGCCTCGTTCGCGCAAGCCGTCGGCCAGTGTTTCGGTGGCAATATCAGCGCGGGGCAGAAGAACCCGATCGACCGGATCGAAAACTTCGTCGAACTCCGGGAACGCATCGAGCAGGCCCGTCGACATCTCCGGGTGCTCCGAGATGAGATCGGGCACTATGCCGAATTCCCGAACGGACTGTGCTGTCGCGGTATCCACGCAGGCGACCCGCACTCCAGAGAACGCGCGGGCGTCGAGTCCGAACTCACCAAACTTCTCCCAGATCGCCCGCACTGAATTCACCGAGGTGAAAATGACCCACTGATAGCGGCCGTCCACCAGGCCCTTGACGGATCGCTCCATCTGCGCGGGGCTGCGCGGCGGCTCCACTGCCATGGTCGGCACCATCGTGGGGATCCCACCATGAATTCGAATGCGGTCCACCAGGCCGGTATCACGCTCACGGGTCTGTGGCACCAGGACGTTCCAGCTGTATAGCGCGCGAGATTCCCACCAGGACAAGTCATGTCGCTGCGACGCCGCGGCGCCGACGGTAATGACCAGCGGTCCAGCCAATTCGCCGGCAATCGCGTTGAGTGTCGCTACCGAGCCGTGCACCGTGCGCTGCGTAGCCAATGTGGCGCCCGCGGTAACGCTGGCGGGCGTGGCCGGGTCGACTCCGGCCTCGGCCAGCGCCGCGGCCGTATCGGAGAGATGGCCCGCGGCGGCCTGCAACAGCAATGTGCCCGGTGCTCGGGCTAGTCGGGTCCAGTCGGATGCGGCTCGGACGTCAGCAACCGTGTGCATCGAGCCGACTGGAATGCCCGCATAGGCCGCGGCCGATACCGCCACCGGTAGCCCAGGCACCACATCGAACGGAACTAAGGAATCGGCCACCGCAGCGACCTCGGCAATGACCGGATCTGCAGTGAACACGCCGCCCGCCACCAGCCGAACCACCTGCTGACCGCCGCGCGCCGCCGCAATGAGGCTCGCCGCCACCTCGGCAGGAGAACCCACCGCGTGCGTAATGTCGGCATTCTCGGCCAGAGCCACAATGGCTCCGGGCACATCCGGATCCGTCATCACTGCGGAGGCGTGCCGCAGTGCCTCGACCGCGCGCACCGTTAGCAGACCGGGGTCGCCTGGGCCCGCACCGACAAACGCGATACGGCCGATCTGAACAGCACTGGAGGCACTGGCAGTCGAATCCATCACCGTCTCCTTGATTGTGTCGATAGATTGTGTCGTCATGACGATGCGTGTGGTAGTGGCGGCAGTCATCGTTTGTCGGGAGGTCGTCACCGGGACACCACCGCGTCTGCGGCCCGGTGCCCACTGCGACGAGATTCATGAAAGGCGAGCAGGTTTAGTTCCAGAGCCAGGTCGACGCGGCGAACCTCCACGCCATCCGGAACCGCGAGGTTCCCGGGCGCAAAGTTCAGAATTGACCGCACGCCAGCGGCAATAAGGATGTCCGCAACCTCTTGAGCTGCGGACTCCGGCGTGGTGATCACGCCGATCGCCACGTTATCGGAGCGGCACGCGGCGGCAGCCTCACGAATATCGGCCACCGTGATCCCGGCGACACTCGTACCGATCTTGTTCGGATCGGCGTCGAGCAGCACTCGAATAGGCAGTCCACGGCCGGAAAAGCCGGGATATCCGGCGAGCGCGCTACCAAGATGGCCGAGGCCGACAATGGCGACCGGATAGACCTCGCGAGCACCAAGGGCTCCTTCGAGTGTTGCAGTCAGGCCGGCGGCGTCGTATCCGACACCGCGAGTTCCCTGAGACCCGAGGTACGACAGGTCCTTGCGCAGCTTCGCCGGATTGACCCCGGCGAGAGCCGCGAGTTGATCCGAAGAAATGGTGCCGTCCTCACCAACCGGACGACCGCCCCCCGCCGCTACCCGGTTGAGAACCTGCAGATAGGTTGTCATCCTTACGACCGTCGCCTCTGGGATGGGGCGTGCGCTTGATACAGACACTCCGCCGAGCCCATCCGATGTAGCACTACCCACCACTATCGCGGTCACCTTCAAAGGAAGCCGATGGAACCGCGGTCGGCACATGCACCACGGTCGCTGACACGCATGACTGTAGCCATTTGTGAACCGGGGCACAAAGTCGCGAAAACGCGGGTTAAGCTAGACGGTTCAGAGCGGCCGCGAGTGTGTCCGCGTCCAGTCGAAGCGAGGCGAAGAATTCGCCATCCACCAGGACAACAGGAACCTGGTCACCATATTCGCTGCGCAGATCAGGGTCGGAATCGACATTGACCTCGTGCCAGGATTCGCCTGCTGCGGTGCACACCTGCTCTACCGTTGCTCGCACTGGCTCGCACAGATGACACTGCGAGCGAGTGAGCAGCGTCACACGCGGATGGGCTGTATTGGCGGCGATGTCCGCCCCGGCGCTCACCGTCACGTCCGCATCGCCATTCACCGGTTACCGCCCTGCGAGCCGCGCAAGGCGCGCGCAATGACCATTCGCTGAATCTGATTCGTGCCCTCCACGATCTGCAGCACCTTCGCCTCTCGCATATACCGCTCCACCGGATAGTCGGTCACGTATCCGGCACCGCCCAACACCTGGACCATATTGGTAGTGACCGACATCGCCATGTCGGTGGCCGTCAACTTCGCCATTGCTGCCTCGGTGGCGAACGGCAGCCCAGCATCCTTGCGCCGCGCCGCATACAGGTAGAGCTGCCGCGCCGCCACGATCTGTGCGGACGCGTCGGCGAGCAGGAACGACACTCCTTGGAATGCGTCAATGGACCGGCCGAACGCACGCCGCTCCTGCGCGTAGCTCACTGCGGTGTCCAGGGCCGACTGCGCCAACCCGACAGCGCACGCGGCGATCCCCAGCCGTCCGGTGTCCAGGGCGGACATCGCTATTGAGAACCCCTGGCCCTCCACACCAATGAGCTGGTCTGTAGACACCGCGACGTTATCGAATCGCACTCCAGACGTAGGGGAGGATCTGAGCCCCATCTTGTGTTCAGGAGGCAGCGTCTCGAGCCCATCGACACCAGCCGGAACATAAAACGCGCTGATCCCGTGCGACCCGTCATCCGAGGTGCGGGCCAAAAGTAGGTAGAAATCAGCGACCGGCCCGTGGGTGATCCAGGCCTTACTTCCGGTCACGCTATAGCCGGCGCCGGTGCCCAACCGCTTCGCTCGCGTGCGCATCGCCGCGGGGTCGGAGCCCGCATGCGGCTCGGACAGGCAGTACGCGCCGAGTGTGCGGCCCGACAGCATGTCCGGCAGCAACCTTTCCCGCTGCTCATCGGATCCGAACCCGGCGACGCCGTGACACGCCAGTACATGCACCGACACGCTCATAGCCATAGCCACGTACCCGCGCGCTAATTCTTCGAGAACCTGCAGATATACCGTCGCCGGTTGGCCGCCGCCCCCATACCGCTCAGGATAGGGAAGTGACAGGAGCCCCAGCTCTCCGATCATCGCGATGAGGTCGCGAGGGAACGTGCCGGTCTCCTCTGCGGCAGCTACGCGCGGCACAAGTTCGCGTTCGGTGACTTCGCGGGTCAGCCCGATCAGATCGCGCGCCTCATCTGTGGGCAGTTCCCGATCAATCGGTGCGAGCGGCACAGCCATCTCCTTCATCAGGTTTACGACACTGCTGTCCTATTGTCCGACAACAGTCCGTCTTCCGACTATCGGGTCACCAAGTATGACGCTGTTCTGCCGCTACCCCTGCTCAAGCAGAAACTCCCGCAGCACCACTGCCTGGTTGTGCTCGGAGTCGTGTGCGCCGAACAGCAATGTCACCTGGCCAACCTTCGCGCGGTCGAGAATTGGTTGCCACAGCTCGGCGGCGTCCGCCAGTTCGGCGCGGTATTTGGTGCGAAACTCGGGCCATTTCGGTACCTCGTGCGCAAACCACTTACGAAGGGCAGTGGACGGGCCGAGCTCCTTCACCCACTCGTCAATCCGAGCCTTGTCCTTGGTCAAGCCCCTCGGCCAGAGCCGGTCCACCAGCACCCGGTACCCGTCCGTGTCGGCAGGATCGTCATAAATCCGTTTAACGACCAGATCCATTGCGCTCATCTACTTCCTCGATAACCCCTAAAACCTAGATGATCCCTAAAATAGGTCCTCGTCGGTGTCGCGTGCCCCTCTTCGCACCCCGCCAGTGGCGCGTGAAGTGCCCGGTAGCCGCCGCCACAGCGGTATCGGCTTCTGCACTGACTGCTGCTTGGGCTGCTGATCGGGCAGGGTAATGCCGCGAGCTGCAGCGAACATGCTGCGCACTGCTGTGCGGTCGAGCCTGCCGACTTCGGTGCGCGGCAACGCCTCGACCACCAGGTAGTCGGTCGGGCGCTTAAATGGTGCTAGGCCCGAGGTGGCCGCGAACTCCGAGACGTCTTGCGCTACCGGGCGGGTGCCGGGCTTAGCCACCAGCGCCGCCACTACTGTCTGGCCTCCGCGGCCTGGCATCGGAACCACGGCAACATCGGCGACGAGTGGATGGCCCACGAGTACGTCTTCCACCTCACGCGGATACACCGTAAACCCAGCGACGGTAATCGTCTCCGTCGCCCGGTCGACCAGGTGCAGCTCGCCCGCGTCGTCGAGGTAGCCGATATCGCCGGTAAGAAACCAACCGTCGGAGTCCGGCCCGCCCGAACCATCCGGCCAGTAGCCGGAGAACAACGTGGTGCCACGGATCGAGATCTGGCCGACTTCGCCGCCCGGACCGGTCACCTCGACCAGATCGGTAATGCCGTCGAGCATCGCACGAGTGTCGCCAGACGGCACCGGAGTCGGGTGGGTCTGAGGTTCGATCCGTGTGTCGATCTCGGTCTCAGTTACGGATGGTGCCTCGGCGGTGGCTTCGCTTAGTTCTTCGCTTAGTTCTTCGGTCGGTTCTTCGGTCGGTCCTTCGGTCGGTCCTGCGGTCGGTCCTTCGCTCGGTGTGATCCCCCCCGCGCCCTCGCGCGAATGGGAGAACGCATCACCCCGCATATGGTTCTCGTCCCCGCCATCGAAGTCGTCGTCAGTGCTTCCCTCTATGCGGACCTCGACCCCGGGATACGGCAGGCCAGCCGAACCGGCCTTGGCGGTCGTCGCCATCAGCGTCGACGCAATCGCGCTGGCTGCTTCGGAGATGCCATATCCTTCCCGCACGGTCTGCCCCGTGGCGGCCCGGATCGCGGCGAAATCGGCCGGATCTAGCGGGGAGGACCCCGAAGTCATCAGCCGCACCGTGCCCAGTCCGCGCTCAAAACCATCAACCCGGTCAAGCTGTCGGTACAGCGTCGGCTCAGCAGGTAGCACTGACACTCGATGTGCCCGCACCGCTGCCACTGCGTTCGCGACCCTGCTGCCCTCATCCGTTTCATCCGGCACCACGACTGCGGCGCCAGCGAGCGCTGCGGGCAGGAACGCTGTGACCAGTCCGACGACATGGAACAGGGGTAATACCTGTAACACCCGATCGGAACTGCGCAGCGCGACCGGCTTCGCTCCAGCCACGGCGCGAGCGGCGGACAGGATCGCGCGATGCGACAGCATGACTGGCGGCGCGGCGCGGCTCCCCCGTGCCAAAAGGGCCAGATCTTCGCCGACGGCTTCGCCGCGGGACTCGTCATACCTGGTTTCTTGTCCGCCCCACCATTTCGCGACTTGCGCGGATGACACGACGATCGCAGCTGGCACAGCATGTGTACCTGCCGCGGGAGAGAAACCGTCGGCGATCACGACTCGGGCACCGACCCGCTTGGCGACCCAGGCAACGTCGGTCCGCGTGGGGTCGACAGGTACCGCAACTAGGCCGGCGCGTAGTGCCGCGAACAGCGCGGCCGCCAATTCGAGACCGGTCGGCAGCGCCACCACGACTCTGTCTCCGGTCACCGCCGTATCTGACGTCGCTGTCTCGGCCCCGGTTTTGCGTGGTTCGGAAGTAAGCATTACGGCTCCGACGCTGGCCGCAGCATCAAGCTCGGCCCATGTTCGAGAGCCCCACCGGCCGATCAGTGCGGCGTCGTGCGGCGCGCGCAGGGCAGCGGCGTGCACCACGTCGGCCACATTTCCCACAGGGCCCCACTCGCCCGGCGCACCGGGATCGGCCCCAGTCATTACGTGCTTGTCCACACCCTCATCATTGCAGCGCCAACAATTTCCGGCTCATCAGCCCGGAAACCAGTCGGCACAATGAGCCCTCGCATAGGCTTTGTACGACGACAGCGCTCAATCCAGGGTGCGGAAGTGGCGTGAGGGAAGGTGGGTAGTGCGCGGCAGATCCTGGCGGCACAGAAGCGCTGAGGTGCGGGCGCAAATCACTGGGGACGCCTCCGCAGAGGCCGCGTTCGCCGCGATGCATGCTGAGGATGATGCGTCTGTCGCTGATCCAGCCAGCACACCGCCACCACCAGACCTGACAGCCGCCGCGTTCTTCGACGTTGACAACACGATGATGCAGGGCGCATCGCTGTTCCACTTCGCTCGCGGTCTCGCCGCGCGAAAGTTTTTCAATTCCGGCGATATCGCTCGATTTACCTGGCACCAGGTGAAGTTTCGCGTGCTCGGCAGCGAGGATATGGCCGACGCATTGGACGCACGCGCCGCAGCATTAGCGTTCGTCGCAGGCCGTCGCGTCGACGAGATAGTGCGACTGGGCGAAGAAATTTTCGACGAGTTAATGGTGGACAAGATCTACGCGGGCACTCGGCGGCTAGCCAACAAGCATATGGAGGCCGGGCGGCGCGTGTACTTGGTGACCGCGACACCCATTGAGCTTGCGCAGGTCGTAGCGCGCCGCCTGCACCTCACTGGCGCACTCGGCACTGTCGCCGAGACCCTCGACGGCAGATACACCGGCCGCCTCGTCGGCGATCTACTGCATGGCCCCGCCAAGGCAGCGGCAGTCCGGTCGCTCGCCGCAAGGGAGGGGCTCACGCTGAGTCGCTGCACGGCGTATTCAGATTCGATCAATGACGTGCCGATGCTATCCGCTGTCGGTACCGCCGTCGCTATCAACCCGGACGCTGCACTGCGCCGCTTGGCCGGGCAGCGGGGCTGGGCCATACACGATTTCCGCACCGGTCGAAAGGCTGCGAAAATCGGGGTGCCTAGCGTGTTGGTCGCGGGCGTGATCGCCGGAGCTCTGGCCGCGGGAGCCGCATGGCGCCGCCGCCCCCGCTAGCTCGTCTTGTGTGTGACGCCTTCTACGTATGACGATGTCCGCGGCGAAGCGCCGGATGCGCACTCGCTGGCGCCCAAGCCCTGTTGCTACCGAATCCCTGCTACTACCGAAGCCCTGCTGCTACCGAATCCCTGCTGCTACCGAAGCGCCGCGAGTGACGACGTGACGCGGTCAAATATCTCTTGGTCGACAGTGATACCGGCCTGGCGCAGCGTCAGCACTGCCGCCCCCACGGCACCATCGGGGACGATGCGTACCTGCAATTGGGGATCTGACGGCGCAGCTGGAGACGGCGCACGGCCCGCTCCGGCGACCGAGGTGCGCACCGCTGCGGTCAACCCCGGCAGCCGCTTGGCAACTGTGCCGCCCAGCACAATCGGCCCTGGTAGCTCCGGGATCCGCACCGCCGCAAGCGTGCGGACGAGTTGTTCGGTGGCATCCGTCAAAATCCGCACGGCGACGGGATCGGCGTCTGCGGGAAACTGCGGAGCGACGGGCTCTCCATCGAATTGTGGATCGGCGACCTTCGCCGCGGTGAACGCCATCGACGCGTATTTCGCCAGTTCGATAGGTGGCATTTGGTAGAAGGTGTCGATCGCGGTCTCGACGGCCACGAATCTGCCCTGCGTCGTGCGAGGTTGATCGAGCGCGACTCCGAGGCTCTTCTGGAGCAGCACCGTCATCGTAGTTTCTGGTGCATGCCCGGAAAGGGCGCCAAGGGCAGCGCGGACCGCGCGGTGTCCGATCCAAAAGCCGGAACCCGCGTCTCCCAGCAGCCAACCGAGCCCATCTGCGGCGGCCTCGACCATGTCGTTTTTGATCCGGAGCGCGGCGGCGCCGGTACCGGACACCAGGACGTAGCCGCGTTGCTCCGGTGTTCCGGATGCGAACATAGCGAGCAGGTCCGACATCACCTGGACGTGGGCTACCCCGCTTACCTCGCGGACCATGTTGGCCATGACGCCGGGCGCGGCGAAGCTACTCGCGCCTGCCATGGCGAGGACCGACATGCTGTTCCGAGCTCCAGTGCTACCGCCACCAACGTTGCTCGCGCCGCCTTGGCCCACGACGTCGTCGTATCCCGCGGCGCGAGCAGTACTGATCGCCCGCTCCACGGCATCGTGGATGCCTTGCCCTGCCTGGGCTGGGCCCAGCGCCACCGGATTTCCGCCTCCACCTACGCCAAACCCCAGGCAGCGCCCTGTCTCATCCAGCACGACGGCGCGCGTTGAAGTGCCGCCTGCATCGATACCGATCAGCATCGTTATCGCTTTGATACCACGTCGGCATTGACACTGAGCGTTCTAACGGTAATTGTTTTCATTAATTGGCCCGTCTAGTGAGATGGATTTTCATTGTCGGTTGCAGAAGCTGTAGATCAGGTTGCCACCCGTATGCGTGAGCGTATCCAATCGCGCATGCCACAAATGCCTGCCGCCATGACAAAGATCGCGATGCTACTGCTGGAAAAGCCGTCAGCACCGCTAGATTTGTCCATCACGGATCTCGCCAAGCAAGCCGGCACATCCGCGGCCACGGTCACACGATTCTGTCGGATTCTCGGCTATACCGGCTACATGCCATTCCGGGTGGCGGTGGCTGCAGACATCGGCCGCGGCAGCGCACTCGACTCCTGGCGTGCGGATATCGGACGTGCCTTCGGCCCCGACGACCGGCCGGAACAGGTGCTCCGCGCACTGGTCATGGCCCAGACAATGTCGCTACAGACCACGGCGGACGGAATCAACCTCAAGCAGCTCTCTTCCGTCGCCAGCGCCATCGCGCAATGCCGTCACCTCGACATCTACGGTATCGGCGGAAGCGGCGTCATGGCCGACGAGATGGCGAACCGGCTCTATCGCATCGGGATCCCGGTGCATGCCTGGCAAGAAGTGCACGCGGCATTGGCGAGCGCCGCGATCCCACGAGTCAACAGCGTGGCAATAGCAATCTCGAATACCGGCCGCACCGACGAGACGATCGAGGCAATGTCCTTGGCCGGGTCATCCGGCGCGTTCACGATCGCCATTACCGGAAGCTCTGCGTCCCCGCTGGCCGCGCTCGCGGACAGCCACATTGTCGCCCACGCATCGGACGCCTACCTGCAGCCGGACGATCTTGCGGCGAAGCACGCGCAACTATTCGTCCTGGACCTCCTGTACCTGCTCGTTGCCCAGTACAACTTCAGCCGCGCGGCGACGATGCTCGCCGCGTCGGCCATGGCCGTATCTGAACACCGGCGCGGGACCGGGCGCGCGGGCGCGCCTGAACATCGTCGTCGTAGTGGATCGACAAGCCGCGCCGCACGGCCAACGGACGGAGCTCGCTATGCCTGACTTTTCGCAGCAATACCTCACTGAGGTCACCACTCGGGTGGACGCCCTTGCCGCGGAGGCGGCCGCCGGTGGCCTCGATTCCGCTATCGATCTTTTGACCGATGGCATTCGACGCGGGGGCGTGATCCAGGCATTCGGCACTGGACATTCGGGCGCCTTCGCGATGGAACTCGCCGGCCGGGCTGGCGGGCTGATTCCCGCGAACCGAATTCGCCTCGTGGACCTCGCTCTCTACGGCAATTTGACTGCCAACGAGGTAGACAGCCCTCTCCTAGAACGCGATCCGACGGTGGTCGATCAGCTATTAGGCCTTTATCCAATCAATCCGGCCGATGTTTTCATCATCGCGTCGAACTCGGGCGTTAACGCTTCAATCGTCGGTCTGGCACTAGCAGCCAAGGCGAATGGGCACCCGGTTATCGCCGTCACCAGCATGGCCCACACCATGGCCGTGACGCCGAAACATGCTTCGGGTAAACGACTGTCGGAAGTGGCGAACATCGTCATAGATAACCGCGCACCGTATGGCGATACGACAATCGAACTCGGCTCGGCGGCAAAAGTTGGCGCCGTATCGTCCATCACCGCGGCATTCATCGCCCAACTACTCACCATTGGTATCGCCGACAGGCTTGCATCCGATGGTGCTATTCCGCCGGTCTACATTTCGGCGAACATTCCGGAAGGAGATGCACACAACCACGCTCTCGAAGCTCGCTTCGGCAATCGCATCAAGCGTGGGGCCCCGACGGCCCCCGATCCCAACGAAAGGTTGGAAGTCAATGAGCAAGGAATCCAAGAGCATTAATCGACGGACCGTGCTTCGCGGTGCCGCCGCGACTGCGGCGCTCGTGCCGCTGGCCGGAATCGTTGCCGCGTGCGCCGGAGGCGGCGCGGGCACAACTTCGAGCTCCGCTGCAGCGGGTGACACCTCGTCAGCAGCAGCTCCGGCAAGTTCGGACACATCGTCTGCTGCTGACTCCGGCGCGACTGAATCGTCCGCAGCTCCGGCCGGTGACGCCGCTAATCCGTTCGGACTCAAGGCTGGCTCAACAGTCAACGCCGTCATCTTCAACGGTGGCTACGGTTACGACTACGTCCAGTTTGCGGGTAAAACAGCCGAAGCGAAGAACTCGGGCGTGACGTTCGACGTCAAACCGTCCACCAAGATAGCCACCGAGCTGCAGCCGCAGTTCGTCGCGGGCAACCCACCGGACCTGATCGACAACTCCGGCGCGGATGCGATCGGCTTCAACACCATTCTGGACCAGCTCTCGGAGCTCGACGATGTATTCGAGTCACAGAACTACGAGGGCACCAAGATCTCCGACACACTGTTCGGCGGCGTCAAGGGTCCAGGTACCTATGGCGGCAAGTTCTTGGCGATCAACTACGTCATGACGATCTACGGACTGTGGTACTCCAGTTCACTGTTCGCGGAGAACAGCTGGACCCCACCAAAGACGTGGGACGAGGCTCTAGATCTAGGCGCCAAGGCGAAGGCAAAGGGCAAGTACCTCTTCGTCTGGGGCAAGGAAGCGGCCACGTACTACAACACGCTCGCGATTGACAGTGCCATCAAGGAAGGTGGCGACGAAGTTCGCCTCGGCCTGGAGAACCTGAAGCCGGATGCATGGTCGAACCCGGCCATCCAGGGCGTGTTCAAGGCCATGGAGACTGCCGTCAAGAACGGGTACTTCGTGCCAGGTGGCGCGGGTACCCAATTCACCGCTGCGCAGGCCAAGTGGTCGGACGAAGAGCAGGCCCTGATCTACCCGTCGGGCTCGTGGATCGAGAACGAGATGAAGAAGGCCACGAAGGCGGGCTTCGAGATGAAGGGCTTCCCAGAGTTGGTGCTGACGGATTCCCCGAAATTGCCGTACGAGTCGCTGCGTAGCGCAGCTGGCGAGCCATACATCGTTCCGACGTCAGCCCCGAACGCGGCGGGTGGCAAGGAACTGCTCCGCGCCATGCTCTCGAAGGACGCGGCGACCAACTTCGCCAAGGAGAAGCTGGCCCCGACGATCGTCAAGGGCACCGTTCCGGCGGACGGCTTCGGCTCGACCGCACTGGTATCCCAGTCGGACATGCTGACGGCCGCTGGCACGAACGTGTTCAACTACCAGTTCTACGATTTCTATGGCATGAACACAGACAGCCTCGTCGTGTGGAATGGCTTCCTTTCCGGTGAGCTCGATGCTGCCGGCCTCACCGCCGGTATGCAGAAGATCATGGACACGATCGCCAATGACTCGACGATCACCAAGATCAAGGTCACCAAGTAGTAACTATGGCTTACGATCACGTGACACGTGTCACAGATCGTCATTCATAGCTTGCACAACACGCACGGGCCGGATGACCGCGCAATTCCGGTCGTCCGGCCCGTGCCTTGCATGGTGAGGAATTTCCCTATGAGTCGGTCCAGCGTTATCGACCCTCCAGCAGCGACGAAACCTGGCCCTCAGGCTCCTGTCGGAGTCGGCGCAGACCGTGCCGCAGCTATTCTGCTGATAGCGGGCGGGATCTTAGGTGCGGCCCAGATCGTGCTGCCGTGGTTTGGCGGCGACAGCGGATGGTTCCAGTACTACAACACCTCAGCCTCGGGCTTCACGGCCAAAATTGCCGCCTACGCCATCCTCGTTGCGCTCGTTGCGGGCATCGTCATGCTCGCCTCTGGCGCAGCCCTACTGGCCGTCCCGGCCGCGCAGCGCACCACGGCGAAAATCGCCCGAACGGCTTCTATCGTCGCGATGGTCTGCGCTGCTTGGTGGATCGCCGTGGGACCCAAGTCTTTTGCCGACCTGTTCGGCGGCAGCAACGTCGGCTGGTATGCCTTCCTGCTCGCCGGAATCCTCGGCATCATTGGCGCCGGCCGGGCACTCGCCGGCCCAGCGCTGACATTCGACAAAGTCAGCTTCATGGCGGTATTTCTGGGTCTACCGCTCGTCATCTTCGTCATATTCGTCGTCTCGCCCTTCGTCCAGGCCGTCTATTACTCGATGACGGACTGGAAGGGCTTTTCGAAGAACATGAACTTCACCGGCATGGACAACTACGTCAAACTGTTCCACGACGATAAATTCCGGCAGGCGCTGTTCAACAACATTGAGCTCGGCATCGTCGTGCCGCTAGTGACTCTCATCGCGGCGATTGCGATCGCGTCGATGGTGACGGTGGGCGGACCGTCCCGCGGTCCGGTCCGCGGAATCAAGGCCTCCAGCTTTTACCGGGTCGTGTCCTTCTTCCCGTACGCGGTGCCAGCCATCGTGATCGGCCTGATTTGGGCGCAGGTATACGACCCGGCGCGCGGCATCTTGAACAAAGTCTTCACCTCAGTCGGGCTCGACGGATTCACGAACTTCGCCTGGCTCGGTAATTCGTCGACGGCCATGCCGGCGTCCATGTTCGTGATCATCTGGAGCTTCGTTGGTTTTTACGCCGTGCTGTTCATCGCGGCGATCAAGGGAGTACCCGCCGAGGTCTATGAGGCCTCAAAGCTCGACGGCGCGGGCCGATTCCGCACCGCAATCTCGGTGACGATTCCGCTGATCCGCGACACGATCCAGACCGCCTACATCTACATCGGTATCGCGGTCCTCGACTCGTTCGTCTACATGATGGCGCTCAACCCCTTCGGTGGCCCCAACAACACGACGTTGACGATGTCCCAAGACCTGTACAACACCGCGTTCCGCAAGGGCCAGTTCGGCTACGCCACCTCGATGGGCGTCATTCTCGCCATAGTGACTCTGCTCTTCGCGACGCTGGTATTCCTGGTTAACCGGTGGACCGGCGGCGGCCCGGATGTACCGAAGAACCGCAAAGCACGCCGAGTGCAGGGGCCGAAACCCGAGACGGCAGCTATGGCTTCACCGATGCGGCAAGGAGCAGTGTGATGACGATGCTTTCTACCGACCAGACTCCGCGCCACGCCGACGTAGTCCAGGTCAACAAGAATCGACAGTCCAGCGGCGATCGCGCGGTGGCGGTGAGCACGCATGCGCTGCTCATCCTGTGGTCAGCGATCGTCCTCATCCCGCTGCTATGGGTGCTGATGACGTCGTTCAAATCGACGCAAGAAGTGCTGTCCGGCTCGCCGCTAGCACTGCCCACAAAACTGCACTGGGAGAACTACTCGAACGCCTGGGAGCAGGCGGGCATCGGCAAATGGTTCTTGAATACCGTGGTCGTGGTGGGCTCTTCTCTCGTGATCGTCATGGTTTTGGGAGCCATGTGCGCTTACGTATTGGCGCGCTACTCGTTCCCCGGTAACCGGATCATCTACTACTCCATGCTGGCCGGGCTCACATTCCCAATCTTCCTGGCCGTGGTGCCACTATTCTTCACGCTGAAAAACATCGGACTGTTGAATACGCTGCCTGGTCTGATCATGACGTATGTCGCGTTCGCGCTACCGTTTACGGTCTTCTTTCTACACTCGTTCTTCGGGCAGCTGCCGAATGAGATCTACGAGGCCGCCCAGGTGGACGGCGCGACCGAATGGCGCACGTTCTTCCAGGTGATGTTGCCGATGGCCAAGCCCGGAATGGCTGCGGTATCCATCTTCAACTTCCTGGGCCTATGGAACCAGTTCCTGCTCCCGGTGGCGCTGAACACCGAACCCAACAACTACGTGCTCACCCAGGGCATGGCGTCGTTCGCGTCGTCCGCTGGCTATTCAGTGGACTTCGGAGCACTCTTCGCCGCCATTGTCATTACGATCATCCCGGTGCTCGTGGTCTATGTGATCTTCCAGCGCCAGCTGACGGGTTCGGTGTCACAAAGCACCGTGAAGTAGTTTGACGCAGTCCGTATGACGCTGTACGTATGACGCTGTACGTATGACGCTGTCCTAAAATGAAGGGCCCGGCCGAAACGGCCGGGCCCTTCTATTCCTGTCTCAACCAGGTTCTTCAGGTACACCGAAACTGACGCCATCCCTGTTCGGGCGACGCCAGCGTCGGTCGTCTGGGGCTACTTGCCGGCTTTACGGCGAGCCACACGGGTCTTACGCAGCAGTTTGCGGTGCTTCTTCTTTGCCATCCGCTTGCGGCGCTTCTTAATAACTGAACCCATGACTCAACCTCTTGCGTAGCGTCCGACCGTCGGTCGAACATGGAATGATGCCTGGACAAGGCATTTAGCGCGGCGCGTGACACAGCGCATGCGCGAAACACCCACAACACCCATCTCAATGCACAGGTGCAGCTTTATTCTACTGGCCCGCCGGGGGCGACTTAGCCAGCATCCGTGAAAGCGGCTCGCAGGTAATTGTGAACGGTGCGTTCGGGGACTCGGAAACTGCGGCCCACTCGCACCGCCGGAAGCTCTCCAGAGTGCACCAGTCGGTACACGGTCATCCGTGATACCCGCATCACCTCAGCGACTTCAGCCACGGTGTAAAAACGTATCTCGGCAAGAGCCGGGTCGTGCGCAGCGGCATGAATCTCCGTCACGGCCGACTTCTCCGGCTGGTCCTTAGGCATGGGGCACCGTCTCTCGGCGCAGATCGCCCCGTCGGCTTCCCCTCCGACGAAAATGTTGCGACCGCGCTCAAAAGTACTTTAGCGTGACTGGTGGGACGAATGCGACACGAAATCGAATTTATTTGTAAAGACTACGGAGTGTCACACCCAAATATTTCCTAACGCCTGCTAATGAGCTGCTTTCCCTAGTTCGGTGGACCTGCGCGCTGCGGCCTCGATCGCAGAGAGCAGTGCTGCGCGGACTCCATGGTTCTCCAGCTCACGGATCGCGGCGATCGTCGTGCCACCCGGAGAGGTCACAGCCTCCCGCAATATGACAGGGTGCTCACCGGTATCGCGCAACATGGTGGCGGAACCTATGGCCGACTGAATGATGAGTTGAGTCGCTACGGCGCGCGGCAAACCCAACAGGATGCCAGCGTCAATCATTGCCTCGACGAGAAAGAAGAAGTAGGCAGGCCCAGACCCGGATAGCGCCGTCACCGCATCCTGCTGAGACTCAGGTACCCGCACCACTTTGCCGACAGTCGACAGGAGGTCCTGAACCAATTGCAGGTGTTCAGCGGTCGCGTAGGTGCCCGGGGAGATCGCACTCATCGCCTCGCGCACCACGATCGGCGTATTAGGCATCACGCGCACCACGGGCGTGCCTGCCGGCAACGTTGATTCATACAGGGACGTAGGCAGTCCCGCTGCCACCGACACGACCAGCGTCCCCGGCGTAATGGTCGGCGCGATCTGGGAAATGAGCGCATCGATATCCTGCGGCTTCACCGCGACGATCAAGACATCTGCCTCTGCGGCAGCCACGCTTGGCGTGGTCGCCCGCACACCGTAGCGAGCGGTCAACTCAGCCGCGCGGCCCTCTGCTCTCTCAGAAAACTGCAAGGACTCTGCGGGACGCCCAGCAGTGATCAAACCCGAGAGCAGGGCCTCACCGATCTTGCCGGTACCTAGAATCGCGATCGTCGTCATAATTAGTAGCCTGCCAAACTGGTGAAGATTACGGAACAGCGGGAGGGCACTACTCTGCTGTAGGTGACAAATCACAATCCCGGCGATGTGCCTGCCTCTGTTCTTTCGCGTATGACGGCGTCCGCGCGTAGCGCGCGGCGAACCGGTGGCCTCGTCATGATCGCCGCGGTCGTGCTGTTGGCGTTCAACCTGCGCCCTGCGGTCAATGCACTAGGCGTCGTTATCCCCGAGCTGCAGGAGGCGACCGGGATGTCCGGCACTGTTGCAGGCGTGCTGACCGCCCTGCCGACAATGTGCTTTGCCGTAATGGGATTCGGCGTGTCCGGTCTCGCCTCGAGATTAGGTGCGCGACAAGCAGTTTTCGCCTCGCTGGTGGTTTTGACCGGCGGGCAGCTACTGCGCGCCACCGGCAGCCTGTGGGCCCTGTTTGCCGGGTCGGTCCTGTCCCTCGGCGCGATCACGTTCGGCAATGTTTTGCTTCCCGGACTAATTCGCCGCTACTTCCCGACCACCATCGCACCGATGACGGCCCTCTACACAACGGTGCTGATGGCCGGCCAGGCTCTGGGCTCTGCCCTCGCCTTGCCGGTGGAAAATGCGCTGGGCGGCACCTGGCGGCTGGGCATCGGCATGTGGGCAGCGACGTCCGCGATCGCCTTGATCCCGTGGATGGCGGCCCTTATTCGGACACCCGGTAGGCGCGGGGGAAACGGGCCAGACGCGACCCGCGCCAGCCGGGAAGCACCCGCTGTGCCAACCCAAACCCCAGCAGCGGTCGCGTCCGCGCCGATTATCCCCATGACGCGCCTGCTGCGCATTCCGCACGCTTGGTCGATGGCAGTGTTCTTCGGAATCCAATCGTTGCAGGCATACGTGATTTTCGGCTGGGTGCCGGCCGTGCTCACCAACGCGGGCATGACCCAGGATGCCGCAGGCGGCATGCTCGCAATCGCCACCGCCACGGGCATCCCGATCTCAGCGCTGGTGCCGGCGATGCTCGGTACCTTCCGGCGGCACGAAGTGTTCGTCATCGCATTCATCGGCTCGCTGACGCTTGGCTACCTGGGTCTTCTCGTCATGCCGCTAACCGTCCCGTGGCTCACTGCCGTGCTCATCGGCTTCGGCTTGGGCTCGTTCCCGATGGTCCTGACATTGCTGGCGTGGCGTGCGCACACCCCTGAAGGTACGACGGCCCTGTCCGGCTTCAGCCAGTCCATCGGCTACCTCATCGCGTCGATCGGCCCTTTGGGCTTCGGCCTGCTGCACGACCTATCCGGCAACTACACCGCGTCGATTATCGCAATGCTCTGCGCATTGGTTCCGATGCTGGCCGCAGGTTTCATCGCCGTCCGCGACTGGAAGATCGAAGACGACCTTGCAAAGCCTTAAACCGCCAGGGAGTAGCGCCGTGGGCTCTCCCGCTCGCGATAAATCCAGACATAGCATTGCGGCGCGACAGGTGTGAATTCACACC